>NZ_JBQFLT010000002.1:0-364189 GCF_056531425.1 Ruegeria sp. N4
CAGTCGCTGGACAAGCTGCTGCCCATGATCGACTGATCAAACGGGTCGTAATCCAAACGCAAAGGGCGCCAAACCGGCGCCCTTTTTTGCGGTGCGTCGGATGGCCGTTCAGAAACCGATCTGGCCGGTTTCATCGTGAATCACCGCGTCCACGTCGATCTCCACCATCAGACCGGGTTGAGTCAGACCTGCCTGAACGGCGGTCAGGACCGGGTCGATACCCTTGAACACCTCGCCATGCACGCGGGCGAACTCACCTGCCTTTGACAAATCGGTCAGATAGGCCCGCACCCGGCCCACATGGCGCAGCTCGGCCCCCATCTGATTTAGCGCGTCTTCGGTGCGGGACAGGATATAGCGCGTTTGCGCGCCCACATCGCCGGGCGCATGGATGCGGCCCGTGGGTTCGATGGCCGTCGTGCCCGCGACCCAGACAAACGGGCCTATGCGTTTGGCGCGGGAATACGAGGCGACCTCTTCAAACCGTCCGCCGGATTTCCAGATGCGCACCGTCACAGGCCCAGCCTCAGCCGGATGGCATCCGCAGCCGTTTGCAGCGCCGCCTGTTCCGAGGGCGTCAGGCGCAGTTCCTCGACCTCGACCAACCCACCCGCGCCAAGATGGGCGGGCACGCCCAGCACCACGCCATCAATGCCATATTCGCCCTGCAGCATGACCGAGACCGGAACCGGCCCGGTCCGTGCACCCCGGATGTGGTCAATCAACTCGATCGAGGCATGGGCCGGGGCAATCGTCGCGGACCCCGATTTTTTTAGCGCCACAACCTGCCCGCCCCCGGTGATGGCATCCTGCACGCAGGCATCGATCTGTTCGGGGGACAGAAATACATCCAGCGGACGGCCCTTGATGCGGGCGCGGCTGGGGATCGGGGCCATCTCATCGCCATGGCTGCCAAGCGTAAACGCCTCGACGTCCGCAGGCGTGACACCGGCGGCCATCGCCAGTGCGTTGCGGAACCGGCTGCTGTCCAGCGTGCCCGCCATGCCCAGCACCCGTTCGCGCGGAAAGCCCGTGGCGCGCAGCATCTCGACCGTCATTTCGTCCAGCGGGTTGGTGACTACGATCACGATGGCATCGGGGGCGGCGGACCGGATCGCCTCAGCCGCCTGACGGATCACGCGGGCGTTCACGTCGATCAGATCGGCGCGGCTCATGCCCGGACGGCGGGCGCGGCCTGCGGTGACGACGACAACCTCGGCCCCGGCCACCAGATCCAGCGATTCTCCGCCGGTACACCGGGCACGGGCCCCGGTGATGCCGGATGTGTGGTTGAGGTCCAGCGCGGTCGAGGCCGCCAGCCCCGGCGCGATGTCGATCAGCGCAATCTCATCCGCGACATCCGCCATCGCCGCCAGATGCGCGATATTGCCGCCAACGCCCCCGGCCCCCACCAGCGCCAGTTTGCCCAGCCTGCGCGCCTTGCGCGGCGCGCGCGAAGGGGCGACCCATTTGGGTGAGCGGCGATAGAGCACCCGGCGCATTGATACCGCACCATCGGTGCGCGGCGGTTGTGGGCGTTCCAGCGGCCCATCCACCAATGTGATGCCCACCCGTTCCGCCGTTTCGCGGGCCAATGCAGTCACGATGTCACCGGGCAAAACCTCGAACACGATCCTGCCGCGGCGGCGGGCGTCTTCGACCGCGTCCGAACCTATGACGCGCGGGGTGGCCATTAGCCAGCCTGCCCGTCTACGGCCTCAATGGCGCGGGTGGCGGCCTCGACAGCGGTTTTGACCGAGTTTTCCGAACCAGAGATGAACAGACGCCCGAACCGCCCCACCGCACGCACCTCGACAATGTCGATCTCGGCGGCTTTTTCGGCCTCATTCGCGGCGATTGAGATATAGGCGGCGGGCGCGCATTCCACGATACCCAGCGTTTGCCCAGGCACGATCAACGCCCCTTTGCGCCATTTGTTCAGCAATTGCGCCTGATAGGGTTCGACGCTGGTGATGATCTGCGTCGAACTGATTGCGGGCTTCAGCCGGTCCGACATCGACGCGCCCAGTTCCGCCAGCATCGCATCGCGCGCGGCGGACACTTCGGCATTCGAGGGCGAGCGCAGGATGAAAAACCCGAACTCGCGTTCCACCATCTGCGTCGTCGCCTCGACCGAGGATGCCTTGAGCGCCCGGTCGATCAGCGAGAACACCCCGTTGCCCGGCGCAAACTCACCAATCAGCACGGTGTCGCCGGACAAGGGCACCGAGCCCTGCACCGTCGCGCCGTTATAGGCGGCAAATTTAGGTTGCAGGTTGTCGATCTGCATCAGCGCCCGGATGGTGATCTCGCTCATGCGCCATACTCCTCGTAAATGTCGCGCCAGGGTCTGCTTTCGTAGGCGACCCGCTTGATATTGATCAGATGCAGGGCCGTGACATTGTCAGAGGTGATCGAGCCCGACCACGTGCCCGTGCCCAGCATGAAGGATGGTTCCAGATCGGTGGAATAGCCCATGCCCCCCATGATCCCCGGCGTGTTCACCAGCACCCGGCCCGTGGGCACGGTTGAGAACCGGGCCACCACCTCGGGGTCATCGGAATGGATGACCGAGGAATGGCCCCAGCCTTCGAATTTGGCGATGGATTGCGCCAGCTCGATACCGTGATCGGTGGATTTCGCCTCATAAAACGCCAGAACCGGGTTCAGCTTTTCCGCCGAAAGCGGGCGGTGCCAGCCCACTTCAACCTCTTCCGACACCAGACAGCGGGTGCGCGGCGGGATCGAAAATCCGGCGGCATCGGCCAGCGCCTGCGGGCTTTGCCCGACCCGTTCCGGGTCCATCATCTGCGCGCCCTTGAAGATCACTTTGGCCAGCCGGTCGGCCTCGGCCGGGGTGCAGAAATAGGCCCCTTTGAGTTTCAGTTCATGCCGCAGGTCGCGTGCGATTTCGGGGTCGGCGACCACCGCCTGTTCGCTAACGCAGGCGGTGCCATAATCGAAGCTTTTTGAGGTCACGATCATCTCGGCCACTTCGGCCAGAACGCGGGCTTTGGATTTATGCACATAGCAGGGCACATTGCCCGCCCCAACTGCCAGCGTCGGCTTGCCGCTGGAATAGGCGGCCTTGACCATCGCAGGGCCGCCCGTTGCCATCACGACCGAGGTGCGGCGGTGTTTCATCAACTCGGCTGTGCCCTGAATGGTCACCGCATCAAGGCACTGGATCAGCCCCTTGGGCGCACCCATCTGCTCGGCCACGCGGGCCATGATGCGCACGGTTTCGATCCCGCATTTCACGCCGCGCGGATGCGGGGCGCAAACGATGGCATTGCCCGCCTTCACCGCCGACAGCACCTTGTAGATGATGGTCGAGGTTGGGTTCGTAACCGGGATCAGCGCGGCCACCACGCCCATCGGTTCACCAAAGGCGGCGACCTTGGTGGCATCGTCGCGCCAGAGCAGGCCAAGGGTGGTCACGTCCCGCAGATAATCCGCAACCGACAGGGCGTTGAACAGGTTCTTGACCCGCTTGTCGGGCACATTGCCATACCCGGTTTCCTCGACCGCCAGTTGCCCCAGCCGTTCAGCCTCGGGCTCGATGGCGCGGGCCATGGCATCGACGATGGCATCCACCTGCGCCGGGTCGGTGCCCAGAAAGGCGCGGTAGGCCTCGAACGCGGTTTCAGCAGCGCGGCGCGCGGCAGCGATGGAGTTCAGGTCAGCGTCCATCACGCGCCTCCGGTGGCTATGGTGTCAAAGATGCGGCGGGCCTGATCGACGTCGCCTGCAGATACCCCGATCGTTTCCAACCGACGACCTGCGGCGGCCACGTCCGCGCCCAGTATCCGGTCGGACATGGCGATCAGGCTGCTGGTCAGCGGCGTCGGAATGCCTGCCAGTTCCCCGGCCGACACAAGCGGCACCAGCGAGCCCAGCACCCCGTCGCGCATCAAACCGCGCGCGGCCTGCTGATCCGGGATCGGACGCGCACCGGCGCCCCGCTCGGCCCCGGCAAAGGTCGAGACCCAGTCTTCGGTCTGCGGCAGGTTGCGTACACCAAAGGCGGCGGCTATGCGCCGCCTCTCGTCGGCAAGCCCGTGAATCACCGCCATCTGGTCGGCACCGATCAACGCGGCAAAGGTCTGGTTCTCCGCAAGCGGAACACCACCCATCGGCACGGTGGGACCGCCGGTGCCCATCGCCGCACCGCCAAGGATCAGCGCCGGGATCTCAACGGCGGCAGACAGGTCACTGAACCCCGATGCCAGAACCGACTCGACCGGGTGCAGGTTCGGCAGGTAGCGCGACAGCGCGTCCAGGACCTGATCGCGCCCGCGCGGCAAGGTCGCCGCAGCCATCGGTGCGGCCTGCGAAAGCGTCAGGCCCGACCCCTCGGCCCGGTACCAGTAAGGCAAGCCCTGAACTTCGACCAGCGTGACATCGGCGGTGCATCCCCCGATCCGCAGCAGCCAGGCGGTTTCAACCGCACCCAGCGACCGGCCCGGCACCAGAACCAGTATCTGCCCGTCGCTCAGGTGATCGGCCAGCACCATGGCATAGGTACGTTGCTTGTGGATCGGACCGGTCAGGAAAATCGCCTGAGCGTCCCGCACCGCCGCATCCAGTTCCGCCGTGGTGCGCACCGATGGCCCGTCGCGGTCCACCTGATAGGTGCCCACCGGCCCATCGCCCTGAATGCCGATGCCCGAGGATTGGGCCAGCAAGGCCAATTCGGCCCCATATGCCGAAAACAGGGTGACCTCGGCCCCTTCGGCCAGACACAGCGCCGCCAGCAGGCGGGCGTCCGGCCCGCCGCCCAGAACGCAAATACGGTCGAGCCGAGGCGGCTCGGGCGCGTCCCGCGTGGCGCCGCGTGTCACGGCGCGGGTGAAATCCTCGAATCCGGCTGACATGAGACCTCCTCAGACGGGATCAGGCCGTCGATCCGGAACCGAGGCTGTCGATGATCCCCTCAAGCTCGTCATGAGGGCGGGCGATGACGTGGACCGAGACCACTTCGCCGACCTTGTTGGCCGCTGTCGCGCCCGCGTCGGTGGCCGCCTTGACCGCGCCGACCTCGCCGCGCACAAGCGTAGTGACCAGCCCGCCACCGGCCTTGGTCTGGCCCACAATTGCAACGCTGGCCGCTTTGACCATCGCATCCGCCGCTTCGATTGCACCGACCAGACCCCGGGTCTCGATCATGCCAAGGGCCATCTGCCCTGCCACTGGTTTCGCCATTTTCTGTTCCTCCGAAGATAAAAGTTCCGCGTGTTGTGACTCAGGTGATCGAAACGCGATCCACCACTGCGACGATGGCCAGATCGACCGGAGCCGTGGACAGCCCCGCAGCCATGCGCGCCGCCGATCCGGTGACAAGCAGCACCGTGTCGCCGACCCCCGCGCCGCAGGTGTCAACCGCCACGCGCGCCGGGTCGATCAGTTTGCCCTTGCCGTCGACCAGATCGGTCAGCAGCAGTTTCGACCCCACCAGCTTGGCGTCCTTGGCGGTTGCCGTGACAGTTCCTGCGACCTTGCCCAGATGCATCAGAGCGTCCTCAGATAGCGGTCCAGTTCGACCTGCGTGACCTGCTGGTTGAAGAAATCCATCTCACGCTCGGCCTGTTGCACCACCAGTTGCCACTGCATCTCGCCCAGCACATCGCGCAGCCAGTCCGAGCCCTGCGCCAGCGCGATGGCCGTTGGCAGATCGGTCGGGATCGGATCGCCGATACCTTCTTCATAGGCGTTTCCGGGTGTGGGATCGGTGGGGGTCAGCCCCTGTTCGATCCCGTCCAGTCCGGCTGCAATCTCGGCGGCGAGCAGCAGATACGGGTTCGCATCCGCCCCCGCATCGCGCTTTTCGACGCGCACGGCACTGTCGGAGCCTTCGATCACCCGAATGCCCACGGTGCGGTTGTCATAGCCCCAGCTGGTGTTGATCGGGCAGAACGTATAGGGCTGCCGACGCCGATAGCCGTTGACCGTCCCGCCGCCGCAAATCGACATCTCGCACATGCGCTGTTGCAGACCGGCGATGAAGGATTTTCCGGTGTCGTTGATCTTTCCATTGTCGGCAAAGACGTTCACGCCATCCTTCCACAGTGAATAATGCGTGTGGAACCCGTTGCCGGACTGATCGAAAAACGGCTTGGGCATGAAGGTCGCCAGATAGCCATGGGCAATGCCCAACTGGCGGATCAGGGATTTGAACAGAACCACGCGATCCGCCGCCGCGAGGGCTTCGCCATAGCGGATATTCACCTCGATCTGACCGGCTGCGTATTCCGGGTTCGACTGTTCGATGGGAATGCCGCATTCGTTGATCTGCTGGCGGATCGGGCCGACGATATGTTCCATCCGGGCCGCGCGGCCCAGGCCATAGACCTGAATGCCGCTGTCGCGCGGCTGGCCGGTTTCGGGGTCCAGCAGGTAGAACTCCAGCTCGGTGCCCACATTGACCTCGAACCCCATGTCGCGGGCGCGGTCGACCTGACGGACCAGAGCCTGACGGGGATCGATCGGCACCGGCTTGTGATCCATACCCTCGGCGCGGCCAAAACAGACCGCCACGCCGGGTTCCCACGGCACCGGCACGGGCTGCGTCATCGGGAACACATGCATGTCCGGATAGCCATTGTCGAAATTGACATAAGGCGTGTCCCAGACATCGCAGGTCATGTCGATGGCCAGCAACGCAATCGACAGCGCATTGCCGCTTTGACAGACGTGATCCCAATGGCTGGCTGGAATGCGTTTGCCCCGCATGATGCCGTTCAGATCACCCACACCCAGAATGACGGTATGTATGCCCTCGGGCAGTTCAAACCCCGAACTCATTTGCGCGCGCTCCCTGTTTTTGGCTTTATAATTGCTGTATTCTGTATACAGTATTCACAAAGCCAGCCCGGAAACAAGGAAAATCTGCGCCATGTCCAAAAGCTCTGTCATCGTTGTCGGGGGTGGTATTGCCGGGGTCATGACGGCGCTGACCCTGCAACGGCGCGGCGAGGCCGTGACGCTGATCGACCGGTGGGAACCGGGACATTCCCGTGCATCTTCAACGGATTACAACCGGGTGATCCGCGCCATTTCCGGGCGGGACGAGTTCTATACGCGGTGGGCGCGCGAAAGCCGCCTGCGGTGGCTCGAGCTGCAGGCCGAGAGCGGGCAGAACCTGATGTATGAATGCGGCGCGCTGATTCTGGCGACCGGCGGGCATTGCGACTGGGAAGACGCCACAGCCGAAACCTTCGACCGGGTTGGCGTGCCCTATTACAAGTTTGCCCGACAGGACATCGAGGCCCGGTTTCCGCAATTCCGGGTGCCTGATATCGACTATGCCCTGTTCGAGCCCGAGGCCGGGATGCTGATGGCCCATCGCTGTGTGCTGACCGGGCTGGACCTGTTCCGCCGCGCGGGCGGCACCGTGCGGCGCGGCCGCGTCACCACCGACGGGTCCGAGCGTCCGATGCTGGACGGCAAACCGCTTGAGGCCGATCTGATCGTCATCGCCACCGGCCCCTGGATGGCGGATATGTTCCCCAAAACGATCAAGCCGATCTCGACCGTGGTTGGGGTCAATGTCCTGTATACCTCGACCCCCGACGGGTCCGAGGATTTCGACATGAGCCGGATGCCCTGCTGGATCGATCACGGGCAGGGCTCGTTCGGGCTGCCGTCCTCTGAAGGGTCGGGCGTCAAGGCGGCGGTGGTGATCCCGGACAAGATCGATCTGGACAATGACGAACGGCTGATCCGCCGGGAAACGCTGGGCCGCACCCGCAGCTACATCCGCCACCGCCTGCCGGGGCTGGTTGGGCAACGGGTGGTGGATTCCAAGTTCAACCAGATCATCCTGACGCCTGACACCCATTTCATCGTCGACTGGCACCCCGAGCATGACAACGTGCTGTTCGCCGGTGGGTGTTCGGGGCATCTGTTCAAACATGCCCCGGTGTTCGGAGAGTTCGTGGCAGGCGTAGGACTAAAGGATTTCGGCACCGCCGACCGGTTCAGGATCGCGGGACGCAGAAAGCTGAGCCCCAAGGAAAGCCCCAGCGGGCGTTAACCCGGTTAGTCTGGCCTGTAGGTTCCGTGAAACAGATCAACGGCCTGAGACACCGCCAGATCCAGGGGCACGTCGCTGCTGTGCAGATCGGCCAGACCGGCATCAGCTTCATCCCCGGTCAGGAACACATCGCGCCCGCGCTGGAACAGATCGCGCAGCTGGGCGGCCTGGTATTCGGGATGAAACTGCACCGAACGCGCCGGGAAGTCATAATCCAGCGCCCCAACCGGGCAGTGGCTGGCCGACCCGGTCACCCGCGCGGAAGGCGGCACCTTCGTCACTTGGTCCTGATGCCAGACATAGGCGTCCACATGATCGCCGCCATATTCAAAGCGCCGTGCGCCGACGATATTGCCAACCGCCGCCTTCTCGGCTTTGCCGCCATAGACATCAGCCATGATCTGATGCCCGAAACAGATGCCAAAGACCGGCTTTTGCCCGGCTTTGCACTCCACCAAAAACGCCCGCAAGGGCTGCATCCAATCGGTGTCGTCATAGACCCCAAACTCCGAACCTCCGACGATGACGCCATCGAAATCCTCAAGCGCGGGCAGTGGCGCGCCGTCCACCACGTTGGTTGCGGTAAACCGTGCCTCGGGCAGATGTGGCGCAAGCCAGTCGCGGATCTGCTGCGCGGTACGCGGCAGACCCTGCAACAGCGGCAGCGGATGGCCGGTCAGTTCAAGAAGTGCAATCCTCACCAATCAAACGCGCGGTCGATCCCGGCCATCTTGACGCCGGTAAAGGCCGACGCCTCAAAGCTGAGCGCGCGCAGGTCTTCGACCTCCAGATTATGGACCGAGGATTTGCCGCAGGCCTTGGCCAGTGCGGTGATCTCCATCGTCATCGCGGTCAGATAGCGGGCGATGCGCTCGGCCCCGGCATGGGGGTTCATGCGCGCCTCAAGGTCCGGGTCCTGTGTGGCCACACCCACCGGGCAGCGGCCCGTATGGCAGTGGTGACAAGCACCCGGAGAGGTGCCCAAAGCGGTGTAATCCTCAAGATAGCGCGGGCTGTTGCACCCCAGCGCCACCATCGCCGCGTTGCCGATCATCACCGCATCCGCGCCCAAGGCCAGACATTTGGCCGCGTCCACACCCGACCGGATACCACCGGCGGCCACAAGGGACACTTTGCCGGTCATGCCGCACTCGTCCAACGCCTCGCGCGCGGCGCGAATGGCGCTCATGGTCGGGATGCCGGTGTGGTTCAGCAGCAGTTCGGGCGAGGCCCCGGTGCCACCCTCGGCCCCGTCCACCACAACCACATCCGCGCCCGCTTTGGCGGCCACGGCGACGTCGAACCGGGGGCGGGTTGCGCCCATCTTGATGAAGATTGGAACCTGATAATTCGTCGCGATCCGCAATTCCTCGATCTTCACCGCAAGATCGTCAGCCCCAAGGAAATCCGGGTGCCGGATGGTCGAGCGTTGATCGACCCCTTCAGGCAATGTCCGCATCTGGCTGACACGCGGGCTGACCTTCATACCCAGCAGCAGGCCACCGGTTCCCGGCTTGGCCCCCTGCCCCACCACGATCTCCAACGCATCCGCTCGGCGCAGATGGTCCAGATCGACCCCATAGCGGGCGGGCGACATCTGATAGAGCAGACGTTGCGAGGCTTCGCGCTCTTCCTCCAACATGCCGCCTTCGCCGGTGCAGGTCATGGTGCCCACTTTCGAGGCCCCATAACCCAACGACGCCTTGGCCGAGGCCGACAGCGCGCCGAAGGACATGGAGGCGATGTAGATCGGGATTCTCAGCTCCAGCGGACGTTCGACCAATCCGCGTCCGCCCCCCAGAACGGTGGTGGTGTCGCAGCTTTCACGATAGCCTTCCAGCGGCAAGCGAGTCATGGTCGCGGGAACAAATGTCAGGTCGTCAAAGGTCGGCATCCGCTTGTTGAACGTGTTGTATCCGCGCACCTGATACCGGCCCAACTGCGCTAAGGCGTGAACCTCGGATATCGCCTCGGGCGTCCAGCGGGTCGATCCGCCTTCGTCATATGAGGAGGGCACACCCGCCGGGCGGCCCTCGATTGCGCCTGCGTCGCGGAACCGGATTTCTTCCTCGGGGGCGACATCGAATGGATACTCATAGGGTTTACTCAGATCATGAGCCATGCGCTTGCGTCCCTGCTTTCAAAATACCAAAGGCGTTGACCGGAAACCATCTTGCGCCAGTTCCGGGAGCTGTCGACCAGACCGAGCGGGTCGAGGATCGCGTCGACCTCGGCCACTTCCTCGGCGGTCGGTTCAATCACGTTGACATCGACGCCGACGCTGTCGACCTCGCCCGCAACCCAAACCTCACCTTCCCACAAAGCATCAGCGCAGGACTCGCCTGCCCCGCCCAATGCGATGATCCGCCCGGAATGGGCCATGAAGCCCGATTGATAGCCGATCTTGCCCTCAACCACGATATTGCCACCCTTCATGGCAACACCAACACGCGGCCCGGCATCGCCCTTGACGTGGATCGTGCCGCCAATCATCGCCGCCCCGCAGGACATCCCCGCATAACCGCCAACGGTGATGTGGCCCTTGGCCATGCCTTCCCCCACGGCCCAGCCGCAATTGCGTTCGATGGTGATATTGGCCCCGGTATTCAGCCCGCCGCAGTAATACCCAACCGAGCCTTCAAAGGTGATGTCCACATTGTCCGGCAGGCCCACGCCCAGATTGTGCCGGGACAGCGTATCAACCACCCGGATCGGACGGCCTGTGGCACAGGCGGCCATGATGTCCCGGTTCACCTCGCGGATATGGCGCTTGCCAACCTCGATAACGATCTCATCCATCTGTGCTGCCACCTCGCTCATGCCGCCAGGGTCCGGTTGCCGACGCCCCAGATGCCGGTCAGCGAGGGGCCGTCATAGTTGATCACGTCACATTCCTCGGTCATCACCCGGCGCACCGCCTGTTCCTCGGTCGCGGCGGCCAGATCGCCGTTGCGGTTGACGACGACCAGCGGCTTCATCGCAAAGCGATCCTTGGCAAAGCCGATCCCGTCCGGCGTGGCGATCATATAGGTAAAAACCCCGTCGATCGAGGTGATCGACTTTTTCAGCGCCTGCTCCATCGTCAGGCCCGCTTTCATCTGGTCGCTGACCCAGACCGCGATCAACTCGCTGTCATTCTCGGTCAGGAACCGATAGCCCGCGCGGGTCAGCCGGTCGCGCCATGTGAAATAGTCGGTGATCTGCCCGTTATGGACAATCGCCACATCCGAGAATGGGCGTGCCCAGAACGGGTGCGAAGCATTGGGCAGAACCGAGCTTTCCGTCGCCAGTCGCGCATGGCCCAGCCCATGAGTGCCGATCATGTCGCGCACGCCGTGCTTTTCGGCCACTGCCTCAGCACCACCGATATCCTTGATGATCTCAAGGCTGCGGCCACAGGACTGGACCTCGATCCGGTCGGTCAGTTCATCGGCATCTGCGACCCAGGCCTGCAGGTTCGACGGGTCCGAGATCTCGATCCGAAAACAGTAGTGGCGGTTTTCATCCGTCACGATCCGGGGGTCGGACAGAAAGCTGCTGCCATGTTCACGCAGAACGGATTCAAATGCGGTCAGGTCCGCATCCTGCCGGGATTTGTCAAACCCCATGCCGCGCAGGACATACCCGGTCTCGCGTGGCACGCCATAGACAGCAAACCCGGTGCTGTCCGCGCCCCGGTGTTCCTGCGCATCCATCAGGTCAACCAGATCCGCACCAACCTTGCCGGGCGCGGCCAGTATCCTGCCAGCTATTCCACACATGAAGAGCTCCCTGTTCAATCGCGTCTGTATACTGTATACAGTACACGAGTAATAGCAACCCTATTCGCCTTGGCACCTGTTGGATTTTTGAATACAGAATTCAAAAGACAGAAAGAGAGGCTGCGAGTGGCTCTGAAACAAATAAAGACACAACGCCGACGGCTGGCGGATGAGGTCTACGATCAACTGGTCGAAGCGATCATGAGTCGCGAGATCACGACCGAGGACCGGCTGGTGCAGGAAAAACTGGCCGCCGAACTGAACATCAGCCGCACCCCCGTGCGCGAGGCCTTGATGCGGCTGGAAACCGAAGGCGTGCTTGAGGTTGCGGCCAGCGGCGGTTTTCGTCTCGCCCAGATGGATCGGAACGAGGTCCGGCAACTGTATCAGGCGCGGGCCGCAATCGAAGGGCAGGCAGCTCGAATTCTGGCCGTTCACGCCGAACCGGACGTGCTGAACCGACTGCGAGATTTAATCCGCCGCGAAGAGGATCTGACAGACCCGTCCACCCGCGACTATTTCATCGCCAACCGCCGTATCCACCGGGCCTTCATGGTCGAGGCGGGCAACAAGTTCCTGTTGGACATGTTCGACATGATCTGGGGCAAGGCGATGGCGTTTCATCTGTTTTCGGCCATTGAAAACGTCGATATTTCAAAGTCCCTGGGAAACCATCTGATGCTGGTCGACGCCATTGCTTCGGGTGACGCGACCGAAGCGCTTGAAACCTTTACCGCACATATTCAGGCCGGTTTTGATCTGCAGATCGAAGGGCTAAAGGAAGAACACAAAAGTTAAAGCCGGTGACGGGCAGTCCAGACGGCCAGCCCGTCCGTGGATGACGCGACGATACAAATGCAAAGCAGGGGCCTCCGTGTCATCGTTTGTCAGAAATGACAGAAATGAACGTGAGCGCCATGACCACATCCGCATCAATGAGCCACCTGCCCACGCATGAGGTGCAAAACCAGCCCGTCCCCCGCGATGGTTTTGATCTTTGGGCCACCGACCCGATCCTGCGCGATCACATCGGGCTGAGTCAGGCCGATACCGCCGCGCTGGCCGATATGGGTGCCCGACTGGGCAGCGCCGAGATGCGCGAAGCCGGGCGTGAGGCCAACCGGGTCGAGCCCAAACTGATCAGCTTTGACCGCTCGGGCCGCAGGCTGGACGAGGTGCGGTTTCACCCCGGCTATCACAAGATCATGGATCTGGCGTTTACCTCGGGCATTGCCGCAGCGGCCTGGGACGGGGCCAGGGGTGGGCACACTCACTACATGGCGGGCATGTATATGCTCAGCCAGGTTGAACCGGGAACAAGCTGCCCGGTGACGATGACCTATGCCGCCACGCCCTCGCTGATGGCCGCGCCCGAGCTGGAGCGGATCTGGCGGCCCAAGCTGACCGCGCGGGCCTATGACACGGACATGAAACCGGTACAGCAAAAACGCGCCGCCACCCTTGGCATGGCGATGACCGAGAAACAGGGCGGCTCGGATGTGCGGGCCAACACCACCGTGGCCACGCCCGATGGTGACGCCTATCGGCTGCGCGGGCATAAATGGTTCTGTTCGGCCCCCATGTCCGACGGCTTCCTGACGCTGGCGCAGGCCCCCGGCGGGCTGACCTGTTTTCTGGTGCCCCGCTGGCTTGAGGGCGAGCGCAATTCGCTGCATGTGATGCGCCTTAAAGAGAAGCTGGGCAACAAGGCCAATGCCTCGTCCGAGATCGAATATCACGACACGCTGGCCTATCGCGTGGGTGATGAGGGGCGCGGCGTGCCCACCATCATCGAAATGGTGCAACACACCCGTCTGGGTACCGCCATGGCGCCTGCCGGTTTGATGCGCGGCGCGCTGGCCGAGGCGAAATGGTGGGTCGAAGGACGCTCGACCTTTCAGCGCCGCCTGATCGACCAGCCGATGATGCGGTCGGTTCTGGCCGATCTGACGCTGGATTTCGAAGGCACAACCGCGCTGGCCCTGCACATCGCACGCGCCTTTGACAGCGGCTCGGCAGATGACATGGCCTATGCCCGTATCGCGGTCGCGCTTTCCAAGTTTCTGGGCAACAAGCTTGCGCCAACGATCGTCTATGAAGCGATGGAGTGTCTGGGCGGGGTCGGATACACCGACGACACGCCCCTGCCCTTGCTGTTCCGTGAAACGCCGCTCAATTCGATTTGGGAAGGGTCCGGCAATGTGATCTGTCTGGACGTGTTGCGCGCCCTGACGCGCGAACCGGAAAGCGGTGAGGCACTGCGCGCGGATCTGGACAAGGCGCGCGGGGCCAACACCGCCTTTGACGCTGCACTTGATCAGCATTTTGCCCGCTGGCCTGCCCTTCCGGCAGAAGCGGAGGCCCGGTGGTTTGCCGAAAGCCTGGCCACGCTGATGACTGCGTCGGTGCTGCTGCGTCATTCACCCGCCGCAATGTCGGATGCCTATGTCGCAACCCGCCTGAACCCGGAAGGGCGCGGCCGGATCTACGGGGCCGTCAGCGGCATGGACACCAGCGCCATTCTTGAGCGGCTGGGGTAACCCCCAATAACCAACCGGTCCAGCCGTGCGCCGCGCGGCTGGGTAGCTTGCCTGATGCCTGAAGGCTACCCATACATGCGCAAGACTTAGCTGTGCCCTTCCCAACCTGACCTGAACTCATCAGCGCCAGGATACCCCCCGTTGCACCCCTGAATGACGCAATCGACAAACAGCTCAACTGCGCGCCGTTGCAGGTTGGACGCCCGCGTCGCCAGAAAAAAGGTCGAGGTCCAGTGCAACCGGTCAGGGGCCAGCGCCTTTAGGTTCTTCTTACGGCCCATGCTCTCGGCGTAATGAACCGGCAAAGGGCCCAGATAGGCTCCGGTCTCGATCAGCGTCGCCATCGCCTCCATGTTTGCCACAACGGCCTTGGGATCGCTGGGTTGAAGTTCGGGCGGCATCAGCGCGCTGTACGAGCGCTGGCAAATCTCGAAACGTGACGCGACACTTAGGTCAATATCCTCGTCCGGCCAGTCGAACAGCGGATGACCCCGACCGCAATACAGCCGGTGCTCCTCATCACACAGTTTGGTATAGCGCAATTCGGGTACCTGGCTTCGGAACGGCGCAATGGCCACGTGCACATCGCCCGAGATCAGCCTTTGCGTCAATTCGGTCGGTGAGGCCACCACCATTTCCAGCCTGACCTCATTCGGGCGGTCCAGGAATTGTTGCAGGGACCGGGTCAGGTGCAGATCGGTCAGGGTATTTATCGCGTCTACGATGCCGATCCGCAGATCGCCTGTGACGGCATCCCGAAGCTCCAGCAATTCGGCATCGAAATCCCGGATATTGCGCAGGATCTCACCAGCCTTGCGATAGGCGATCTCACCCCGCTCGGTCAGGCGAAACCCACCGCGCCCACGTTCGCAGATCCGGTACCCCAACGCCTCTTCCAGATCACGGATTCGGATGCTGATCGCGGATTGGGTGATGCCCAAAGCGTATTGCGCATCCGTGAAGCCACCGCATTCCACGACGGTCACGAAAGTTTCCAGCAGTGTATTTCTGAACAGTTTCAACGGCGTCAGCTCTGGCAAGTTGTGCCGCTTACTTACACAACTTTTATTTATGTGAACATAAGCAATGTGATATTTTTTCGTGTAATGATCTGTGCTGTGCTTCTTCCCAACAAGACCCCCAAAAGGATAAAAGGGAGGACCCCCGCATGACCTTCACTCTACGACAAATGCGCACGACCGCAGCCGCCGCCCTGCTTGGCCTTGCCCCATTCACCGCCTTGGCTGAGGACTGGAAATTCGCCATCGAGGAAATTCCGGGCTCGATCATGGATGCCTACGCGCAAGAGTTCAAATCGCGCATCGAGGCCGCAACCGACGGCGAAGTCACCGTCACTGTCTTTCCGATGGGTACGCTGGGCACGCCCACCGAAACCGTGGAACAGGCCGCTGATGGCGTGATCCAGTTCACCAACGTCTCGATCGGCAACCTGGGTACTGTTGTGCCGGAAAGCCAGGTGTTCCTGCTGCCCTATCTGCTGCCCTCCGACCCGGCAGCGATTTCAGAGGTGCTGAGCAGCTCGGAAACCATCTATGGTCCGCTGAATGACGATTTCCGCAAGCGCGGTCTGGAAGTTCTGACCATGTACTCCGAAGGTCCTCAGGTCTGGACCACCAACCGTGAAATCCGCACCCCCGAGGATTTCGATAACTTCAAAATGCGTGTGATGGTCTCGCCTATTCTGGTCGAAACCTACAACAACATGGGCGCCAGCCCGACCCCGCTGCCGTTCGGCGAAGTGTTCGGCGCGCTGCAACTGGGTGCCATCGACGGTCAGGTCAACCCGATCCCGACCATCGAAGAGATGAAGTTCTACGAGGTTACCAGCCACCTGATCTGGGCTGGCGAGCAGGAACTGGTCACCACCGTTGTCGCCGGGTCCGACTGGTTCGAAACCCTGACCCCCGACCGTCAGCAACTTGTGCGCGACACCATGGCCGACATGACCGGCTTTATCGACGGCGTTGTCACCGATTTCAACCAGCAGCGTCTGGACATTATCAAGGAAGCCAAGCCCGATATCGGTCTGGTCGTCCTGAGCGAAGAAGAGCGTGACGCCTTCCGCGCACGCAGCACCGGCACATCGGCAGCCTATGTCGAGACCGTAGGCCCCCGCGGTCAGGAATTGCTGGACGCCCTGCAGGCCGAACTGGCCGGAAATTAACCACTCCCCCACCACTCACTCCAAACTTCCTCACGCGCTCTGCGCGTGAGGCTTTCTAAAAAGGGGGGACACCATGGAAAACGGGACTGCCACTCCTTTCGGCATTTTGGGAAAGGTCGACGCCGTCATAGGCCGGATCGAAGTCTGGATCCTGGGCTGGGGTGTTATTCTGATGGCCGTCAACACAATCGCCAATGTCTTTGGCCGCTATGTGTTCAACCAATCCATCTATTTTTCCGAAGAATTGAATGAGTTCCTGATCGTGATCGTCACCTTCATGGGGCTGGGCTATGCCACCCGCAAAGGCATCCATATCCGCATGTCGGCGATCTATGACGCGCTGCCGATCAAGATTCGCAAGGGCCTGATGGTCGTCATCGCCGCCACCACCGCCGTCGTCATGGCTGTTCTGGCCTGGTACGCGCTGGAATACGTGCAGAAAGTCGCCTCGCGCGGGCGGATCACCCCGGCGCTGCAACTGCCGCTTTATCTGACGTATGTCTGGGTGGTGATCGGTCTGGCGCTGGCCTCGTTCCAGTATCTGCTCACCGCGATCCGGAACCTGAATTTCGCCGAGGAAGATGTCTACGTCTCATACCTCGAAATTGACAGCTACGAAGACCCCGAAACCGCAGCCGCCATCAAGAAATTCGAGGAGGCCGACAAATGACCGAGTTGATGCTGGCCGTCATGATCGTCCTGCTGCTGGCGGGCTTTCCGATGAAAATGCCGCTGATCTCGGCTGCGGTGCTGGGGTTTGTGGTTTATTTCCCCACAATGAACATGCAGATCCTGATCCAGCAGATGATCGGAGGGGTCAAACCCGCCGCGCTGATCGCGGTGCCGATGTTCATTCTGGCCGCCGACATCATCACGCGCGGCCATTCCGCCAACCGTCTGATCGACCTTGTCATGAGTTTCATGGGCCATATCAAGGGTGGTCTGGCCATATCTGTCACCTCGGCCTGCGCCCTGTTCGGCGCAGTCTGCGGCTCGACCCAGGCGACCGTTGTGGCCATTGGTGGCGCGATGCGGCCCCGGATGCTGAAATCGGGCTATAGCGACAGTTTCTCGATCGGTCTGATCGTGAACGCCGCCGACCTTGCCTATCTGATCCCACCATCCATCGGCATGATCATCTATGGCGTGGTCTCGGGCACCTCGATCTCGCAATTGTTCATTGCGGGCATCCTGCCGGGGCTGCTGATCGTGGTGCTGTTTTCGGCCTATTGCATGTTCTACGCTTATCGCCATGACATCCCCGTGCTGCCGCGCGAGGGCTGGGGCACGCGTTTCACTGCCCTGCGCAGGGCGCTGTGGCCCATGGGCTTCCCGGCCATCATCGTCGGCGGCATCTATGGCGGCGTGTTCTCCCCCACCGAGGCGGCGGCGATCTGCGTGCTTTATGCGGTGATCCTTGAGGTCGTGATCTTCCGCTCGATCAAGGTAAAAGACCTGTTCGACATCGCGTTGTCCACCGGGGCCATCACCTCGGTCGTGTTCATCCTGATCGCGGCGGGTGCGGCGTTCAGCTGGACGCTGAGCTTTGCGCAGGTGCCGCAGACCATCATCGCCGCGCTGGGTCTGGAAAGCGCCAGCCCGCTGATGGTGCTGCTGGCGATCAACGTGGCCTTCTTTGTGGGCTGCATGTTCGTGGACTCGATTGTGGTGATCCTGATCCTGGTCCCGATCTTTGCCCCGATGATCAAGTCCAGCGGGCTGGATCCGGTGCTGGTCGGCGTGCTGATCACGCTGCAGGTCGCCATCGGCGCGGCCACGCCGCCCTTCGGCTGCAACCTGTTCACGGCCATCGCCGTGTTCCGCCGCCCGTTCATCGAAGTGGTCCGCGGCGTGCCCCCGTTCCTGATCATTTTGTTGATTGTGACAGGGTTGCTGATAGCTTTTCCCCAAATCGCGCTGTTCCTTCCGGAATTGGCCTATCGTTAAACCATAAGAAACGGAGAAATCATGTCGGGACATGGTTATGAATCTGGTCGTCTGAACCTGCCTTTTGTCGGCATTTCGACCTTTGGCAAGAAACCCTATGTCGAAAACTGGGACGAGATCGACGCCGATGTGGCGATCCTGGGCGCGCCGTTTGATTTCGGCTGTCAGTTCCGCTCGGGCGCGCGGTTTGGCCCGCGCTCGGTGCGTGAGGCATCGACCCTGTTCAGCTTTGGCCATGCAGGCGCTTATGACCACGAGGATGACGCCACCTATCTGGGCGAAGACGTGCGCATCGTCGATCTGGGCGACGCCGACATCATCCACACCAAGACCGAGGAAAGCCACGCCAATATCGAATATGGCGTCAAGAAAATCCTCGACGCGGGCGCGATCCCGGTCACCATCGGTGGCGACCATTCGGTCAACATCCCCTGCATCAACGCCTATGCCGAGGATTGCGAAAAGAACGGCCCGATCCACGTGATCCAGATCGACGCGCATCTGGACTTTGTCGATGAGCGCCACGGCGTCACCATCGGCCACGGCAACCCGATGCGCCGCGCCATCGAAAAGGATTACGTCTCGGGCATGACCCAACTGGGCATCCGCAACGTGTCCTCGACCGCGAAAGAGGGGTATGACGACGCCCGCGCCCGCGGCTCGGACATTCTGTCGGTGCGTCAGGTGCGCAAGCTGGGCACCGAGGGCGTGCTGGACCGCATCCCCGAAGGTGTACGGTATTACGTCACCATCGACATCGACGCCTTCTGCCCCTCAATCGCGCCGGGCACCGGCACGCCCAGCCATGGCGGGTTCCAGTATTACGACGTTCTGGAAATTCTGCAGGGCCTCAGCAAACGCGGTGACGTGGTGGGCATCGACCTGGTCGAAGTTGCGCCCGCCTATGACCCCAGCGAAAGCACGCAGATTCTGGCGGCACAATTGCTGCTGAATTTCATCGGGTTCATCTTCCACAACAAGTAAGACGCACTGATACGAAAAACGACAGGCCCGCCAGATCACTGGCGGGCCTTTTTCTTGGACCAACGCGCGTCCGAACCACCAATGGATCCGGACGCAGGTATAGCTTGCGGCGTCAGAACTTCAGCTCATATTCGCCGCCCAGGCTCAAATACCCGGCCGCATCCACACCGGCGCGGGCAGTGACCTGCCCCAGCTGCAATCGCCGTGACACGTCAGCGGCAACAGACAGGGTCGAGAACCCGTTTCCACGCTCTCCGCTGATGCGGATGCCGTGCTGCCAGCCATGTGCTGTTTCATTGAAGCTTTCGTATTCAAGCTCGGCCCCAAGGCTGCAGGCATTGTCGAAACTTCCCGACGAGGCATAGCACGCCACAACCGGAGTGAAGGCCAGAAGCGACGCGCCGTCGTTCACCTCGCGCTCGATCCGCAGTTCTGCAAAAAGCCGCGTGTTGGTCAGCGAGGCCAGTTCCACCAGACCCGATTCAGTGATGCTCTGGAACCGTGCAACCACATCCACATCGACCGACGGCGAATACGCATAGTCGATACCCGCGCGCGGGACGAAACGATAGGTCTCGCGGTCGATCTCACCCGACAGGGCCACGCCCGCGAAACCGGCAAAATACCTGTAATCGCCAGTCGCCGCGATGGTGCCAAAGCTTCTTTCGAAATCCAGATCGAAATCATGACGCCCGACGGCACCGCCCAGATAATAATCGAGATAAAGACCATTGCTGAACCGGTTCGCACCGAAGATACCGGCATTGACGCCAAAGCCCTGAATCTCGCCCTCCGCTCTGCTGGTCACGTCACCGGTGCTTCCATAAATCCTGACAAAGTAGCCGCGCACCCGGTTGTCGCTGACAAAGCGCTCTCGACGGTATGACAGGTTCAGCAGGGTCTGCGACAGGCCGCTGTCTGTCTCGAGGAAGTTCAATGAGCCTTCGATGGTTTCCCACACGTCGCGGGCGCAATTGTAGTTCTGGTGAAACAGCCCACCATCCACCGTCACGTCCGAGCCATTGGCCTGCAAATTGAAGGTTCGGTCCAGGTCCGATGTGCTCTTGCAGGTGTCATACTGTTCCTGCGCTTCGATCGGAGTGAATTCGACCCGGCGATTGCGTGCCTTGCCTTGGGCCGTCGCGTTTGTGTCGATCGGACGGCTTTCGCCATACCCGCGTGCACGATACCCGACTGTGTCCACGCCGCGGGCCGTCAGGGCCTGCAAAACCGCATCAACCCGCCGTTGGCTGAGCGCCAGATTGTAGGCATCCGATGCGTCGCTGTCGGTATGGCCCGCAATCTCGAATGCGCTGCCCTCACAGCTTCCCAGAATCTCGGCGATCTGGTCCAAAATTGGGTCGCTTTCCGGCTTGATGATTGCCTTATCGGTATCAAACAGGATCGGCCGGTCGTTCAGATGATCGTTAACGGCGGTCGCACATTGACGCGCGCCGCGCTGTCTGAGGCGATCCAGCGCTCCGGCGGCAAAATCCCGGGCCTGCTGGCTTTGCAATTCCACAGTCGTGTCGCGATCTTCCTCCAGAATTGCAATCAGGTCCTCGGCGATCTCGTCAATCAGCGATGGGTTCGACACTTCCACACTCATCCGCGCCGTATCACAGTTCGTGGGGTTCAGTGTCTCGCAAATCTCGTAGGTGAAGACATAGGTGCCTGCGGTCGTGCCCGGAGCCACCTCGATCTCGCCCGCCGCGTTCATGGAGATGGAACCCGTCGCCGGGGCCACGTCCAGACCCAGAGCGGTGACACCGTCGCTGGCCGTGCCCGTGTTGGTCAACGTGACATCCGCCGGGTTCAGGGCGATGCCGTTCAGCGTGTCGTTGTCCATAACCGAGGCCGTTGTTGCGCCGGTGATCCCATTCACAGCCGTCAGTGCATCATCCACCGCGTCAATCGCCGCCGCATCCACCACAACCGTCGCCTGCGCCGTGTCGCAGTTGGTGGAGTTCAGCGTCTCGCAGATCTCATAGGTGAACACATAGGTGCCTGCGGTCGTGCCCGCAGCGACCTCGATCTCGCCTGCCGCGTTCATGGTGATGGAACCCGCCGTCGGGGTCACATCCAGACCCAGAACGGTGACACCATCGCTGGCCGTACCGGTGTTGGTCAACGTGATATCCGCCGGGTCCAGAACAGAGCCGTTCAGCGTATCATTGTCCAGAACCGAGGCGGTTGTCGCCCCACTCGCCCCATTCACTGCCGTCGGCGCATCATCCACCGCGTCAATCGCCGCTGCATCGACCATAACCGTCGCCTGCGCCGTGTCGCAGTTGGTGGAGTTCAACGTCTCACAGATCTCATAGGTGAACACATAGGTCCCCGCCGTGGTGCCCGCAGCGACCTCGATCTCACCCGCCGCATTCATGGTGATGGAACCCGCCGCCGGGGTCACATCCGGACCCAGCACAGTCACCCCGTCATTCGCCGTGCCGGAGGTGCCCAGCGAGACATCCGCAGGGTCAAGAACAGAGCCGTTCAGAGTATCATTATCCAGAACCGAGGCGGTCGTCGCACCGCTCACCCCATTTACAGCTGTCGGCGCATCGTCCACCGCGTCAATCGCCGCAGCGTCCACCACAACCGTCGCCTGCGCCGTGTCGCAGTTCGTGGAGTTCAGCGTCTCGCAGATCTCATAGGTGAACACATAGGTGCCTGCAGTGGTTCCCGCAGCGACCTCGATCTCGCCCGCGGCGTTCATCGTGATGGATCCGGCTGCCGGGGTCACGTCCAGACCCAGAACGGTGACACCATCGCTGGCCGTACCGGTGTTGGTCAACGTGATATCCGCCGGGTCAAGAACAGAGCCGTTCAGCGTGTCATTGTCCAGAACCGAGGCCGTTGTTGCGCCACTCGCCCCTTTCACCGCCGTTGGCGCATCATCCACCGCGTCAATTGCCGCTGCATCCACCACAACCGTCGCCTGCGCCGTGTCGCAGTTGGTGGAGTTCAGCGTCTCGCAAATCTCGTAGGTGAAGACATAGGTGCCTGCGGTCGTGCCCGCAGCGACCTCGATCTCGCCTGCCGCGTTCATGGTGATGGAACCCGCCGCCGGGGTCACATCCGGACCCAGCACAGTCACCCCGTCATTCGCCGTGCCGGAGGTGCCCAGCGAGATATCCGCCGGGTCCAGAACAGAGCCGTTCAGAGTATCATTATCCAGAACCGAGGCGGTCGTCGCACCGCTCACCCCATTTACAGCTGTCGGCGCATCGTCCACCGCGTCGATGACCGGGATCGGCAACACAATCGGGGTCGGTGTGCCCGGCCCGCCGGGGTTCGACGTTGGGTTGGTTCCGTTGTCGGACGCATCGGATACCGTCGTGCCGCCCAGATCATCCCCGCTGGCGGTCGCCATGTTGTTCAGGCTGGCCGGCGCCCCTGCCGCAGTGGGGTCCACGTTCACGGTGAATTCGACCTGATAGCTGTCACCCGGCGCCAGAACGCCGTCGCTGCCCACAAGCAGGTCATTTGTGCCGTCATAAGACGCGCCATTGCTCGTCGGCAGGCTGGATCCTGCGCCGATGGTCACAGCACTGACCACCGGGGCTGACGTCACCCCATTGAAGGTCGAGCCGAGCTGATCCGATGCTGTCAGGTCATCCACCAGGCTCAGCGTATCCAGCGTCAGGTTCCCGGTGTTCTGCACGACGATCGTATAGGTCACATTCGCGGTGCGATCGGCCAGCAATGCCCCCACAGAGGCCGATTTTGCAACGCCAAGCTGCGGGGCGGGCGTCAGTGTGAAGCGGGTCGGATCATCGGCCCCTGCCCCTTCGCCAAAGGCGGATTCATCCGACAAATCCGACTGGGGCGACCCCTCGGCGTCGATTGCATTGGCCGAGGCCTGGTTGTCCACAAATCCGGCAACAATGTCTGCTTCGGTAATGGCATAGGTCGCCCGGTGAACCGTTGTCTGGGCCAGCGTGAACGGATCTGTCGGCTCGGTGCGACCGACGAGGTCTGCCTCGTCGCCATCACCATCGACATTCCCGCCACCTCTGACAAAGGCAGGGACCGGAGGTGTGCCGGTGCCCGTAAAGCTGGATCCGTCCTCGATCACATCGATGTCGAACATCGTCACGTTACGCAGGTTGCGCGTGGTGTATGTATAGGTGACGATTTCACCGGCCTGAGGCGGTGAGGACAATGCGGATGTATCCACCGCCTTGGTCACGGCGATGAACTGGTTGGGCTCATCGTGGTCAAGGAAACCGTTCTGGTCCCAATCCGCGCCGGGAAAGATGACCGAGATATCGTCAAACGTGAAATTGTCGCCGGTACCGGCTCCGTTATAGGTAATGGTCACGTTGCTGACAGGATTTGACAGATCGTAATTTCCGATAAACCCAAAGACCTGATTGCCCAGCGTCACCGAAGCGCCGGTAATCGAATCTGTTACGGTGCCGACAAGATTGCTTCCCACCCAATCCGTGCTGTCCCAAACCGGTGTGCCATCGAAGGAAATCTGCAGGTTCGAGATCGCACCGCCATCATGAATATCGCCCAGATACAGACCGAACCCTACAACGGGTTGATTGAAATTGATCGACACGGTTGCGGTCTCGCTTGGCGACCCGCCGATCTGGACCGTTGCCTGACGCGATCCGGTTCTTGGGGATGTGCCGTACTCGGCGTTGTCGATATCCAGATCGCGGGGAAGGGCGCTGGAATGTGTCGCGGTGATCGAGAACCGGGAGTTGCTGAACCCGTTCAGCGGTGAGTCGATTGCCGCGCCTTCGAAACTTTCGGAAAAGAACTGGCTGGAGGGCAAAGCGGCAAGCACGCTGTCCCACGCCGCCCCGTCCGTAAGGGTTCCGGTGCCGACGATGTTGGAGATTGGCGTACCGTCCGGCAAGGTGCCGAACCCTTCCAGAGCGTCAGAGACACCGTCGCCGTCGCTGTCCTGCGCAAGGGTCTCGACCGGAGACAGAATCAGCCCCAGCAACAGCGCCCAAACGAACAGGGTTTTGGCCAGGAAACCACCGCGCAAAGGCAACGCGTTCACCTTCATTCTCATCACCATTTAACAGGCCCGCCGGGGGGCACAATTCACTTTGCCAAGGCGCCAGACATCAGAGATCTGACCGCCGTTTCCGTTGTTAAGATGCTGGAGTTGCAGGTTGAATTTCGAAAAAAGCTACCGCAGAAGCGCCGCAGTTGCGGTCGCTTTCCTTAGGAAAACGCAATTTCGAAACGGATTTTTTTCAGCGCAATCAGAGTGTATTTGGTGCTGCCGAACGTTACTTGCACGCCCCATCTTGAAGGGCTGGCTTCTACTGACATTTTGTTAAGATCGCGACCAAATGCGGTTTTTGTGACTAAAATTTAGGCAATGTCGCGGCGCAGCATCGCCGCGACACGGCGGTCGGCTGTTGATCCCAGGGCTGAGGGCGCCGCACTAGCATCCGTGTGCCGGGCCACCCGCTGAATTCAGGATCTGTCCTTCTTGTCTTTAACCCACTGATCTGACATTTGTTTCTGCCCCGTTGCCGTCGTCATTCGACCGGGGACAGCAACCGATAAACAGGCAAAAGCCGTCGGAAATCATCGATGGATCGCCGCACCAGGTCCGGCCTGATAACACTTTCGTGATCAGTCCGGTCAATCCATGCCGAATACCCCTTGCGGCGCAGCGCATCTTGATTGGGGTGATCTTTGTCGAAACCGGATGGTACGCGTTTCAGATCGGGTTCGCTGACCCAAATGCCAGCGCCCTGCAACTCGGCAGTCAGTTTCAGCAACTCGGCCCCTTGTGGCCCCGCCATCGCGGTCCGAAACGCGGCCAACGCGGTTTTGTCATACTGGAACACTCCGCATCCCAGCGACAGCTTGCCCGGTGACAGCCCAAAGAACCACATCGGCGGCTGGCCCGCCTGCCCCTCGGGCGTGAAGGCAATGTGGAGATGCGCGTTGTACGGAGTCTTATCCTTGGAAAAACGCACGTCCCGATGGGTGCGAAAGATCTTGCTGGAATGGCTCTGACCGGTCAGGCCATGCAAAGCCGTTGCCACGTCGCCTGCAAACTGTTTGCCGGGCTCTTTCAGGTGACGTTCATAGATTGTCTTGTTCGCGGCAAACCATTCTCGCGTGTTGTTCGCCTTCAACCCCTCAAGAAAGCCAAGCGCCTCGGGCGAGAAACAGTTGAATCCGGTCATCATTTCCTCCGTTCAGTCTTTTGCGGGCAGGGCTGCGGCGTGTTCAAGGCACATCTGCAACCAGTGCTGCAGGGCATCGTCGTCACAATTCCCCTCATCAACACGGATAAAACCGCCCAGTTTGCGGGTTCCGTGAATCACCGTTTGGGCCGTTGGGTCCGTCAGCGCCGTGGCCTCGTTCGCCTTGCCGACCCGTAACATGAACCGGCCCACGCCGTCCTTGTGCCGTCGCACGCCGCCGAGCATGTTGCTGTTCAAAAAGAAACATTGCCCGCCCATCATCTGTTTCTCGGAAATCCCCACATGCGCGGCCAAAGCGTCACGCATGCGGGCGTTCAGTGCTTCGTCCACTGGCATCAGACGCCCGCGCCAAGGTGCCAGAGGATCGCCAGCGCCAGCACGAGCATGGTCAAGGTCGTCAGCCCGGCCCCAATCGCGCGGCCCTTGCCGTTGGTCGAGGCGCGCAGGCTGAAATAGTGAATCAACCGCGCAAGCAGCAAAACACCGCCACAAGTCGCCACCAGCCAGGTCGGGGTTCCCGCAACCTCGGCCCCCGCAAGGGCCAACAGGGCCAGCGGGACATATTCGACAAAGTTCCCATGCGCCCGCATCAGGCGCAGCAGCCCTTCATCCTCGCCATGCAGCAATTGGATCCCGGTCTGGGCGCGGCGCACTCCGACGGCGATGGCCATCGGAATGCTGATCAACACAAACACCGCCGTCACGGCGAGGGTGATTTCGGGGATATGTACCATCTGAACCCTCCTTCCACGCTGCGCTTAAGACGCCATGCTTTCATATGTGATCAGCGCGAACCGGGCTCCCTGAGGGTCGGTCAGCGTGACCATGCGCCCAACGCCCGGCATGTCCATCACCGGCTGAATGACCGTGGCACCCTTGGCCTGCGCCGTGGCAATACTTGCGTCCACATCTGCAACGGTGAAGAAGATCGTCCAGCTGCCATCGTCCTCGGGCATCGGGGAAAAGCCGCCAATGGCGGTTTCACCGACCACCGCAGCCGAATAGCTTGACCCGTCCTGCATCGGCATGTCGTTGATCGCCCAGCCCAGAACGTCCTGATAAAACGCCTTGGCCTTGCCCTGATCCGGGCCGGAATGGCCGATCCAGCCGGAATTGCCGATTGCGGTCATCTCAAGAATACTCATGGCTTTCTCCCTTGGTTGCGCCCGCCACATGCGGGTCTGATCCAAGGACGCATGAGGGGGCCGTATCCCTACATCTCGCCCAATTCTTTTTTACTGATTGCGATTTTATCTGTGATTGCAACGCGTTCCGGGCCTGTTGGGGCGAGGGTCAGCGCCGTCTCAAACGCTGCAATCGCCGCCTTGTGGTCGCCGATGTCCTGCAAAAGACCCCCTCGCATCGCGTGAAACCAGCGATACGAGGACAAATCCGCAGCCAGCACTTCCATAGCCTTCAGGGCATCGCGCGGCCCGTACAGCTTGGCTTGCGCAGCGATCTGGTTCAGCCGCACAACCGGGGTTGGTTGCAGGGCGTAAAGGGCAGCATAGTGACTTTCGATGAAGGTCCAATCCGTCTGATCAGACGAGGCCGCGCGGGCGTGTTCCGCCGCAATCGAAGCCTGAATGATATAAACACCCCGATGGCCAATCCGCTGCGCTTTTTGCAAATGCGCCGTCGCCTCTGCGATGTTGGCCTTGTCCCACAGGCTGCGGTCCTGATCGTCCAACGCAACCAGCTTGCCCTGCCCGTCCATCCGCGCGCGCCGTCTGGCGTGTTGCAGCAACAAAAGCGCCAGCAGCGACGCCTGTTCGCCCATCGCAGGAAACAAACCCGCCAGCAGGCGGGCAAGGCGGATGGCCTCTTCACACAAGGTCAGCTTCATCTGCGTCGGCCCGGCGGAAGAGGACCAGCCTTCGCTGAACATCAGGTAGATCATCAGCGACACCTCACCCAACCGCGCGCCGCGTTCCGTCGGGCTGGGCGTTTCAAAGGCGACCCGGTTGCTGGCGATCTTCTTCTTGGCGCGGGTGATACGTTGTTCCATCGTCTTGGGTTTGACCAGAAAGCTACTGGCAATCTCATCCACGCTCAGCCCCGCCACGATCCGCAGGGCGATGGCGATCTGGTCGCGCCGGTCCAGTTCCGGGTGGCAGCAGATGAACAACAGCCGCAAGACATCGTCGCGCAGCTCATCAGGGTCAGGCGTTTCGGCGGGCATCGGCTGAAACTCCTCGGCGTGGCGCGACAGGATTGCGCTGCGGCGGCTGGACTTGCGCACGTGGTCCAGACCCGCGTTCCGGGCGGTGGCCAGCAACCACGCCAGCGGATCGCGTGGCGCACCGTCCTTTGGCCAAACCGTCAGCGCCTTTACACACGCATCGGCAAAGGCTTCTTCGGCCATGTCGATATCGCCAAACACCCGCGTCAGCGCCGCAAGGGCGCGCGGGCGGTGTTGGGAAAATGTGGCCTCCAGCCAATCCGACATAGGCTATTCCGACGAAATCAGACCCCCGGCCCAGGCAACAGGGCGCACTTCTAGCCGTGCAACGGGTGACGAGATAATCTTTGCATACTCCAGCGCCTCATCAAGATCCCTGAAATCTGCGGCGTAGAATCCCAGAAAACTCTCTTTGGTTTCCGAGAACGGCCCATCCGTGATCAGCGGCGCAGCACCCTCGGCCGTTGCAGGTTCCACCGTGACGGCTGCGGTGGGCGGCATCAGTTTCATCGTCACAAACTCTCCCCGCGCCTTCAGGGCGGTTTGCAGCGCGCCGTGGCCCGACATCACCTCATCCTGGCGATCCTTTGGCAATGCCTCGAACACGCCCGCCTGCCCGTAAATCGAGATTACATAGATCATTTCAGCCTCCGCAGTTCGGTTACATGCTGCAAGGACGCGCGAAGACTTGCAAATCCGACAGCGTGTTTTGGCTTCGACAAAACCGTCCGGCACGCCCAAGTGCAAATCGTGGTGATTGTTCCAAGCTATGTACCCGTGGCGATGAAGATGCCGTAAGCTGGGGCCAAATGCCTGCAAGGGAACCTTCAGAATGATTGCCTATGTCACCATTGGTGTCGACGATATCGAACGGGCCGAGCGGTTTTATTCCGCGTTTCTGCCTGCCCTTGGCTACTCGTTAGAAAGGTATCACGGGGACCTCAGCTATGCGCTGCCAGTGGAACCCGGCCAGCCCCCCTTGCCAGAGTTCTACGTCAAATCACCGTTTGACGGAGACACTGCCTCGGCCGGGAACGGGACCATGGTCGCGTTCGAGGCACAAACCCAGCGCCAGGTTCGCGATCTTCACGCGGCAGCCCTTGCAGCTGGGGGATCTGACGAAGGGCAGCCGGGGTTTCGCGCCTCTTACGGCCCGCAATTCTATGTTGGCTACCTTCGGGACCCTCAGGGCAACAAGATCGCTTTGTTTTCCAGCAATCCGAATGAGCCCGGACGGGACGACTAGGCCGAGCGCGATCAGTCGCTGTGACGGGCAAGGATTTGCCCTAGGTAGCTTGTCGAATGCCATGTCTGGCTGGCACAGAATATCCCCGCACAGCCTTTCAGTTTCAAACTGTGCCCGGATGCAGCGCGAATGGATCCCTGAAACCTTCGCCCGGTTTCAGGGTCAAGCAACGCACCCCTCCAAACGGCCCCGTCCAATGTAAGGTCAGTCAGGATCACATCGCCAATGCGCGCATGGGGGGTCTTGTCCTGATCCCAGACCCAAACCAGACGACCGCATTTGGTGGTGGCCTCTGCCGTGCAGGGTTCAAACCTGACAATGACGCCCAGCCCCGGTGAGGCGTAGCTGCCGGAAAGCTCGAACGCATCTCCCCGGTCTGCCAGACACATACCGAAGATGGCAAAAACCAGCGCCCCGGCTTTGAGGCGGTTCCCTGAGATCCGAGGGGCCGCCTTAGCGAACGCCTGCAGATAGTGCGGATGCTCGGTTTTCATCAGGCGATCCCACCACGAGAAGTAGAGGCCAAGGTTATAACCCGTATGGGCGTGGTGCAGATCGTGATGCGTCACCGTGGTCATCCAGCCGAAAACGGGGCGTCCTGTGGCTGTTGCGGGAAAGACCTCGACCCCGCAATGACCCACTGCGTTTCGCAACATCATATGAGTCACGAAGATGAACAGCGCCACGGGATGTGCTGGGATCAGGATCAGTACCAAAGGCAGATAGGCGGCGTTCACCACAGCCTCGCCCACATCAAAGCTGTAGGACGTAAACGGTGTCGGCTGATGCGATCTGTGGTGCAACCGGTGAAACCTCCGAAACAGAGGCGGATAGTGAAGGGCGCGATGGGTCCAGTAGAACCACGCGTCGTGCAGGACGATCAACAAGACTGTGCTGAGCAGGAAATGGCCCCACCCATAGGCCGCGACGTCCGGGTAGATTGTCATCAGACCGGCTTTGGCCCCCAACGCGATTGACGTTCCGGCGGCCGCAAAGATCAGAACAGTGCGCAGGCTGGCCAGAACCTCTCGCCTGATCTGGCCTTTTGGCGGTTCCGTGGCTCTGATTTTCTGACCACGCAGACGGCGGGACAGGAAAACGCAGATCACCAGATAAGTGCCGCCCGCGCCCACAACGTATCGCAGCAGGTCCGCGCCGAAGATATCGGCATAGATGGATGGTATTTCTGAAAGGGCTGTCATTGTTCGCTCCGTCATCAAATGGGATATGGGCGGAACATGCGCGGGCGTGGTGAGCGCTGGCGCGCCGATTTCGAAACACGGCGCGGATTCTTCAGGATCGGTCAGGATTTTTCACAATCGGCAAGCCTGTGCCGTTGACCCGCGCGGGAAACCGGAATTTGCTTATGGCCACGATGCCGGACACAGCGATCTTTGATCTTTTCCTTCGGGGAAGCGCCTTCGGTGCGCTTGCGCTTTGCGCCCTGGTGTTTCTGACCAACGGCGCGCGGACGCGCAAAAGCGTGTCAGTTGCTCTGCTATGCCTAAGCCTTGGCCCTTACCTTGTCCTGTCGTCCCCAAATATCGAGCTGGCCCCAGCCGCGCAGTCCGCGCTTATTATGGTGGCCTCAACCATTCCCGTTTTGGTGTACTGGGCCGCCATTGAACTGTTTCAGGACAGCGTTGGGATCAGGCCATGGCAGATTGTCATTGCCGCAATCCTTGTGGTCTCGGCCTGGCTGGCACATTTGGGCCATTCTACAGGTTTCATACGGGGTGCCTGCGCTTTGGTTCTTTTTGCGCATATCCTTGGCGTTGTCATAAAGGGCGACGCGGATGATCTGGTGGCCACCCGCCGCCAGTTCCGGCGCTGGTTTCTGGCCTGGGTTCTGTGCCTCGGCATCATCATTACAGCGCTTGAGATCACGCAATTGGACCGTGCCCTGCCGCATTGGGTCTACATGTCCCAAGCGACGCTCATCTTTCTGTCGGCAGGCGCATTCCTGCTGTGGTCCGTGCGATTGCGATCGGATATCTGGATCGTCCAACCTGCCGGGCAACCAGAGGACGTGACGCTCAGCCCCGCGCAGGCCGCACTGATCAGGCGGATCGAAAAGACAATGTCAGACGGGCTGTGGCGCGAGGAAGGTCTGACCGTGACGAGAATGGCCGCCCATCTTGATACACCCGAACACCGTATCCGGGCGGCCATCAATCAGGGCATGGGCCACCGGAACTTTCCCAGCTACGTCAACACCTTTCGCATTGACGAGGCTCGGAAACTGCTGATCGCGCCGGACATGGAGGACAGCACCGTGCTAAGCATCGCGTATGATGTCGGGTTTTCGTCTATCGGCCCGTTCAACCGGGCGTTTCGGGCCAGCACAGGCATGACACCGACCGAGTTCAGAAAACAACACGGCCAGGGCACCACCCCGACCCCGGCTTAACGGCGGCAGAGCTTCCTTTGCACGTCAATCTCCTAGCCCGTGTCGCCCGACATCTCGGCGTCCAGAAACGCTTCGGCGCTATCGACTTCCTTCAGCTTTCGGCCCTTGATCCACCAGAACCGGGTTCCGACAGTGCGGATGAACTGCCTGTCATGGCTGACCAGTAGACAGGTGGTATCCTGGGCGATCAACTCTGCCTCCAACAGTTCTTGCCCGGCGATGTCCAGGTGGTTCGTGGGCTCGTCCAGCAGATAGAAATTGGGATTATCTAGCCGCAGGACCAGCATGGCCAGACGCGCTTTTTGCCCACCTGAAAGCTGATCGATCGGGCGGTCCTGCCGCGCAATCTCGATCCCTGCCCCGGCCAGAACCTGACGCGCGCGCCGGTCGCCAATGTCGGACCGGTGCGTGACAGCGATCATCGGCGTTGTTGCATCGTTCAATTGCTCAAAACTCTGACCTGAATAAGCCGGAATGATCGAGGATGCGCATCGGATCTGCCCCTCTTCACCAGTCAACGCACGCCGGACCGCCTGGATCAGCCGGGTTTTCCCGGCCCCGTTTGTGCCCAGCAAAACCACGCGGTCGCCCTTGGTGATCCATTTTTGACCGGTTCGGTACAAGGGTGCGCCATCGGGTTTGGTGATGGTCATATCATCCAGTGACAGCAGTGCCCTTGCATGGGTGCCGCTATTTGCCAACCTGATTTGCCCCGCATCCTTTTCCTGATGTGCTGGCCTTGCCATCTCCTCAAGCCGTTCGGCACGTTCGGTCAGGCGCTTTGTCTTGGTCAGCAACAGGTCCGAGCCCGAGTTGATCCCGACATTCTTGAGTTTTGCCGCCTGGCGCCGCAATTGCCGCACCTTGTTCATGTCATTGGAATACTGCCGCGCATCGGCCGCGTCCGCCTCGTCCAATGCCTCCCGCGCTGCAGAAAACGGCAGGTTGAACACGCGCGAATTGTCCGGTCGGATGAACAGCGTCCTGTTCGTTGTTTCGTCCAGAAAGGCCCGGTCATGCGAGGTCATCAAAATGGCGACACTGTGCGGCAGGGCTGCAAGCCAATCCTGCAACAGGGCGATCCGGCGCAGGTCCAGATGGTTGGTGGGTTCGTCCAGTAACAGAAGATCCGGCTGATTGACCCAAACCGCGGCAAGCAGCGCCGTTCGCTGCCAGCCTCCGCTAAGTTCGGTCAAAGGGACCTGCTGAACCTCGAACGGCACCTGCAAATCCGCAAGGGCCACGTCGACTTTCCAGCTTTCATATTCTGCCACCTCGGGCGGCAGGTTGCGAAGTACCCAGTCATACAACGTAACCGACAGCGCAGCATCAGGGACATCTTGCGGAACATATCCGACGCGCAGCCCCCTGCTGCGCGTGATTTCGCCGGATGTTTGTTCGATCAAACCAGCAAGGCATTTCAGAAGCGTGGATTTACCACGGCCATTGGCTGCGATCAGGCCAATGCGGTCACCTTTTGAGATGGTCAGATCAAGGTTCTGAAAAAGAGGAGTCCCCAGCGTTACGCCAAGCGACTTTGTATTGAGAAGAGTCATAACGGTCTCGTGTCACAAGAAATGCGCCGCCACGCGGCTTTGGGCAGACCGTCAATCGGATAAGGATTTGGTCAGCCCTGCAAACGGATTTGCAGGGCAAAACGGGGACCATGCTGAAGTCGGCGTGTGATGCGCATGCTCAGCAATTGCCCTCCTCTTGTGACCGTTCAGACAGGGAAAGATTAGCCGGGCTGTGGTGGTCAGGCAAGTCGCAGCGCAGGTCTTGATCTTGCATTCTTGCTGAAACAGGGGTGATGTTCGGGTGTCTACGGCGTGATTGCGACAGGAGCAGGCAGTGGATTCGCGTTCAATCGTCCTGACAATCGGATTTGGTCTGGTCCTGATCAACACCATGCCGGTCTGGATTGGCGATCTGGCGTCAAATGCCCGTCTGTCTGACGCCCAGGCCGGGGGTATCGGCAGTCTGGTCCTGTTGTCCGCCGCAGTGGCCTGCGCCACTGCCAGACACGCAAGCCGTGCCGGTCTGGCAAAGATCGGCGTGCCGGTGTGCCTTGTCTATCTGGCCCTCAGCCCGCCGTTGAACGCTGTCTTCACGGCGGTCGCCTGCTGTATTCTCGGGCTGGCGATCGGGTCTTTGGCCGGGTTGGCGACACGCGGTTTGGGCAGTCTTGGCACAGGGCTTCGCGTTATCAGCACGGCGATGACGGTCGGGTTGGTGGTCTCACTGATCGTCTATCTGGTATTGCCAGTTTTGGGTATTTCGTCCTTCTGGGTTCTGGCTGTGATCTCTCTCGGCCTGCTCGCAGCCCCGCTGCAGACATCACCCACCGGGCAGCACGTCAACTGGCGCAACATCATCGCGGATGTGCCAGCCCGTTACCTTCCCTTTTTCGTGCTGATGGGTGCGTATTGGACCTATCTGGAGCTTTTTGGAGGCCGGTTCGAGAACGCGCAGAACCTGCCCTTCTGGCTGTTTGCCAGTCTTGTAACAGGGGCGTTGGGGTCAATCCTTGCCTCGCAGGTGCCAGCAAACTGGCGCGGCAGGGCCCAATCCCTGTCGATGTTTGCCGCAGCGCTGATCGGGGCGCTGAGCTACGTGGCGCCAACCCTGTTCCTGTTCGGCCTGACAATACTCTTGAACGGGTTCGCCCTGTTTCTGTTCTTTCCCCTCTATTTGGGAACCGCCGGGGACCGGGCACCGGGGGCGATGGCCGGATACCTGCTTGGATTCGCTATCGGAGGGGTGGCCGGGGCCGTGCTGGTTCATGTTGCGGGATACGCATCGCTTGCGGCCGCGATCCTGCTGTCCGGCGTTATTGGCCTTCTGCCGCGCCGGTAATGGTCAACCCTGCCCTGCGCCAGCTTGACAAGGCCTGCTCGACAAGGTCCGAGTTCGCCTCCCACATCGCCAGTTCCTGAAAGACGCGGGTCTCGAAATCCGGGAAAGCCTGTTTCAGGGCCAAAACCTCTTGCCGCGCCGCGTCCAGATCGTCGAGGGCGACATACAGCCAGACAAGATGCGCATGGTACCAATAAAACCCCGGCATCGGGACTTTCTGAAGCTCGACCAACGCCGCCTCGTTCAGTCCCAGTCTGGCGTATCTCCAGACCTTGGCGAAATGGTACCAACCGGGATGTTCCGGGCTGATGTCCATGGCCCGGTCCAACAGCTGCAAGGCCTCATCTTCCCGACCCAGAAATGCGCAGCAATGGCCGATTTCCGACAGCACATCCGAATGCCCCGGATTCAAGGCTAGCGCCTTTTGCGCCGCCTGATCAAAAGCGGCGACATCCATTGCGAACAACCGGCACATAGCCAGTGCAACCCAGGCAAACGCATTGCGCGGGTCTGAGACAGTCGCCTTTTCTGCCGCCTCCGTCGCCAAGGTCAGGGCATCTATACCGGGCCTTTCGTTGACGTGATACCGAAACTCTTCCAGCAAGATGACAGAATAGGCCGCCCATCCGTCCGAGGCATCCGGGTGGCGATCCAATGCCTGCGGCAGTTCCTCGCGCAAACGGGCGTGCAATTCTATGTCGTAGGTGCGGTAAAACCGGCGAAACTCTGACACCAGACGAAACATCGTCCAACTGGAATGGGACGTTTCGGTTCGGATTTCTGCGGCGATCCTGTCGGCCACCGGCCCATGCGGGCCAGCAAGTCGGCCTGCGCAGGTCAGGGCGATCTTGTCCTGCACATCAAACAGCGACGCAACCGTGGCCTCGCTATCGAACTGATCGGTGACCACAATCGCGCCGGTTTCTGTCGATACCAGTTGCACGCTGACCCGCAATCTGGCTTCGGTCTGACGAACGCTGCCTTCGATGACAAACTCTGCCCCATAGCGGCGGCGGATCTCGTCATGATCCAGTTGCGCAGCCTGAATGGCGTCTGCGGTGGTGCGGGACAATACCTTGAAGTCCCGGAACCGGGACAGGCTTGCAATGATCTCATCCGTGATCCCGTCGCAGATGAACTGGGCCTCTGCATCCCGGCTGGTGTTCTTGAAGGCCAAGACAACCAGACAAGGGACAGCCGGTTCAGGTCTGCCCCCCTCAGCCACCGGGGCGGGATCAAGGGCCATTCGGAAGCCCACACCATGAACCGTCTTGATGACCCGCTGCGCCGTGCCGCTGTCCCCGACAGCACGCCGCGCTTCTTTTATGGCGGTCGAAAGGGTGGCGTCCGTGACAATGCGATCCCCCCAGACCCTGAGAATCAGGTCATCCTTGCTGACGACAGCTCCGCCAGCCTCAAAAAGCGCGCGCAATATCCCAAGCGACTGCCGGGTCAGCCTAAGGGTCTGACCGCCATGGGTGGCCGTCACCTGATCAAAATCGATCTCGGCATCTGAAATCCGGACTTTCATGACCTCACACTAGCTGCACTGCAAATCCACGCAAAGCCTCAGACATTCTCAGGGTTTTCTCAGGTTTGCCTCAAGCCCGCATCGCGCCGCCGGGGTAGCACATCCTCATCACTGAACGAAGACACCCCATTCTCAGGAGGGAGGAAAGATGAAATACCGAAACGCTCTGCCGCAATTGTCCGGACATTCGATGATCACCGATGGTGGGTTAGAGACCTTTCTGATTTTCCAGAAGGGGATCGACCTGCCGCTGTTTGCCTCTTTCAAGGCGCTGGAGACCGAAGAGGGCGTGGCCGCCCTGGACGCCTACATGATGCAGTTCGCCGAGATGGCCGTCGCGGAAAAACGCGGATTTGTCATGGACACTCCGACCTGGCGCGCCAGTGCCCGTTGGGCCGCCGAACTGGGCATCAGCCATGACACTTTGCGCGCGGTACACCGGGAAGCCATCTGCAACCTCAGCAAGCTACGCGACCGGATGGAAATTGAAGGTCAATCCCCCTTTGTCATCAACGGCGTCCTTGGGCCGCAGGATGATGGGTATGCACCAACGCGCATTCTGACACCGGATCAGGCCCAAGCCTACCATGACGCGCAGGTCGGTTGGTTCGAAGAGTTCGGGGCTGACATGGTGTCGGCCATCACGATGACCTACTCGGCCGAGGCTTTGGGTATCGCACGGGCCGCCAAGGCACGGGGCATTCCGGTGGCCATCGCCTTCACGCTTGAAACCGACGGGCTGTTGCCCTCGGGCGAGACCTTGCAGCAGGCGACTGAGGCGGTTGATGCCGATACCGACGCCTACCCTGCCTACTACATGATCAATTGCGCCCACCCGGACCATTTCGCCCATGTTTTGAACGGCGACTGGACCCGACGGATCATGGGGTTGCGTGCCAACGCGTCACGGCAAAGCCACGCCGAACTGGATGCTGCCGAGACGCTGGATGACGGCAACCCGGCCGAGCTTGGGGCGCTTTATGCAGGACTGTCGGCGATGCTGCCGAACCTGACCGTCATGGGCGGGTGCTGCGGCACGGACCACCGCCATGTCTCTGCGATCTGCAAGGCAACGGAACCCGCCTGAGATCGCCCAACCCTTCGGGCTTTTGGCCCTGACCAGATCGTCGCCTGCGGACAGGTCCGCGGGCGGGTGATGACCCATTGAAATCTGAAACTGAAAGGAAAATTCAATGTCCAAATCAATTCTCTCAATGCTCGCCATTCTGGCGTCCACCGGAATGGCCTATGCGCAAGAGCCGCTGATGGCGTTCGATGTGGCCGAAGATCACACGCGGATCTTCATGGCGGCGGACCCTGTGCACGAAAACGGGATGCCAGCCCATGGCAACGCATTCGTAAGCCAGGGTTACATCTACCCCGCCGGCACGCTCAGCGATCAGACCAAAGGCGTCAATCAGGATGGCAGCCCGGCCTTTCCCGGACTGGTTCTGGGGACCTGGACCTGTGATGGGTACTTTGTCGGCGAAGGCGGCAACGCGACCTCGGGTGTCTGGGTCATCAGCCGACAGGTTTTTGAATTCAACGACGGGGACACCGTGATCACGCAAGGCCCCGAAATCGCTGATATCGGCAAGGAAAACCTGCGCCCGGTCACCGGATCGACAGGCGAATTTGTCGGGATTGAGGGCGGGCTGGTTCAAACCACCCTGGGCTTCAACGAATTCATGGCCATCAACGCGACTTTCAAGTTTGAAACCGCCGAGAAGGATCACGCGTCTTACAAAGCCGAGGACGGTGACTTTCTGGAATGGGACTCGGGCGTGCCCGTTGGCCCGATCGAGTTCACAGCCGACGCCAATTCCTGATCGCCCTTACCAGTGCCATGCCCGGTATCCGACCGGGCATGGTGCCTTGCGCAAAATCATCCAACTCACGCGTGGACGTTATGAAAGACACAACACTCCCTGAAATTCGACCTGCGTCCAGAAACGACGCAAGGGACCTTGCCAAGCTGATCGACATTGCAGGCGAGGGTATCCCCTCATGGCTGTGGGCAAAGTCAGTGGCCCCCGGACAAACCGTGCTGGACGTCGGCATGGCGCGGGCGCAACGCACCAGCGGCGGCTTTTCCTATACCAACGCCATTCTTGCCCAGGACCAGAACCACGTGTTGGGCATGGCGCTGACCTATCCGATTGAAACGGTGCCCGAAGGAAACATCGCGGACCTTCCGGATCCGATCAAACCCTTCGTCGAGCTTGAGGCGCTGTCGACCGGAACCTGGTTTATCAACGCGCTGGCCGTCTACGCCTCGGCCCGAAACCGGGGCATCGGAAGCGCGCTGCTGGCCGAGGTCGAGAACACCGCGCTCCGGGCCGGGTACCAAAAGCTGAGCATTCAGGTCTATGGCCAAAATACCGGCGCGCTGCGGCTGTATCGCAGGCTTGGCTTTGAACCGGTCGCGCAGGCGCCTGTGCGGAACCACCCTTGCCAGCCCTACTACACCGGCGACGTCGTTTTGCTGATCCGCAACCTGCCCTGACCCGCCGTTTGACCGGGTCTGCACCCGCCCAGTGCTTGCCCCAGCCATTTCAGGAGTTGAAAACAATGCGCACCAGTTTGAGATCTTTGATTGTGACGCCCTTTTTGGGCGTCATGCTTTCGACCTTCGCCCTGCCGCAGGTTTCCTGGGCCGAGCATTGGTTGCCCTTGCCCGATCCGCTGGAGGACACGGATTTCCTGTATGACGGTGCACCCTCGGACACGTTGGTCGAGTTGGGCCGCAACCTGTTTTTCGACCCGATCCTGTCCGGAAACCAGAACATATCCTGTGGCACCTGCCATGACCCCAGCCTGGGTTCGGGGGATGGTTTGGCCTTGGGCATTGGCGAAGGCGGTACCGGGGCCGGGGCGCATCGCGTCACGCATGATGCCGTCAACGGGCGCATTCCGCGCAACGCTCAGGCGCTTTGGAACATCGGGGCACGGGCCTACACAAGCATGTTTCACGATGGGCGGGTCGAGGCGATGGGCGCAACCATTCGAAACCCGGCCGGATCAGCCCTTCCGCCTGATCTGAGCAGCATTCTGGCGGCTCAGGCGTTTTTCCCGGTGACATCTCCGCTGGAAATGGCCGGTCAGTATGGCGAGAACCCAGTCGCCGATGCCGCAGCAACCGAGGACAGAGCGACAGTCTGGGCGCTGCTTGCCAAGACGGTTTCCGAAATTCCCGCATATGTGGCCCTTTTTGATGCCGCCTTTCACGAGATCAGGCAGCCGTCAGACATTACCTACGCGCATATTGCCGAAGCACTTGCAGCCTTTCAGACCGTAGTTTTTCGATCCGACAACAGCCCGTTTGATCTGGTATTGCGGACAGGGGATATGTCGCATCTGTCCCGCGATGCGCAGGCAGGTCTGCAGCTGTTTTTCGGCAAGGCGGGCTGTTCCGGCTGCCATAGCGGGCCGCTTTTGACCGATCATGGTTTTCACGCCATCGCCATGCCGCAGATTGGGCCCGGCAAGGGCCACGGGGCGGATCTGGAATACTGGCGCGAGACCGGGTTCTTTGCCCGAACCGAGGATGAAGGCCGATACCGGGTCAGCAAACGCAGCGAAGATCTGTTTGCGTTTCGCACCCCGTCTTTGCGAAACGTCGCGATTACAGGTCCGTGGGGGCATAGCGGCGCGTATGACACGCTTGAAGACGTCATCCGTCACCACCTTGACCCGGTCGGCAGCCTGAACCGCTATGGCCTAAAACCCGATGTCTTGCCTGAACTGAAGCATGTCCAACGGCTTTCGGCGCGTGGGTCGGCCTTGAGTTTCACCGCAGTCGAACCCGACCGCCGGGGCGCTTTCGATACCCGCGATGGCTGGGTTCTTGAAACCCCCAACCTGAAAGCGCGCATCGCCGCCGCGAACCAGCTCGAGCCGCGCCCCGATCTAACAGATCGCGACGTTGCGCATCTGGTGGCCTTTCTGAACGCGTTGACGGATCCGGCTACGAACACCCTGCGCCACTGGGTTCCCGATGAAGTACCCTCGGGGCTTGATCCGCAGCCAAACTAGGTTGGAATTGGGGTTGCCGCACCCGGTCGGATCGAGACGGGCCGAGATGCCATTCTGAAACAGCACCTTGCCGATTTCGGATACCGCAAGGCTGGTGATTTTGGCTCGTCCCGAGGTGTCAGCTGGTGTCCTTTCTGTCTCATGCTGAGGCTCAGCAAGATGCGAGCAAAGACGTCAGGGCTTTACGAACAGTTTCCGGGGGCGGTTGCAAAAACATTCTGCCGGGCCGGACTCGCGGATCAGAATGGATTCGGTGATCTCCAGACCCCAATCCTGCATCCACAGACCCGGCATGAAGTGGAAGGTCATTCCGGGTTCCAGGATGGTCTCGTCTTCATCCCTCAGAGAAATTGTCCGCTCGCCCCAATCCGGCGGGTAACTCAGGCCAATCGGATAGCCGCACCGCGCGCCGCGTTCGATCCCGGCGCGTTCCAGAGGGGCTGCCAGAGCGGCTGCAATATCCCGCGCCCGGTTGCCGGCGCGCGCCGCGTCCAGCCCGGCCTCCAACCCTTCGACCAGCGCCGCTTCGGCCCGTTTCATCTGCTCCGGCGGCTCGCCCAGAAAGACCGAGCGGCAGAATGGGGCGTGGTAGCGCCGGTAACACCCTGACAGTTCAAAGAACGTGCATTCACCAGATTTGAACACGTCACCGTTCCAGGTCAGATGCGGCGCAGCTGCATCCGATCCGGACGGCAACAGCGGCACAATCGCAGCGTAATCGCCCCAATCCTCACCAACTCCGGTGATCGCGTCGTGATAGATCTGCGCGACCAGTTCGTTCTTGCGCAGGCCCGGTTCGACCCTGTCCAGCACACCATCGACAATATGCTCGGAAATCCGCGCCGCCTTGCGCATCAGGGCGATTTCTTCGCCGGATTTAACCGCCCGCTGCCAGTTGACCATGGCGGTGGAATCCACAAAACGCGCGTTGGGCAGTTCGGCCTCTAACGTCTGATGGGCCTTGGCCGAGTAGTAGTAATTGTCCATCTCGACACCGATACGGCTTTTGCCATGACCGAACCGGTCGATGACCTGCGCCAGATCCTGCATCGGATGACGGGTTGTGGATTGCACAAAGTGATCGGCATATCCCAGAATGCGATCATCCCCCATCCACACCGTCCGCAGTGCGCCGTTGCTGTCTTGCTGCCGCCCCCACCAGACCGGATCTGCATCGAGGAAGACCAGCACCCCCTGATGCACATAGAAGGACCACCCCTCATACCCTGTCAGCCAGGCCATGTTGGACGGGTCCTGAACGAACAGACAATCCAGACCTTTCGCCGCCATCGCGGTGCGGGTCTTGGCCAGGCGGCGGTTATATTCGTCTTGAGTGAACGCAGGGTCGGAATGAGTCATCGCCACCTCGGGTTATGAAACAGTTTGCGTTGACACAACCGCACCAAATGGCTCAGGTCAACGCAACGCAACGCAACGCAACGCAACGCAACGAAACGAAACGAAACGAAACGAAACGAAACGAAACGAAACGAAACGAAACGTCGGAGGTCCCATGCACACTGTCAACAACCCGCATCGGCGGGGTCAGAAACTGGCACCATCCGCCCCTTATCCATCGACAGATGCGGCGCGCGTGGCCGACCTGCTAGCGCAGTGCCCGGCAGCCAGGGAAACGCCATTGGTCGAGGTTTCAGGTCTGGCGCCGGTCGCGCGTCTGTGGGTCAAGGATGAACGCGGGCGGATGAACCTGGGATCGTTCAAGGCGCTTGGTGCGGCTTATGTGATCGCCCGGCATGCTGCCGAAGAAAAAGGCAAGCCGGACGCGACAACATTGCAGGGGCGTACTTACGTGACCGCCAGTGCAGGCAATCACGGGATGAGTGTCGCAGCCGGAGCCAGAATGTTCGGCGCGAAGGCTGTCGTTTACATTGCCGACAAGGTGCCCGAAACCTTTGCCGACCGCCTGCGCGCGCAGAATGCGCAGGTTGTGCGTGAAGGCACGGACTATGCCGCCAGCATGGACGGCGCAAGCACGGCTGCCCGCGACAACGGCTGGATCCTGCTGTCCGACAGTTCGTGGGAGGGGTATTTTGACCTGCCTCACACGTTGATGGAGGGCTATTTGCAGATGGCCGCCGAAGCAGTGGAGCAATGCCCCGAGCCCCCGACTCATATCCTGCTGCAAGCTGGCGTCGGCGGGCTGGCCGGGGCGGTCGCGGCGTATGCGCGTACCGTGTGGGGAAACGCGCCGAAGATCATCGTGGTCGAGCCCGAAGATGCGCCCGCCCTTCAGGCCAGCATTTCAGCAGGCGAATGCGTTTTCGCCGATGGCCCGGACAGCGTCATGGGGCGGCTGGACTGCAAGGAACCCTCGCTGATTGCGCTGAACGGGCTGGCCCGCGATGCGGATCAGTTCCTGACCCTCAGCGATGACGAAGTGACGAGACATCTGGATGCGATGGCGGATGCGGGGCTGGCAACAACGGCCTCGGGCGGGGCCGGGGTTGCTGCCGTGATGAGCGCCGAGGCTCGGGCCGCAACGGGCATCGACGAAAACGCGCGCGTTCTCTGCATCCTGTCCGAGGTCGCGGAATGAGGGGGTTTGACCCGACCGAATTTCAGGCCCGAACCGAGCGTGCTCAACGACTGATGGATCAGGCGGGCCTGTCGGCGCTGCTTTTGACCACGGAAACAGATGTCCGGTATTTCACCGGCTTCCTGACCCGGTTCTGGGAAAGCCCGACCCGGCCCTGGTTTCTGATTGTGCCTGCCAGCGGCAAACCGGTTGCGGTGATCCCTTCGATCGGCGCGGCCCTGATGGCACAGAGCTGGATCGACGATATCCGAACGTGGTCCTCACCGGATTTACAGGATGATGGCGTCTCGCTTCTGGTTGACGCGCTGGCCGAACTGGCCCCTTCGGACGGTGTCATAGGGCTGCCGGATGGGCATGAGACCCACGCCCGAATGCCGCTGGCCGATCTGGAGCGGGTGCGTCAGGCCATCACTCCGCGCAGCCTGTCCGGCGATCATGGCATCCTGCGCCAGTTGCGCATGGTCAAATCTGCCGCGGAAATCACCAAGCTCGAAACCGCTTGCGGGATCGCCGGGCGCGCCTTTGCCCGAGTCCCGGAAATCGCGCGGGAAGGCGTGGCGCTGGATGAGGTGTTTCGCAAGTTCCAGATGCTCTGTCTGGAGGAAGGCGCGGATTGGGTTCCCTACCTTGCCGGGGGCGCAGAGCAAGGCGGATATAGCGATGTGATCTCGCCAGCCAGTCCCACCCCGCTGGCCAAGGGCGATGTGCTGATGCTGGACACCGGACTGGTCTGGGACGGGTATTTCTCGGATTTCGACCGCAACTGGTCAGTCGGACCGGCAACGCCCGCTGTCCGCGCGGCCCATGCGCGGCTGATCGAAGCCTCGGACGCGGCGTTTCAGATCGCCCGACCCGGTGCCACGGCATCGGATCTGTTCTATGCCATGAACACCATTCTGACCGCAGATAGCGAAGGAACCGACGCCGGGCGGCTTGGCCACGGGCTGGGCATGTCGCTGACCGAATGGCCCTCGCTCATCCCGACGGATCATACGGTGCTGGAACCCGGAATGGTTCTGACGCTGGAACCCGGCATCGCCGTGGCGGACAAGATACTGGTGCACGAGGAAAACATCGTGATCACCGAAGATGCACCGCGTTTCATCAGCCCCCGCAAAGGGCCGGAGGTGACCCAGCTATGACACCTATCCCCTATACTCTGGACGCTGACGATCCGGCTGCCACGCCGATGGGCCTGATCGTGCTGCAAACCGACGAAACGCTTGAGCCCGAGTTCAGCGACTATTTCTCGGACCGGAAATATCCGATCTACGTCACCCGCATTCCCAGCGGAATCCAAGTGACGACCGGCACGCTGGCCGAGATGGAAAACGCCCTGCCCGCCGCTGCCGATTTATTGCCCAAGGCGCGGCCATACAAAGTTGTCGGTTATGGCTGCACCTCGGCCAGTTCGGTGATTGGATCAGATCGTGTTGCCCAAATGGTCAAGAAGACCTGCAACACGGCCGAAGTGACAAACCCGTTGCGGGCCGCCGTGGCCTGCGCCGCGAATCACGGTGTTTCGAAATTCGCGCTTCTGTCGCCTTATATTGAGGAGGTGAACATCCCTCTGCGGCGCGCATTTGCTGAAAACGGAATCTCGACCGATGTTTTTGGCACATTCGGCGAATCAGAAGAGGCAAAGGTTGTGCGGATTTCCAATGATTCGGTTGTCTCGGCAGCCGTTGAATTGGGGTCTGATCCACAGGTGGATGCTGTTTTCTTAAGCTGTACCAACCTCAAAACTTTGTCAGCACTGCCGGAAATACGGGCGCGGCTTGGAAAGCCTGTATTATCAAGCAATCAAAGCCTTGCGTGGCACATGCGGCGCCTGAATTCCGTCAATTGAATTGTCAATTCGAGACCCCAGGAACAAAAAACGACATTCCTTGTTGCAAAACGTATTCGGCTTGGTCTTAATTCATGCGGACAGATCAATGAAATCCGGAGAAACCGGATAATCATTTGACGAAACAGGGGGTCTTGTGACCGAAGCAATGAATGACGCCGCGTTTGTCGAGTTTCAACGCGTTCAGAAGTCTTATGATGGCGAAAACCTCGTCGTTAAAGATCTTAACCTAGCAATGCCAAAAGGCGAATTTCTGACCATGCTCGGGCCGTCGGGCTCTGGCAAGACCACATGCCTTATGATGTTGGCCGGGTTCGAAACTGCCACCCATGGCGAGATTTTGCTGGACGGCAAACCCATCAACAACATTCCACCGCACAAGCGCGGAATTGGCATGGTGTTCCAGAACTACGCGCTGTTCCCGCACATGACCGTGGCCGAGAACCTCTCGTTCCCGCTGGAAGTGCGCAAGCTGGGCAAGTCCGAACGAGAGGCCAAGGTCAAACGTGCGCTGGACATGGTTCAGATGGGTGCCTTTGGCGGACGTCGTCCGGCGCAACTGTCCGGTGGTCAGCAACAGCGGATCGCACTGGCGCGCGCGCTGGTGTTCGAACCCGAACTGGTTCTGATGGACGAACCGCTGGGTGCGTTGGACAAGCAGCTGCGCGAGCATATGCAGTTCGAGATCACCCGCCTTGCGCATGAGCTGGGAATTACCACCGTTTACGTAACCCACGACCAGACCGAAGCGCTGACCATGTCAGACCGTGTCGCGGTGTTCGACGATGGCCGCATTCAGCAGCTTGCACCGCCGGATCAATTGTATGAAGAGCCGGAAAACAGCTTCGTTGCGCAGTTCATTGGCGAGAACAACACGCTGGAAGGCGTGGTCAAGTCAATCGACGGCGACACCTGCCTGATCCAGCTGGACGACGGCTCGGAAATCGATGCGGTGCCGATCAACGTGCACAATCCGGGCGAACGGACCAAGGTCTCGATCCGGCCCGAGCGGGTCGAGTTCAACAAGGACCGCCTGCACGCCGACGCGCATACGCTGAAAGCGACGGTCAAGGAATTCATCTATATGGGCGATGTCTTCCGCTTCCGCATGTCGGTTGCCGGAAACGACGATTTTATCGTCAAAACACGGAACGCCCCCGACGCCATTCGCCTGCAGGCCGGTCAGGAGATCGAGATCGGCTGGCTGGCACAGGATTGTCGTGCGCTCGACGCATAGACCAAGCCGCGCAAAACAAGCGGAGCTATACGAGAGGGACCGGCTGATGAAGACCCGTGCATCAGCTGACCACATACATAAACGGGATGAACTGGGAGTTACACATGAAAGCAACCAAAACCCTTCTGACCACTGCCGCCGTTGCAATCGCTGCGGGCGGCGTGTCCGCGCAGGAAATGACGATCGTTTCCTGGGGTGGCGCATATTCCAAGTCGCAGCTTAAGGCATATCACGAGCCCTATTCGGAAAAGACCGGCGTCACCATTCTGAACGATGACAGCTCGGCCGAAGCGGTTGCCAAACTGCGCGCGATGAACGAAGCGGGCAACATTACATGGGATGTGGTCGATGTTGTTGCCGCCGATGCGATCCGTCTGTGCGACGAAGGTCTGGCGATGGAAATCGACCCTGACACCATGCTGGCCCCTGCCCCCGATGGCACGCCCGCGTCCGAAGACTTTGGCGACCTGCTGGTCAGCGACTGCTTTATCCCGCAGATCGTGTATTCGACCACATTCGGCTACCGCACCGATCTGGTTGGTGACACACCGCCTACCGATGTCTGCGCCGTATTTGATCTGGAAGCCTATCCGGGCAAACGCTCGCTGGAGAAGCGCCCGATCAACAACATGGAATGGGCCCTGATCTGCGATGGCGTTGCGAAGGACGATGTCTATGACGTTCTGGCAACCCCGGAAGGTCAGGATCAGGCACTGGCCAAGCTGGACACCATCAAGGACAGCGTTGTCTGGTGGTCTGCCGGTGCTGACACGCCGCAGCTGCTGGCGGATGGCGAGGTCATCATGGGCTCGACCTATAACGGTCGTCTGTTCAGCGTGATCGAAGAGCAGAACCAGCCCGTCGCCATGCTGTGGGACGCGCAGGTGTTCGATCTGGACGGATGGATCATCCCGGCTGGTCTGAGCGAAGAGCGTCAGAAGCAGGCGCTGGACTACATCATGTTCGCCACCGACACTCAGCGTCTGGCGGATCAGGCCAAGTGGATCTCGTACGGTCCGGCCCGTGCCTCGTCGGCTCCGCTGGTGGGTCAGCATGCCGATCTGGGCATCGACATGGCACCGCACATGCCGACCGATCCGGAAAACGCAAAGAACACGTTCCTGTATAACTACGAGTTCTGGGCGGACTACCGCGACGACATCGACGCCAAATTCCAGGCGTGGCTGGCACAATAAGCCGGACCTGACGACATAGGATTGTCGGGGGCGGTGCGCCGCCCCCAGACCAAGACAAAACAGGGAATAACGATGACGGACGCAAGCGATAATGCAGGGCCAATGCTGGCGGCAGATGGGACGCCGCTGAAACAGTCGCTGGCCCGTTCTTTGCGGCGACAGAAAATGCGGGCTTTGCTGCTGATTGCCCCTTTGCTGCTGTTCGTGATGTTCTCGTTCATCATTCCCATTGCCTCGATGCTGTTCCGCTCGGTCGAAAACAGCATTGTTGCGGACACGCTGCCTCTGACCGTCGAAGCCCTCAAGGATTGGGACGACACGTCGGGCGAGTTGCCGGATGAGGCCGTCTATGATGCATTCGTGCGCGATATGCTTGTCGCCATCGACAACAAACAGCACACCCGTCTGGGCTCGCGTCTGAACTACGAAGAAACCGGCATGTCTTCGATGTTCCGCAGATCCGGGCGGCAAATCAACAAAATGGATCCGGAAACGGACGGTCCATTCAAGGAAAAACTGATCGACGTGCACGATGGCTGGGGGGACCCAAAGACCTGGGCCGTGATCAAAACCCACTCGCCTGCTGTTACCAACGGTTATTTCCTGAACGCGGTCGACATGCGCCGCACGCCCGAAGGCGCGCAGGCCCAGCCCGAGGACAAACAGATTCTGATCAAGCTGTTCGGGCGCACGCTGTTCATGTCTTTGGTGATTACGGGGGCCTGTATTCTGCTGGCCTATCCGGTCAGTTACCTGTTGGCGACCTTGCCGATGCGGGTGTCGAACCTGCTGATGATCCTTGTCCTGCTGCCCTTCTGGACCTCATTGCTGGTGCGAACTTCGGCGTGGAAAGTAATGCTGCAACAACAGGGGGTGATCAACGAAACCCTTGTCTGGCTAGGGCTGGTGGCGGATGACGCGCGGCTTGTGATCATCAACAACCAGATCGGTACGATCATTGCGATGACGCATATCCTGCTGCCGTTCATGATCCTGCCGATGTATTCGGTGATGCAGACCATCCCGCCCTCTTACACCCGCGCGGCGAAATCGATGGGCGCCACCAACTGGACCACGTTCTGGCGCATCTACTTCCCGCAATCCATTCCGGGTATCGGCGCGGGATCGATCCTCGTGTTCATTCTGTCGATCGGCTACTACATCACGCCCGAGATCGTGGGCGGCACCAAGGGCGTCTTTATCTCGAACCGGATCGCCTATCACATCTCGTCCTCGCTGAACTGGGGGCTGGCCGCGGCACTGGGGACGATCCTTCTGGGCGTCGTGCTGTTACTCTACTGGGTCTACGACAAGATCGTCGGCATCGATAACGTGAAGCTGGGATAATCAAAATGGCCGCACTGACTCCGATTTCCCGCAAACCCATGTCCATGGTCCTGCCCAGCGTCGCGCTGGCAGGGGCCTTCGCCGGTATCTTTGTCGGCGCAGGCAACGGATCGATCCTTCTGGGCCTTCTGGGCGGCGCTGTCCTGATTGCCGGGCTGGCCTGGGTTTACATCAACCTGCTCAAGAACGAGAAGCTGGCCCGCTGGGTCAACATCCTGGGTTTCGGCATTGTTGGCTTTCTGGTCGCCGGCCCGATGGGCGGCGTTCTGGGCCTGCTGGGCGGCTGGTTCTTTGCCTGGTTCACCTACTGGCTGTACGAGGGGCGTTATCGGCAGAAACTGCTGCCCTATTTGACCCCGAAACAGGTATTCTACCACTATCTGTTCCGGGTGATCTGCGGTGCAATCTTTGTGTTCCTGATCACGCCGATCCTTGTGGTTCTGCCCCTGTCGTTCAACGCACAGGACTTCTTTACCTTCACGCCCGAGATGCTGCGGCTGGACCCGGAAGGTTATTCGCTGAAACACTATCGCGACTTCTTCACCAACAATGAATGGCAGCGCAGCTTCAAGAACTCGCTGATCATCGCGCCGATTGCGACGGTCATCTCGGTCTCACTGGGAACACTGGCCGCCATCGGGCTCAGCCAGTCCCACGTGCCGGGACGGCGGGCGATCATGGGGATCCTGATTTCGCCGATGATCGTGCCCCTGATCATCTCGGCCACCGGCATGTTCTTTTTCTACAGCGACATCGGGAACTTCCTCGAAGGGACGCTGGGTATGAACAAGAACTTCGTGGGTTACGTAAAAGTGATCCTAGCGCACGCCGTTCTGGGCATCCCCTTCGTCATCATCACCGTGACCGCGACGCTGGTGGGCTTTGACCGGTCGCTGACGCGGGCGGCGGCCAATATGGGTGCAGGCCCGGTGCGGACCTTCTTCAAGATCCAGATGCCGCTGATCCTGCCGGGCGTGATCTCGGGCGGCCTGTTTGCCTTCATCACCTCGTTTGACGAGGTTGTGGTGGTGCTGTTCGTCGGCTCGGCCAGCCAAAAGACGCTGCCCTGGCAGATGTTCACCGGCCTGCGCGAGCAGATCAGCCCGACCATTCTGGCGGTCGCCACGATCCTTGTGGTGTTGTCGATTGCTCTGCTGACCACGGTTGAACTGCTGCGCCGCCGGTCCGAGCGTTTGCGGGGTCTCTCGCCCGCTTGACGCAGGGACAAAGCTGATCTAACGATTCACCTGTTCACCCCAGCCGCGATGGCGTCGCGGACGCACTGGGGCGAACGGCTCTCGGAACCCGAGACCGCCTGTCCTGAACGCCGGGACAAGTGGCCGGGCTTTGCATACCCGGCAAAGATGAGAGACCAAGGATGAACGATATAGCTCAACGCCCCGAATTCTTCACTTGCCACAATGGTGACAAGGCCCCCCTGCCCTTTAGCAAAGCCGAATACAGCCGCCGCCTGAGCGCCCTGCGCGCCATCATGGCCAAGCGCGATATTCCGGCGGTGCTGCTGACCTCGATGCAGAACATCGCCTATTACTCGGGCTTTCTGTATTGCTCGTTCGGCCGCCCCTATGGCTGCGTTGTCACGCAGGACGCCTGCACCACCGTTTCGGCCAATATCGATGCGGGCCAGCCCTGGCGACGCTCGGTTGACGAGAATGTGATCTACACCGACTGGAAGCGTGACAATTACTGGCGCGCCGTGGCCAGCCTGATCGGCGGCGCGAAGCGGATCGGGATTGAAGGCGATCACATGACCCTGGCCGCACGCGACACCGCGCTGCGGATGCTGGACACACCTGAACTGATCGATATCGCACCCGACACGATGTTCGCCCGTATGGTGAAATCCGCGGAAGAGATCGAACTGATCAAAGGCGGCGCGCGCACCGCTGATGTCGGCGGCGCCGCCATCCACGCGGCCATCCGCGAAGGCGCGACCGAGATCGAGATCGCCATGGCCGGACGCGACGCGATGGAAGAGGAAATCGCGCGGGCATATCCCGACTCCGAAATTCGCGACACATGGGTCTGGTTCCAGTCCGGGCTGAACACGGATGGTGCCCACAACCCGGTCACCAAACGGGCGCTGCAAAAGGGCGATATCCTGTCGCTGAACACCTTCCCGATGATCTCGGGCTATTACACCGCGCTGGAACGCACCCTGTTCCTGGGCGAGCCGGACACCGACAGCCTGCGCCTGTGGAAGGCCAACGTGGCCGCGCATGAACTAGGCCTCAGCCTGATCAAACCCGGCGCGACCTGCTCGGGCATCACCGCCGAGATCAACCGGTTCTTCGCGGATGAGGGCCTGCTGCAGTATCGCTCGTTCGGCTATGGCCACTCGTTCGGGATCCTCAGCCACTATTACGGGCGTGAGGCCGGTCTGGAACTGCGCGAAGATATCGACACCGTTCTGGAGCCCGGCATGGTCGTCTCGATCGAGCCGATGCTGTGGATCCCCGAAGGCCAGCCCGGCGCGGGTGGCTATCGCGAGCATGATATTCTGGTCGTGGGCGAAGACGGGGCCGAGAATATCACCGGCTTCCCCTATGGGCCGGGCCACAACATCATCGGTGCCTGACCGATCCGGGGTGGGGCCTGTGCCCCACCCCATTTTCCTGCGGCTGCGCGCTGAAAGCCCTATAAATAGTCAGCAATACAACCGTTTCGGGGCCATTTCGGCCGTTCCCCTTGCAAACTCGGATATGTTCGTCAAACTTCCTGCATGGGAGAATTCTTTGACGAAATGTACAATGGCGACGGATCTCTGCGCGGTCCTTACGAAGAAATCGGTCGCTGGTTTAATCACGAAGATGTCGCCAGATTACGGGCAAAACAGCGCGAAGCCGAAGAGGTCTTTCGCCTGACAGGCATCACTTTCAACGTCTACGGCAAGGCCGAAGCGGAAGAAAGACTGATCCCCTTCGACATCATCCCCCGCATCATCTCGGGCCGCGAATGGCAACGGCTGGAACGCGGGATCGAACAACGCGTACGCGCGATCAACGCCTTTCTTTACGACATCTATCACCGGCAGGAAATTGTCCGCGCCGGTCGCCTACCGCCCGAGATGATTGCCGCGAACGAGGCGTTCCTGCCCCAGATGATCGGTGTCGCCCCTCCGGGCAAGATCTACACTCATATCGTCGGCATCGATCTGGTCCGCACCGGGCCGGATGAGTTTTACGTGCTGGAAGACAATGCGCGCACGCCCTCAGGCGTCAGCTATATGCTGGAAAACCGCGAGACGATGCTGAAGATGTTCCCGGAACTGTTCAGCGCCAACAATGTGCGCAACGTCTCGGACTATCCGCGCAATCTGCGGCGGTCGCTTGCCGCCTGCGCGCCCGATTGTGCCGAAGGTGAGCCGAGCGTGGCTGTTCTGACGCCCGGCATCTATAACTCGGCCTATTACGAGCATGCGTTCCTGGCCGATCAGATGGCGGTGGAACTGGTCGAAGGCCACGATCTGCGCGTGGTCGATGGGCGCGTCTGTATGCGCACCACGCGCGGATATCGGCCCATCGATGTGCTCTATCGCCGGGTCGATGACGATTTTCTGGACCCGCTAAACTTCAACCCCGACAGCGCACTTGGCGTTCCGGGCATTCTGGACGTCTACCGCGCAGGCGGCATCACCATCGCCAACGCGCCGGGCACGGGCATCTCGGACGACAAGGCAATCTATTCCTACATGCCCGAAATCGTCGAGTTCTACACCGGCGAAAAGCCGATCCTGCAAAACGTCCCGACCTGGCGTTGCGCCGATCCGAAATCCCTGTCCTACGTCCTCGACAACCTGTCCGATCTGGTGGTGAAAGAGGTTCACGGTTCGGGCGGCTACGGGATGCTGATCGGCCCGACCGCCAGCAAGAAAGAGATCGCAGCCTTCAAAGCAAAGCTAAAGGCGCGCCCGGCCAACTATATCGCGCAACCTACGTTGTCGCTGTCCACGGTTCCGATCTTTGCCCGCTCGGGGCTGGCCCCCCGCCATGTGGACTTGCGCCCCTTCGTGCTGGTCTCGCCCGACGGGATCAAGATCACGCCCGGCGGGTTGACGCGGGTTGCACTAAAAAAGGGATCGCTGGTGGTGAATTCCAGCCAGGGTGGCGGGACCAAAGACACCTGGGTACTGGAGGACTAAGCCATGCTGGGAAAAACTGCAGGTGGATTGTTTTGGATGTCCCGCTACCTGGAACGCGCGGAAAGCACGGCCAGATTGCTGGAAACCGGCCAACGCATGGCGCTGACCCGCACCCAGAACTCGGTCGAGGAATGGAGTTCGGTCCTGCGCACGGCGGGCGTTCTGGGCACCTATCAGGAGAAATATGACGAGGTCACCCGCGACAATGCGGTCGACTGGGTGCTACGCGATGGGGATAACCCGTCATCGGTCTGGTCCGTTGTCAAACAGGCGCGCGAGAATGCAAAACTGGTGCGCACGGCGCTGACCCATGATGTCTGGAGCGCAGTGAACGCCACATGGATGCAACTGGACGAGGCCCTTCGGCGCAAGGTGAACGAACGCGACTTGCCCGGCCTGCTGGAACTGATCCGCCATCAATCGGCGCTTGTGCGCGGCGCCATACTTGGCACCATGCTGCGCAACGACATGTTCGACTTCACCCGCATCGGCACCTTCATCGAACGCGCCGATAACACCGGGCGCATTCTGGACGTCAAATATTATGTGCTGTTGCCAACGGCATTCTCGGTGGGATCGTCGCTGGACAATATCCAATGGGAAAGCATCCTGCGATCCGTCGGCGCTGGCGGGGGCTATCGGATGACGCATGGCCAAAAAACCTCGCCTTCGGACATCGCGCAATTCCTCATACTGGACCAGCGCATGCCGCGCAGCCTACATTTCTGTTGCCGCAAGATTCAGGAGAATCTGTCGTACCTGAAAAAAGATTACGGCTTCGCCGGTCCATCCTGCGAGGCGTCCAATGCGCTGTACGACAAATATCTGGATCGCGACATCGCAGATATCTTCGAGTTTGGCCTGCATGAGTACATTCAGGAATTCCAGAACGATCTCGCCGGGCTGAGCCGACAGATCGAAATCGATTATCGTTTCTATGAGTAAGCCATGAAACTGCACATCCGACACGAAACCCGATACGATTTCGACGCCCCGGTGCCCTTTGGCCTGCAACAGCTGAGGAAAACGCCCAAGTCGTTCCGCAACCAGAAAATCGACAGCTGGACCACGCAAGTCCTTGGTGGCCGCAAAGAGCTGAGCTTTGAGGATTATCACCGCAACACGGTGGAACTGATCAGTTTCGAGCCTAACACGCAAAGCGTCTCGCTGATCTCGGAAGGCGTGGTCGATATCTCGGACACCCACGGCGTTCTGGGGCCTCATGAAGGGTCGATCCCGCTGTGGCTGTTTCAGCGCGACACGCATCAAACCAAGCCCGGCAAGGGCGTGGCCGCACTGATCAAATCCCTGCCCGATGGCGAACCGCTGGACCGGTTGCACGCGCTGTCGGCCGCGATCCGCGATCATGTGACCTACAAGATCGGATGCTCGGAACCCGACTGGACAGCCGAAGACGCGTTGGAGGCTGGCTGCGGCGTCTGTCAGGACCATAGCCACATTTTTATCACCTGCGCCCGCGCACTTGGCATTCCGGCCCGCTATGTCTCGGGCTATCTGATGATGAGCGATACCGAGGTTCAGGACGCCACCCACGCCTGGGCCGAAGCGCATCTGGACGGGCTGGGATGGGTCGGATTTGACATATCGAACGGAATATCCCCCGACAGCCGCTACGTCCGTGTTGCAACCGGTCTGGACTATGCGCAGGCTGCCCCGGTAAGAGGAAGCAGAATTGGGGCAGCGGGCGAGCAATTGACAGTGCAATTGCAGGTCGCACAGCAGTAACGGAGACCAAGATGACCTATGCTGTGGGGATGCGGCTGAACCGTGGGCTGGTGTTCATGTCCGATACCCGCACCAATGCAGGCGTTGACAATGTCTCGACCTTCAACAAGATGTTCAACTGGACGGTCGAGGGCGACCGTTCGATCACCATTCTGACCGCTGGCAATCTGGCCACGACGCAGGCGACGATCAGCCTGCTGGAAGAACGCACCAAGGTGCCCGCAGACCGATCCCCTTCGATCCTCGAAGCACCGACGATGTTTCAGGTCGCGCAACTGGTTGCCGATACGCTGAACGACGTCATCGAACAGCACGCCCGCTCGGGCCAACAGGCCGACAGCGCCTTTCACGCCACGCTGATCCTGGGCGGCCAGATCAAGGGCGGACCATCGCGCCTGTTTCTGATCTACCCCGAGGGCAATTTCATCGAGGCGGGCGACGAAACGCCGTTCTTCCAGATTGGCGAAACCAAATACGGACGCCCCATTCTGGTGCGTGCCTATGATCCCGACATGAGCTTTGCCGAAACGGTGAAACTGCTGCTTGTCAGCTTTGATTCGACCATCAAGGCCAACCTGTCCGTCGGCGCACCGCTCGACCTGTTTCTTTATGACGAAGACAGTTTCGAACCCGGTCAGCGCACCCGGTTCGAAGGGGACGATCCCTATTTCCGAACCATCTCGGATGGGTGGGGGGACGCGCTGAAATCTGCGCTGTCGAAACTGCCGGAATATGCACCTGATTAACGGGGGGTGTTCGGACCTTTGGGTCTGACAGACGGCAAGCCGAATCTCTTCCTTTTCGAAGGTGAAAACCGCAGTCGGAGATGATGACTGCGGTTAATTTTTCATTTTCGGTAATTTCAGCCACATTTTTGAAAAAATACGCAGGCCCTGATTTTCAACGCGTTAAGGCATTTTTTCACTCAGCAAAAAACATTTTCGAGAAAATTGCAGTTTCCCCCGCCCGATAAGACAATTTCGTCAAAGCGGAGGAAGCGAAAATGTCCAACCAGAACCCGGTCTTTATTCCCGGTCCAACGAACATCCCCGACAGGTTGCGGCTGGCGATGCAGGTGCAGACTCAGGACCACCGCGCCCCCGATTTTGTACAGACCTTCGCGCCGGTGCTGGAAGACACCAAGAAGGTTTTTGGCACAACCGAAGGTCAAATCATCACCTTCCCCGCCAGCGGAACCGGAGGGTGGGAGGCGTCGATCACCAACACGCTCAGCCCCGGCGATACCGTCCTGGTCGCGCGGTATGGCATGTTCAGCCATCGCTGGATCGACCTGTGTCAGCGCCACGGTCTGGATGTGCGGATCATCGAATGCCCCTGGGGCAGTGGCGCACCGGCGGATAAATTCGCCGAGACTCTGGCTGCGGATAAGAGCCATGAGATCAAGGCCGTTCTGGTTACTCATAACGAGACGGCCACCGGCGTGCGTTCGGATATTGCGGCGGTGCGCAAGGCGATGGATGCCAGTGACCACCCAGCGATGCTGTTTGTGGATTGCGTCAGTTCGCTGGCCTCAATGCCTTTTGCCTTTGATGACTGGGGCGTCGATATTGCGGTTTCGGGCTCGCAGAAGGGGTTCATGCTGGCGACCGGCATGGCGATCCTGTGCGTCAGCCCCAAGGCGCTGGCAGCGATGGAAACGGCCCAACTGCCGCGCACCTTCTTTGATTTCCGCGACATGATGAACGCCAACGCCTCGGGCGGCTTTCCCTACACCCCGCCGCTGCAATTGATCTATGGCATGCGCGAAAGCCTGAAGATGCTGTTCGAGGAAGGCTTGGACAACGTCTATGCCCGTCATTTCCGTCTCGCCGAGGGCGTGCGCAAAGCCACCGCCGCATGGGGGCTGGATCTGGTGGCGCAGTCCCCCGATCTTTATTCGGATACGGTCAGCGCGATCTATGTGCCCGAAGGCTTCGACAGCAATGCCCTGACCGACCACGCCTTCAACGCCTATGGCGTCAGCTTTGGCATCGGGTTGGGCGAGATGAACGGCAAGGCCTTCCGCATTGGCCATCTGGGCAGTCTGACGGATGTGATGGTTCTGTCTGGCCTCGCGACCATCGAAATGGCGATGGCCGACCTGAATTATCCAATCGAGTTGGGCAGCGGTGTTGCAGCGGCTCAGGAGTACTTCCGTCTGGGCCACGCCAATCCCATGCAATCCGCAGCGTAAGGACCCAAGGATGCTAGATTCAATGACCACAGCCGATTGCCTGACCCTTGCCGATATGCGCGAAGCGCATGAGCGGATCAGGCCACATATCAACCGCACCCCGGTGCTGCGCTCGGCCTATCTGGACGATCTGACGGGCGCCCAGCTGTTTTTCAAATGCGAGAACTTTCAAGAGGCCGGTGCCTTCAAGGTGCGCGGGGCCTGCAACGCGGTATTCGGTCTGAATGACGAGGTCGCCAAGCGCGGTGTTTGTACGCATTCTTCCGGCAATCACGCGCTCAGCCTGTCTTGTGCCGCCGGTCGCCGGGGCATCCTCTGCAACGTGGTGATGCCGCGCACCGCGCCACAAGCCAAGAAAGACGCGGTGCGCCGCTATGGCGGGATCATCACCGAATGCGAGCCTTCGACCACCTCGCGCGAGGCGGTGTTTGCCGAGGTGCAGGCGCGGACGGGTGGCGAGTTCGTGCACCCCTATAACGACCCGCGCGTGATTGCGGGGCAGGCGACCTGCTCGGCGGAACTGCTGGAGCAGACCGACGGTCTGGACGCGGTGGTCGCGCCGATTGGCGGCGGCGGCATGATCTCGGGCACCTGCCTGACCCTGTCGAACCTCGCGCCCGAGGTGAAGATCTATGCCGCGGAACCGGAACAGGCCGATGACGCCTATCGCAGTTTCAAGGCCAGTCACATCATCGCCGATGACGCGCCGGTCACCATCGCCGACGGGCTGAAAGTGCCGCTGAAGGAAAACACCTGGCACTTTGTCTCGAACTTCCTGAGCGACATCCACACCGCCAGCGAAGACGAGATCATCGCCGCGATGAAGATCACCTGGAAATACCTGCGCATCGTGATGGAACCCAGCAGCGCGGTGCCTTTGGCGACCATTCTGAAGAACCCCGACGCCTTCAAGGGCAAACGCGTCGGCGTGATCATCACCGGCGGCAATGTGGATCTGGACAAACTGCCCTGGGCACAGGGTTGAGGAGGACAACATGAACAAACCCATAAACATCGAGCAACTCGAAGTCGGCTACGACATCCCCGCTGCCATCGGCATGGACGCATCCGAGATCCAGACCCCGGCCCTTGTGCTGGATCTGGACGCACTGGAGCGCAACATCAAAAAAATGGGCGATTACGCAAAGGCCCACGGCATGCGCCACCGGGTGCATGGCAAGATGCACAAATCCGTCGATGTGGCGCGGCTGCAGGTCGAGATGGGCGGGGCTTGTGGTATATGCTGTCAGAAGGTCTCGGAGGCTGAGGTCTTTGCCCGTGGCGGTATCAAAGATGTGCTTGTGTCCAATCAGGTGCGTGACCCGGCCAAGATCGACCGTCTGGCGCGGATGCCCAAGCTGGGCGCGCGAACGATCTGCTGTGTCGACGATATCGACAATGTTGCCGACCTGTCCGAGGCCGCGCAGCGTCATGGCACCCAAATCGAATGTCTGGTCGAGATCGACTGCGGCGCAGGCCGTTGCGGTGTCACCACCACGCCCGAGGTCATCGCCATCGCCAAAGCCATCGACGCGGCACCGGGTCTCAAGTTCGCCGGCATTCAGGCCTATCAGGGCGCGATGCAGCACATGGACCTGTACGCGGACCGCAAAGCCAAGATCGACATCGCCGTGGCGCAGGTGAAAGACGCCGTGGATGGATTGAAGGCCGAAGGGCTGGAGTGTGACATCGTCGGCGGTGGCGGCACCGGGTCATACTACTTCGAGAGTACCTCGGGCGTGTATAACGAACTGCAATGCGGCTCTTACGCCTTTATGGATGCCGATTATGGCCGCATCCTTGATCAAAACGGCAACCGCATCGACCGGGGAGAGTGGGAGAACGCCTTCTTTATCCTGACCAGCGTCATGAGCCACGCCAAGGCAGACAAAGCCATCGTAGATGCAGGGCTAAAGGCGCAATCCGTCGACAGCGGCCTGCCGGTGATCTTTGGCCGCTCGGACGTGGAATACATCAAATGCTCGGACGAACATGGGGTCGTGTCGGACCCGGACGGGGTTCTGACGGTTAATGACAAGCTGCATCTGGTGCCCGGCCACTGTGATCCGACAGCCAATGTCCACGACTGGTATGTGGGCGTGCGGGGCGGCAAGGTCGAAACCCTCTGGCCCGTGTCCGCGCGCGGCAAGGCGTACTGAGGCGAGGGAAGGATCATGAAAGACATGACAGATAAACCCCTGCTGATCGTCGGAGAAGAGCTGTGCCAGAAACTGGTCGGCCGCTCCGAAGCCTTCGACGCCGTGCAAAACGTCTTCGCCGCCATGGCGCGAGGTGACGCCTATAACTTCCCGGTCATCCGCGAGGCCATCGGCTATGCCGACGCGCTTTACGGCTTCAAATCCGGTTTCGACCGCGCTGGTCAGGTGCTGGGCGTCAAATCCGGTGGCTACTGGCCCGGCAATATCGACAAGGGGCTGACCAACCACCAGTCCACCGTCTTTCTGTTCGACCCCGATACCGGGCGGCTGTCGGCGCTGGTCGGCGGCAACTACCTGACCGCCGTGCGTACCGCTGCGTCCTCGGCTGTATCCATCGCCCATCTGGCCCGGAAAGATGCCAAGGTTCTGGGCATGGTCGGCGCGGGTCATCAATCGACCTTCCAGCTGCGCGCCGCCGCAGAACAGCGCGACTTTGAAAAAGTCGTCGCCTGGAACCCCCACCCCGAAATGCTGCCGCGTCTGGGCGCGGTCGCGACCGAGCTCGGGTTGGAATTTGAGGCCGTCTCGCAACAGGATCTTGGCGCGCAGGCGGATGTCATCATCACCATCACCTCGGCTTTCGAGCCGCTGTTGATGAAAGACTGGATCAAACCCGGCACGCACCTGGCCTGCATGGGCACAGACACCAAAGGCAAGCAAGAGGTCGACGCGGCCCTAGTCACCGAAGCCACTGTATTCACCGATGAGGTCGCCCAATCCATCTCGATCGGCGAGGCGCAGCACGCCGTTGAAGCAGGTACCCTGACCGAGGATCAGATCACGCCCATCGGGGCCGTGATTAACAGAACCCATCCGGGTCGCAGCAGCGATGACCAGATCACCCTGTTCGACGGCACCGGAGTCGGCCTGCAAGATCTGGCAGTGGCCTCTGTAGCGGCCCGGCTGGCACAAGAGGCGGGGTTGGCAGAGCAAGCCACGTTGTAACGCCCCGCTGACGCGTCACTCGGCACTGATTTCTCCCGTCGGTGCCGGGTGCTTGCTGATCTGCCCTCCGGATAAAACCAGCCGCTATACAAACAGCGAAACCTGCGCCACTAATAGCCTCCGGACGACCTGAGCCAAGAAGGAGCGCAGTATGAAGCTTTTACGTCACGGGCCAAAAGGCGCTGAAAAGCCCGGTCTTCTGGATGCCAATGGCACAATCCGCGACCTCAGCGGTCATGTCGATGACATTGCCGGGGCCACGCTTGGCGACGCGGAACTGAACCGGGTGCGCACTATCGATCCGACCAGTTTGCCCGCGGTGGACGCAGGCACACGTATCGGCCCCTGCGTCGGACAGGTTGGCAAGTTCATCTGTATCGGCCTCAACTACGCCGACCACGCCGCCGAAGCCGGAATGGACCTGCCCGCCGAGCCTGTGATCTTCTTCAAGGCAACCTCGGCCATTGCAGGACCGAATGACGACATCGAAATCCCCCGCGGATCAGAGAAATCGGATTGGGAGGTCGAACTGGGCGTCGTGATCGGCAAAGAAACCAAATACATCTCCGAAGCCGACGCCTTGAATTACGTGGCGGGTTATTGCGTGGTGAACGACCTGTCCGAACGCAACTTTCAACTGCATCGCTCGGGCCAGTGGGTCAAAGGCAAATCGGCGGATACGTTTGGCCCCATCGGCCCCTGGCTGGTGACACGGGATGAGGTGCCGGACCCTCAGAACCTGCCGATGTATCTTGAGGTCAATGGCCATCGCTATCAGGACGGCTCGACCCGGACGATGCATTTCGGTGTGGCCACGGTGATCGCACACCTGTCGCAATTCATGTCCCTGCAGCCCGGCGATATCATCTCGACCGGCACGCCTCCGGGTGTGGGCATGGGTCAGACGCCACCGACCTACCTGAAACCCGGCGATCGTTTAGAGGCCGGGATTGTCGGGCTGGGTGTGCAAAGACAAGTCACTGTTGCGGGATAAGGGCTACGACAACAGTTAGGCATCGTGAAGACAGGCCAAAAAGAGTACGCTGCCAACACGCCTTGATCTCAGCTTGCAGGGACCGACCGTGACAATCCGAATGCTGCGCACCCTTGTGGCGATTGCAGACACAAAAACCTTCAGCGCGGCGGCGGACGTTGTGCATGTCACCCATGCCGCTGTCAGCCAACAGATGCAGACGCTTGAGGCGGATCTGGGCGTGGCACTGTTTGATCGCAGCACAAGAACGCCGGAACTGACCCCTGTTGCCCATCAGATCGTCGAAAAAGCCCGCAAGATCATCGCGGATTACGACAATCTGGTGCCGTCAGTGATGCAGGAAGGCGAATTGCACAGCGTGATCCGGCTGGGCGTTCTGCGTACAACGCTGACCGGGTTGGCGCCTCAGGCCCTGGCGCAGCTGAAAGCGCATCATCCCGGTATGGGATTACACCTGAAACCCGGATTGACCGGCGCTTTGTTGGCAGACCTGGCTCGCGGAAATCTGGATGCGGCTTTGGTGACCAAGCCCGCCGTCATGCCGCCCGGCGTCATCTTCCGGACGCTGGTCGAAGAACCGATGCAACTGATCGCCTCGCTGGAAGAACCCGAACTAGACCCGATCACCCTGTTGAAAACCCGACCCTTTATCCGCTTCAACCGCAGCGCGGTGGTCGGGGCCCTGATCGACAACTGGATCCTGTCGAAACGCATCCGCGTCAATGAGGCGATGGAGCTGGACGGGCTTGAGGCCATAGCCAGCATGGTTCAGGCCAATCTGGGCGTCTCGATCGTGCCGGACCTTGCCGTTCCGCCGATGGATCCGTTGCCGCTCAACCGGTTAAACCTTGGTCCCGATGCGCCCCGCCGGACGCTGGGTCTGATCTATCCCGAGACCCAAAGCAAGATGCGGGCCATGGATGCGCTTTTCAATGCGCTGGCCGGCGTGATAGCTGCATCCAAAAGCACCGGACACACGCCTGCGCATGACATTTGAAACGGTTTTCTATCTGATCCTCGGCGCGGCGGCGGGTGGCTTTATCAACGGGCTTGCAGGCACCGGAACCGCGTTGTTTGCGCTTGGGTTTTATCTTGTTGTCCTGCCACCGGTAACAGCCGTGGCGATTGTTGCCCTCATGTCGGTTCTGGCCGGGCTGCAAGGGTTGTGGATCGTTCGGGCCGACATTCTGGCGCAGCCCCGAAGGTTGCTGCGCTTTCTCGTGCCCGGCCTGCTTGGGGTGCCCATTGGCCTTGCGCTGCTGAACCAGATCGACGCCAGCACGTTGCGGATCGGTGTTGCGGGTTTTCTGATCCTCTATGGTGGCTATTTCGGTTTTCGCGCAACCCTTCCCGCGTTCGAGCGTCGAACGCCCTGGCTGGATACCGGGGTTGGCCTGACCGGAGGCATTCTGGGCGGGGCCGCCGCCGTCTCGGGCGCGATCCCGGCCATGTGGCTGTCGCTGCGGCCCTGGACCAAATCCGAGACGCGCGCGGTTTTGCAGCCGTTCAACGTGACCATTCTCAGCACCACGATCTTCCTGCTGTTCTTGAAAGCCGCTTATGACAGCGTGGCTGTGAAAGCACTGCTGGTGACTGTCCCTTGCGGTCTGATCGCGGCGCAAATCGGCATCATGGTGTTTCGCCGCCTCAGCGACACTAGCTTCCGACGGCTTTTGATCTTGTTGACGCTGCTGGTGGGGCTGGGCGTAATGGCAAGCGAGGTTCTATAGTCCAATCGCAAGACCAATAGAAAGGGCCGACCGGGATGCTTGTATTCTACTATTCCAAAGGCTCCTCCGCGCTTGCTGCGCACATCCTTTTGGTCGAGGCCGGGGCGGACTTCACGGCGGTCGAAATCTCAATCCCCGACGGGGCGCATCGCAGCCCGGATTTCTTGCGGAAAACCCCAAAGGGACGCATCCCGGTTCTGGAAACGCCCGAGGGGCTTCTGACCGAAAACCCAGCCATTCTGGAGTATATTGCGGCCACCCATCCAAGGGCGGGTCTGATGCCCAAAGGCGACTTTGCGCAGGCACAGGCGCGGTCACTCTGCGCCTATCTCTGTTCGACCGTACATGTCGGATTTGCCCATCTCAAACGCGGCAGCCGGTGGGCTGATCAGAACGCCTCACTGCAGGATATGTGCGGTGTCGCGCCACGCAACCTTGCGGCCTCAGCGAAACTGTTGGAACAGCAATTGGAGATGACCCCTTGGGCGATGGGGCCGCAATTCAGCTTTTGCGACCCGTATCTGTTCATGCTGCAGCACTGGATGGCGGCAGCCGATCTGTCACTGGACCCTTATCCCAAACTGGCCGCACATAACAAAGCCATGCGCGCCCGACCGGCAACGCAAACTGTTCTGGCCCTGTACGGGTCACCGTAAAGCGGCCTTAGATCACTTCATCCCGTCGATCATCGCTTTCGCCGTAGCGCTTCATGACGGCAGGTTTCGTGCCCTCATAGACCTGTTCGATAGTCTCGGCGATCTTGGCGTTTTCGCGTTCGAACAGACAGTCTCCGTTCAGGTCCGAGGCCACGATGAATGGCCCCATCCGCTTGCACCGGATCACCCACATCGCCTGTGCCAGACCGAGTTCTTCGTTCCAATGCACAGCCTCGACGTTTTCCACGCCGCGCCCCAGCAATGCGCCTGTACCGTAGCCCACGGTGGACAGGTACACGGCACCGTTCGGCACGAAATACTTTTTGTAATCCTTCGAGGACATACCGCCCTTGCCAACGATCAGTCGCGCCCCGGTCTTGGCAATCCATTCCGGCAACCATTTGGCAAAGCGAAACGACGCTGTCGCCGTCACTGCCCCCATGTCAAACGATCCATCCGCATTGATCCGCGCCGCGGGTGAGCAATGAAAATTGGCAGCACTGTCCGAAGGTAATTCCATCGGGATATTCGCCTTATCCTCCAGCGCGCGCATATAGACACCTTCGCGGGCGGTATACATCAGCCCAGTCAGGTAAACGATATCCCCAAGCCGAAGATCGGCGATGTCTTCGGCATTTGGCGTCGTGGACAGCTCAATCTCGCGCAAACTCATTCCGCGGCCTCCTGCACCGGGTCCCAGTCCACTGTTTCGCGGCGCTGATACGGCGTGAACCAATCCGGGTCGGTGCGGTGCTCGACCCGGCCATCCGCGTGGATGCGCGCGACGGCCCGGCGCGACGACAGGCAGAACGCGTGGACCGACATGGGCATGCCCCCCGTGTGGCAATAGCCGACCTCGATATTGCAATCTATCACCATGTTCTTGCCCACAAACCCCATGGCCCCCATGCCGATGGAGTTGCCCAGTTCCTTGAACTCCTCCTCCATCTCGGCAATGCGCGGGTCCGAATTGCGGCTGCCCACCACACGCAGGGTCGAGGCGCGTTTGCCCAGCGTCATGCAGATATCCTTGGACCCACCCAGCCCGATCCCGATAATCGCAGGCTGACAGGCCAGACCGCGTTTCCCGAAGGCCATCAGGCTGTCGAGGTAGAAGCGTTTGATCCCCTGTATCCCGTCCGAGGGGAACAGCATCCGGTAATCGGTACCGAACAGCCCGCCTTTATGCACGGTGATCAGATCGATCCACGCGCCTTCGGGCTCGAACCCGTATTCAATCTCGGGCGCGCCGATACCGACATTGTTGTCGTGATCCGTGCGCCACAAAGGATGCACCCTATTGGGGCGCAAAGGTACGCCATTTGTGGCATTTGCCGTTGCCCGCCTGAGAGCCGCTTCCAATGCAACCATGCCGCCTTCGACCTGCGCCTCATTGCCCAGTTTGACAAACCAGCGCGGCACGCCTGTGTCGCCGCACATGGCCCGGCGGTCCTCTTTCGCGGCTTCGTAGTTCTCAAGCATGGCTTTCAGGACAAATGACGACAGATCGCCATCCTCGGTCTTTGCCGCCGCTTTCAGCCCATCGAGGTAATCTTGCGGGATCTCAATCGCTGCTTTGTCCATCAGCGTTTCGGCCGTGGATTGGATAACAGAAATGGGGATCATGTCTTCTTCACCAATCGATGTGTGTTCTTTTCAAGCAACCCCCAGCGTTCCAGTTTATCCGGGTTTTCCCTATGGGGGTCGTTGGCGTCGCGTTCGGACGGGGATTGTTGGAATGCGATGGCACCGGATCGCACAAGCAGTCGGCGCAGCTCGTCATCCTCGAACCCCCGGATATGCGACTTGATGGTGTAAAAGCTTCGCAACTCCCAGCCCTGGCGATCCAGCAAATGGATGATCGCCGCCTCGGTCGAGGTTTCAAGCTTCAACTCTTCGCGTATTCTGACATGCTCGTGCCGCGATTGGTAATGCGCGGTGAGATAGGCAACGACGATCGAAGCAAGGATCGCGACGAACCATTGATTTTTCGAAAGCCACTCCCAAACGGTGTTTAGCAAATCCATGTGTTCACCTTCTGCTACTGCGCCACCAAAGTCTCAGGCTCGCCCTTTGGCAGGATCGTTTCTCCGGGCTTCACAATTGTGAATTGAACAGGCTCCTGCGAAACTTCCACAGCCCCATCGACCTGTTTGGCAACCGTGAATGCGCTGTCTTCCATCGCGCCCGGCTCGGGGAAATCTTCGCGGTAATGCGCCCCGCGAGAGTTTTCGCGCGCCAGCCCGGCCCGGGTGATGACCTCGGATATATCACAAAGCGAGCGCAGGTTCAGCCAGTCATGCCAGGTCAGGTTGAAGGCCAGATTGCTGCCCTCGACCCCCACATCCATCAGCGCGTCGGACACCTGCGCAATCCCTTGCAGGCCGCGCGACATACCCTCCTCGGTGCGCATCACGCCCACATCTTCCCACATCAGGTTCTGCAATTGTTTGCGCAGCGGCAGAACAAGGTCGGGTTTGCGTGACAGAGGATGGATGGCGCGGTCAAGCTCGGTTGTCAGGGCTGCCTCGTCCGGGTCGCGCAGGGACATGGCCCTTACATCCGCGCCCATCACATCCCCCGCAATACCGCCATAAACCGTTGAATTTGCAACGCCATTGCCGCCCAATCGGTTCGACCCATGCGCGCCCCCGGCATCCTCACCCGCAACATACAAGCCTTCCATCGCCGTGCGTGTGTCCACATCGACAACCACGCCGCCCATGAAATAATGCGCAGTTGGCACAACCTGGACCTTGCCCGCCGCCAGATCGAAGCCGCTGTCAGCACAGCGTTTCACCATGCCTTTGAACTTCTGGCGCACAGTCTCGGGGCCCAGATGGGACATCGAGATAAACACCCCCTTCTGCCCCGGATCGTTGGTCTTGCGCATCTCGGCATAGATGCCGCGGCTGACCACATCCCGCGTGGCCCGCTCACCCTTAGGGTCATAGTCGAACATGAACCGCTGACCCGCGTGGTTCAGCAATTGCCCGCCCGCGCCCCGCAAGCCTTCCTCTAGCACTGTGCCGGTCATCCGCGTATGATCCCCCGCCAGCAGGCCGGTTGGGTGAAACTGCACCATTTCCATATCGCGCAGCGGGAGGCCCGCGCGCAGCGCCATGGCCAGCCCGTCCATTGTCTTATCCCCGGATGGGGTGTGATAGCGGTACATGGTCGGCCCGCCACCGGTGGCCATCAACACGCATTTGGCGCGGACAAAACGGAAGCGACCCGTGCGCATGTCGATCATCAGAACACCCGACAAGGCGCCGCCGTCCTTGCTGGGAACCAGCCCGATTGCGCGATGTTCCTGCAGTTTTTCGACGCCGCTTGCCAGCACCTTCTCCATCAGCCGGTTGATGATCTCGATCCCGGTCAGATCACCCTTGTGCACCGTTCGGTCCGCAGTCTGACCGGCGAAGGCTTTCTGGTGCAGCGAGCCGTCGGGGTTGCGGTCAAAGAAACACCCGACCTCGTTTTCCAATTCCCGAATGCGCACCACCGCCTGTTCGCACAAACGCCAGGCCATGTCCTGATTGGGCAGCCATTTACCGCCATGGATGGTGTCCATAAAATGCCGCTCGACCGTATCGCCGCCACCCAAGGCGACATTGTAGCCACCCTGCACCATCCGCGTGCAGCCGCATTTCCCGATCAAGCCTTTGACGGCGATGGTGATCCTGGTGCCCTCGGGCGCGGTTTGTTGGGCATGCAGCGCGGCAAACAGCCCCGCGCCCCCGCTGCCGAGGATCAGAATGTCGGTATCGTGCCGGTCGATCTCGGAGTGCCGCATCGCTAAATCGCCCGCATGAAAAACAGCCCGGCCACGAGGAACGACATCGCTGCCGCCCCGGCTGCCAGCGTCTTCTGCGATGGGCGCCAAGGCAGCCATTCCAGCGCCATCAGGCGCAGGCCGCCGAACATATGCACGGCCAGCAGGAATACGAGGCCGAATTCGACCAGCTTCACCGCGCCGGACTCGGTCATTGCCAGGGCCGCATCCAACCGCGCGGGACCTGTCAAAGCCATGGCCAGAACCCAGAAATGGATCGGCAGAAACAGCGCCAGGGCAAGCCCGGATAAACGATGCAGAACATAGGCCAGCCACAGCGGATGGGTACGAGGGGGAATCACGCGGGAGGCCCTCATCCGCCCTGCCCCATGGCAAATGTGACGGTCCATACCGCGCGTGCACCTAAAGCGAACAGCGCCAGCCCGGTCGCCCACATAAAGACGTCCAGTGCCCGACCCGTCAGGCCACCCCATTCAAAGGCAATGACCCGCAGACCAATGGCCCCGTGAATGGATACCGCAACAACAAAAAGCCCGTAGAACAGGAACCAGATCAGTGAACCCTGCGTTCGCCCCAAAATCTCGGCAGCGGTCAACCCGCCCTGAATGGCGTAGATCATCACCGCCAGATGCCCCAGCACCAGCGGGGCCATTACCAGCGCCGTCACCCGTTGCAGCATGTAAAGGCGCAAATCCAGCATCAGCGCCCCTTTCGAAACAGGGATCTCAGCGTCTCGCGTTTCAGACCGGCGATTGCTGACATCGGGTCCAGCTCGTTCGGGCAGTAGGCCGTGCAGGATCCCATCGAGTGGCAATTGTGGCACCCGCCCTGCCCTGAGGCTGCCTGCAGTATCTCGGTACGCCCGGCATCCCGGCTGTCATTCACAAGGGTCCAGGCCCGTTGCAGCGCGGCGGGTCCCAGATAATCCGGATGCGCCGACACCGTATCGCAGGCCGCATAGCAGACCGCGCAGTTGATACACTCGATCCCTGCATTGGCCGTGACCCGTTCGGGGGTGGTTTCGTAGACCGGAGTAATCGGATCGTCTCGCGTCGATACGCCATGGTGAACGCCTTCGGCCGCGATCCATTTGTCAAAGAACGGATCCATGTCCACGACCAGATCCTTGATGACCGGAAGGTTGCGCAGCGGGCCGATGGTCACGCCATCCCCGTCCAGCACCTTTGAGATATGGGTCCGGCACGTCCAGCGCGGCACACCGTTGACCATCATGGCACAGGACCCGCACATCCCCACGCGGCAGGCAAAGCGATAGCTGAGCGTTGGGTCGGCGTTCTGCTGAATCCACGAGACAACGTCCAGCACGGTCTGATTGTCGTAGGCCGGGACCTTGAACGCCTCAACGCGATCCGCGCCCCGTTCGATCCGAATGTTTAGCTGTGCCGCTGAATTCATACTCAAGCGTGTCCAGATGCTGTATGGCTGGATCAAAGCTTAACCGACAGTTTGCCTTAATGAACGCGAAAAAATCTTAAGCTTTGTGTAAGACAGAGTTTCGAAAGAGGTACCGCCGTGGCCGATCTCCCAACTTCCGATCTGCAAGCCGCCCTGCGCGCCCGGTTCTCGGATGCGCCTGAAACGGTGCCCGACGCGGCAGCGCCGTTGTACCCCATGGCGGCCCGAGGGTCGTGCCGCAGTTTCCGCGATCAGGACATTCCCGCTGACCTGCTGGAAACACTCTGCGCCATTGCCTTGGCCGCGCCGACCAAAAGCGACCTGCAACAGCGGGATATCATCCTGCTGCGCTCACCCTCTCAGCGCCGGAAACTGGCCGATCTGATCCCCGGTCAGGATTGGATTGCAAGTGCCCCGATGATCCTGATCTTCTGCGGCAACAATCGACGTCAGAGGCTGCTGCATGATTGGTCAGAGACCCCCTTTGCCAATGATCATCTGGATGCGTTCTTCAACGCGGTCGCGGACGCCGCCATCGCGCTTGGGGCCTTTGTCACAGCGGCCGAGGCCACAGGGTTGGGCTGCTGCCCGATCAGCGCGGTGCGCAATCAGGCCCGTGCGGTCAGCGACCTGCTGAACCTGCCGCAGCATGTGTTCCCGTTGGCCGGTCTGGCACTGGGCTATCCGGCATTCCCTGCCCCCATTTCCCAGCGACTGCCCTTGCGCGTGACATGTCATGAGGATGAATACCGCGAAACCAACCTGCGGGAGGCGGTTGAAACCTACGCGCAGGAACGCGCGGTTGCGCAGCCCTATACCAGCCAAAGGGACCCGGATCACCAAAGTACGAAACCGGGCTATACGTGGATCGACGACAAGACCCGGCAGCACAGCAAGCCGGAACGCGAAGAATTTGGCGACTATGTCCGCGCGCAGGGGTTTCGACTGACCTAGGTGCAATCCGTTTTCCCGTGTTTGTGGGCCATTGGGCCTCAGGCGGTTCAACACCTCATCCAAGCATCGACAAACCGCTCAGGGCGGGCCAAGCTTGGGCACAGCGTTCGGGCCGAAGCAGGGGGAAGGGATGACCGAATATCGCCAGACATGCAGGATCACGGCACTTTGCGCCCTTCTGTTTGTGCTGCTCAGCCTGCCTTTGCACGCCCAGACTGCCCCGAACCCGCAAGAGGTGAAACGCATCGTCGATCACCGCTGCGTTGTCTGCCATAGCTGCTATGACGCCCCCTGCCAGTTGAAACTCACCTCGCCCGAGGGGTTGGCACGCGGTGGCAGCAAGCTGGCGGTTTATCACACCGAACGGCTGAAAGATGCGCAACCCACACGCCTTGGCATCGATGCCCAGACGGTGCCCGAATGGCGTGCGCTGGGGTTTCACCCGGTCATGGATGACCCGTCAGGACCAGCAGATGATCCAAGCCTGTTGGAGCGATACCTCGAACTCGGTCGCCAGAACCCGCTGCCTGCCGATGGGCCGGTGCCCGAGGTTCTGGACCTCGCGCTGGATCGCGCTTTGGCTTGTCCGACGCCCGGTGAGTTCGACCAATACCGGGACACAAACCCGCTTGCCGGTATGCCTTACGCCGCCGCAGCGCTAAGCGACGCCGAATACGCAACGCTGATCACCTGGGCGCGCAGCGGTGATGCCCTGCCAGCCGAAGCCACCGAAATCCCTGACGCTATTGCGGACCAGATTACCGCGTGGGAGGCGTTTCTGAACTCCGACGATCTGCGCCACCAATTGATGAGCCGGTATCTCTATGAACATCTCTTTCTGGCGCGGCTGCATTTCAGCGACGGGCCGGACAGGCTGTTTTTTCAGATGGTACGATCCACCACGCCTTCGGGGCAAGAGATCGACGTAATTGCCACCCGACGTCCTTTCGACGATCCGGGCAGCGACCGGTTTTATTACCGCCTCCAGCAAATCTCCGAAACCATCGTGCACAAAGAGCATCTGGTCTACGCGTTAAGCCCCGCACGAATGGAGCGGTACAGCCAACTGTTTCTGACGCCCGACTGGACGCTGGACAGCCTGCCCCCGTTCGGAGATGTCGAAGGCGGCGACCCGTTCAGCACTTTCGCCCGGATACCCGCCCGCAGCCGCTATCAGTTTCTGCTGGACGAGGCGCTGTTCTTCGTTCGCAGTTTCATTCGCGGCCCGGTCTGTCACGGCGAAACCGCTGTGGACGTGATCGAAGACCGGTTCTGGGTCAGCTTTCTGGACCCCGACGCGGATCTGTCTGTCACCGACCCCAGCTACTTGCAGGACAGTGCCGCCGCGCTCGATCTGCCGGTGTCAAAGGTGGACGATGGCGCGTTTGGCGATCTGCAAGGTTTCTCGCACCAAAACCAGATCAGATATCTTGAGTTCCGAGACGCCCGATACCGCAGCAGCCCGGCGCATCAGACCGGGTTCGGGTACGACGCCATCTGGGACGGGGACGGGACCAACCCCAATGCGCTGATCACGGTGTTTCGTCACTTCGACAATGCCTCGGCCATGACGGGCCTGCATGGTGACATACCGGAAACGGCCTGGGTGATCGACTACCCCATTTTTGAACGTATCTATTATGACCTCGTTGCAGGCTATGACGTGTTTGGCCGGGTCGAACACCAACTCGCCACCCGGCTGTATATGGATGAATTGCGGATGGAGGGTGAAGATACGTTTCTGGCCTTCATGCCCAAAGACGACCGGCGGCAGATGCACGACACTTGGTACCGGGGCGCGTTGGCCAAGGTGCACACCTATTGGCACCAGCGCCGGGTCGATGACAGCTTTCCAACGGGTATCGCGTATAAGACCGACACCCCGAAGCAGGAGTTCTTCGACACCTTATTGGCCCGCGGCAACGGGTTGTGGCCCCTGCAGGATCCGATCAATCGGTGCACTGATGACACCTGCGCGCAGGGAACGGGCGGCGCGCTGCGTGCGCTGGCAAGTCAGCGCGGCGACTGGGTCCGCTACCTGCCCGACCTGTCCGTGCTTGCGGTGGAAGGCCCGGATGACAAGGTCGCGTATTTCACCCTCGCCCATGACAAGGCCCACGACAACGTGGCCTTCCTGTTTCACGAGGCCGCCCGGCGCGACCCTGCCGCCGATGTACTGACGATCATTCCGGGGTTCTTCGGCAGCTATCCGAACTTCTTTTTCCGCGTCAAATCAGACAACCTGTCTGCATTCATCGACGGCATGACCGACATCCGGTCCCAGTCGGATTATATCGCGTTTGTCACCCAATTCGGCATCCGCAGAACCAGCCCCGAATTCTGGGCACTCAGCGACAGGATGAGTGCCGAGTTTCTGCGGCAGGCTCCGATTCAGGCCGGACTCTTTGACCTTAATCGCTACAAGGATCCCCGGTCTGATCAGGACCCGACCTGACCGCTGAAATGCAAAGACCCGGTGATCTGCCTCACCGGGTCTTTTTCATTCAGCGTGATGTTTGAATTCAGGCAGCCTCGGGTTCCGGCTGACCCGCGTGAATATTCACTTCGCGCAGGATCAGCGACACCTGCGCTTTCAGCGCATCCGCGACGTCCTCCATCGCGTAGTGCCGGGCGCCTTCTTCCCACCGCTGGTCCTCGGGCTTTTCCGGCTTCGATGTTTTGGGCCGGTAAGCCGACAGCCCACCATGCAGGTCCTGCAGATGCTTTTGCACATCCTTGGCAAATTGCGGCTTCTCCTGCTCGGGCAGGGTGTCAATGATCTCTTCAAACTTGAATGGATCGGATTTGCACAGGCCGTGCAACGCTTTCATCGGGGTATCGATGTCCGGTGTCAGGCAACTGTCCTTGGACAGGCGCGGATAGGCCTTGGTTGCGGCGGCGCGTTTGAACTTCAGCCACGAAGTCAGCGTCAGATCCGGGGTTCCGGGATGCCAGTCCGACACTTTGGGCACACTGCGCAGGACCACGGGGTCTTCGCTGTAAAGCGTCTCGAAATACTTCACCACCTTCAGACACACATCCTTGTCCGAGGCCAGGATTTCCGGCGTCAGGCCACAATTCCGCCCGACCTGAGCGGCCACGGGGTCCCCGACAATGGCGATGCCATAGGCCAGAACACATTTGGCCAGGGTCGAGTTCCACGCAATCGCGGTTCTGGCCGCCTTGCGGTTTCCGGGGTTGTTGCGGGCATCGACATACAGCTTCCAGCCGCGCAGGATTTTGGCCTGATCATACATCTTGTAGCCATAATCCGTCAGCGCCTTGGCCATCGAGGTTCCCGCCGCAATGCCCGTTGCTGCGCCCGTTACATCCCCAAGACGTGTGCCCTGAGACACAACCCCCAGAACCGAGAAGAACGCATTGAAGGATTTCTGGCTGAGTTGAACGCTGGAGTTTTCCAGCCGTTCCTTCACCGCAGCCTCGTAGACTGATCCGCTGGCCGAGGCTAGGGCCGCGTTCTTGCGCCATGTGTTCAGCTCATCGCCTTTCCGCAACAGGGCAACAGCATCGACGCTGAGTTGGCGCAGTGAATCCGCCAGACCGGTTACCGGGAACAGCCGGGTCAGGACCTTGGTGCCACCGGCCGCAATGGTCTCGATCAGCTTGATCTTCATCTCCGACGCCTTGATTTCGGCGACCAGCGCATCCACCGCCTTCTTCGATTTTTCAACTGCCGCCTCATCCTTCGGGTCTGCAGGTGGGGTGGCGGCGGCAATGACGTCTTTCAAATGCTGAAATTCGGCATCGGCCTCTTCTTCGATGCTGGCCAGAAACTCTTCACGGCTGCCCTTGTCGGCCAGTTTCGCTTTCAGCGCATCCAGTTCCTTGCCGGTCTTTTCCGCTTCAAGCTTCTCGGTGGCCTCTTTGGTCTTGCGGGCGATGGCTTCATTGGCCCCCGGTTTGGCATGGTTTTCATTCAGCGCCTCAACCATCGATTTGATCGACGAATTGACGTCGGCGAAATAGCTGGCATAGCTGAAGGGCGCAAAGCCCGCCTCGCCTGGCGAAAGCTGGAAGGCCGAGCCGGACACATCCAGCCGCTGTTGCAAAAGTTTCTCGATTGACTTGTCCTGCAAATCCTCGGCTTCCGAGTCCGACAGCAAGGCCTTTTCCGGGTAAAGCGCCATCTCGCCATTCACAGTTGCGGACGAGGCCCCGATATGCGCCAGACCGGCGGTCAGATGACCTGCGAGCATTTTGAAATCCGGGTTCGGCTTGGCCAGTTCCTTGCACGCGCCGCCGACATTTGCGGTCATGATGAAAAAGGCACGGATGCTTTCGGAAACAACCCCGGACAGATAGGGGCGTTCGTCAAATTCCTTGTCTACTTCATGGCTGCCGATGCTTTCGTCGCGGTGCTTGGTCAGATCTGAATCCGCCAGTCCCGAATTTACCTCGCCGCCCACCTGGTTCGTGGCGGCGGCGGCCTCGGCCAGAGTGTCACCCAGCGACGACAGGATGCTCATGACCGCCTTTTCGCGCGCCTCGGGCGTCTTGGCCTGTGCGGCCAGAAGGATTTTATCCGCCAGCTTGTTTCCATTGATCAGTGCGGCCAATGCACCCTGACCGGCGCTGAACCCCTGACGGTGATCATGAGTATTGCCGCCGTCTTCATTCTGCGACCGGTCCGCAGTGGCCGCCGCGCTGAGTGCGGCGGTGACAACACCGCTCAGCACGTCATTTGCAGCGTCGGATGCGAAATGCAGGGTCTTGCCCACGTCTTTCTCGGGCTTTTCGGCAAAGCGAACGCCCTTTTCCGCAACCGTTAGACTGGTCGTTGCAAGGCTGGTGGCGGCCACGCGCAGCAACTGTTTCCCGGCGACCCAGCGCGGATCGGAAAATTGTTCTGCGGACAGCGCGGCGCGGGCGGCGTCTATGTCGTTGAACTCGGTCACGACGCTGGCAAGTTCGGGGTTTTCCTTTGCCTTTTCCAACACGGTCAACGTGCCTGCGTCGTCCGGCAGTTCCAGCTTGGTGCGTGTTTCGTCGATCAGCGCGTTTTGCTTTGCGCCCAGAACGGCGTTCTTGGCTTCCAACTCACGCCCGTCCGCCCGGCTTCGGCCGGTGATATCGAAATCGGCAAATGTCATTGAGGATGCGGCAATGGTCGAGGCCATCGTGATCGTGTCCTTGGCAATGCCCATGACCCTGAAAACGTCCTCGAATTTCGAGGCGGTGTCGGAATACTCATCCAGCTTGGCATCGTAAATTTCCGAGGCACCGTCGAACATCTTTTTGAATTCGCTGTAGGCGTCGGGTACGATGTTCGACGGGATGATCCCTTCGCGCACCAGGGGGGCCCATAATTCGCGGGCGATGTCTTCGTCGCTGAACAGGCCGCTGTCCTGCATCTCGTGCTGGCGGTCCAGAATCTTGGCCAGCGATTCACTTGCCGCCTTCATCACCTCGGGGGTGACACCGGTTGCTTCGGGCAGGTCGGCATAGCTGTCCACCTCGGACGTCATCTTGCCGTTCAGCCAGTCCATCTTGCCCTTGCCCGGCAGTTTGAACACGCCCGCATGACGCGCCATCGAGACCTTGAAATCCTGTGCCTCTTTGATGCCCTGCTTGTCCGCATCCAGTTTCGTCAGGATATCGGTCAAGACCGCCGCTTTCTGGGCCGTCGCCTCGGCGCTTTTTTCAAAGTCTTCGGCCTTGCCCTGTGCGGTTTCCAGCCATTTGATCTGAGTGTCTGTAAAAGCCATGTCTATTCCTTGTTCCGGTCTTTACGCCGGTCTCATCAAATTCAGGACGCCAGTTGCAGCAGCCGGACTTCCAGTTGGGTCAGTTCGTCAACGGCGATGTGAAGTTTGTTCTGAACGCTGGTGAACGGGTGGTTGAGGTAATGCTGGATGCCCGCATTGCCCCGGATCTGAGCCAGCAGCGGGCGCACCTGCCGCAGGGCTTGTTCGCGCGCCTGTTTCCGGGCGGCAAGATCCTGATCCCGATCCGCGATGATGTCCGTGTGGGTCTTCAGACCCTGTAGGACCAGTTGCGAAGAAATGTTGTTTGCAAACCGCTGCAAGGCCGCCTGATCCACCACATTCTGCCCGTCGCCTTTCAGCGCATCGACCTGAGTGACAAAATCGTTCCGCACGAAATCGGCCGCATCCTGAAGGGTTCCGATGCACCGTTCGGCATAGGTGGTCAGACCCTGCGCCAGATCGTCCCGGAAACCGGTGATCTCGCTGCGGATGAAGTCCATGCTTTGTTGCAGGTCGTTGAAACGCTCTTTGTTCTTGGCGAACTCATCCTTGGTGATCGAACGCTTTTCCAGAACCGTCAACTCATCCCGAAGATCCCGCAGCCGGGACAGATCAAAGGTTTCGGGATCGACACGGGAATGGCCCTTGAACTTGTCCAGAATACGCTTGAGGCTGACCTTGTCGCGCAGCATGGCGTCCAGTTCGTCTTTCAGCGGTTTGGCCATGGCCGCAAATTCCTTGGCCCTGTCCTTGTTGTTCCGCCGGTCTTCCTGATCCTTGAGATAATCAGATGTGATCTGATCCAGCTTCTGCTGATCGTGGTAGTTCAAATCAGACGTCTGCTTCAACTTCGCAAGATCATAGAGGATTTCAGCCTGCCGGGCGGTCTTTTTCTTAAGGTCGCCCATCTTTGAAAGGGCGTCGGACATATCCTCTTTGGTCAGCGCGTTTTTTGCCAGTTCAAGCAGGTCTTCATGCTCGATCTTCAGCGGTCCTGCACCTTTGGACTTTGCGAGCCGTTCGAAGAACGGGATTTTGTCATGCGGAAGAACCGCCCGGATCTTTGAAACCAGATCATCATTCACAAGCGCCGCGACCCTGTCCAAATCCTTGATCACCGCCGCGCTTTTGGCTTCAAAATCCTTCCCGGTCTTCTCAGCCTCTTTGGCGTTTGTGTGCAGCTCTTCGAAATCGGTGCGCAGCAGCTGCGAAAACTCGGTTTTCGCAGTTTCGATTGGCATCGTGGTGTAGCCCGCGCTCAGCTTGCTGACCTTTTCAGCCAGGCGCAGCCTTTCCTCGATGTAAAACCCGGCGGTCCGGCCCGAGGCCAGTTTGTCGATCTTATCCGACAGATCGGCCAGCTTTTTCTTCAGTTTGGCATAGTCACCGGCGTTGTTTGCAATCCCATCCAGAATGCCCTTGGCCTTTTCCAGCTCTTGCTTGGCGATGCTGTCCACGCCCTTGACGCCCGAGGCGTGCAATTCATCCAGAAACTCGAGCGAATCCAAAACGGCCTGCACGGTTTCCCGCGGGACCTTCTTGTTGCCCCGGCGCGGGATCTGGACGTAAACATCGTGGTCCAGATCCTTGTAGGTCCCGGCCTTGCGCTCGACATGTGTCTTGTCGTCTTTTGTTTCGATCCGGCCAAGGTCGTCGCGTTTGATCAGCTTATCGAACTGCTCACGGACTTCGGCCGTCACTTTCCCAAGCTCCGCGTCATCCCATTCCTTGCCTTTGGCTTGCTCTTCATATCTCTCGGCGCTGGATTTGAGCAAGTTGAGGTCGCTGACAGTGCCCAGAACGGTACGGCCTTCGCGCGCCTGAATGGATGCCAGTTCGGTTTCGATATTATGCGCCCACTGATCGAACCCTTCCTTGTCCAGGCTGTTGCGAATGACGCGGATCCGGTCGCTGGTCTTGGTCAGAACGCCGATGGCCTTGCCGGTTTTCTGAACCTCGTCTTCCAGCATTCCCCAATAAGCGTGTTCTTCGGGCGCGACCTCCTGCGACAGGTCTTTCAGCTTGGCCTCAAGGGATTTTGTCAACCCGACAAATTCGATCTGACGCAAGCTGCGCGCGGCCTCTTGTGTCTTGCTTGTCAGGGCTTTCAGCGCGGCCGAAGGTTCCGGCGCGGGTTGCGAAACCTGCGCCGCCAAACGAGCCGTGCGAATGTCGGACAGATCATGTTGCACATCGGTCAAGGTGGACTGCGCTTCGTCGAAACCGCCCAGTTTCGCCTGTGCCTCGGCAATCTCCAGCTTCCGGTCGCACAGGGCCAGCATCTCTGCAAGGATGCCTTGAGTCCTGTCATCAAGACCGGATGTCGGGATCAGCTTCCCTTCGGCCTCGCGCTGCTTTTTGATCAACTTCACCTGCGACTGGATAAGATCGACCTGAGATTTGTTCTGCGGCGCAGCCTGTGCATCGCCGTCCTGCGCGCGCAACTCCTCTTGCAATTCGGCCAGTTCTTCATGGGTGGACTCGGCGTGCTCAAGCTCGCTGGCGATCAGTTGAACCGTGAACTCGGCCTGCACCTGATCCACGATTTCGCGAACCGGCTGTTCGGCTTGCGTATCGGTTTCACTGGAAGTTTCCACCGACGCAGCGGGTCCGGCGTCGGGAAACGCCCATCCGCGCAATTTGTAATAATTCTGAACCCAGTCCAATTGCTTTGGGTCCATTGTCGGGAATTCCATTGTTTCCGGCATTTAGGCTCTTACCCTTTACATATCCAGATCTTTAATTTGGAACGCAATGTGAAATAGATTACACAACTTCAGAGAGTATAACCTTTTTCACCACTTTCCTTTTCAAGACCCATACGCAGTCATCAATACGTGCCTGCCCCGATTCCAAATGCGGATCGGTTTCGGCTAAATAACCCGTAGACTGTATTCCGAGGGGGATTCAACTAAAGCAATTCAAAGTTTTCGTGTGGTTTGTTACCAAGGCAGCGAAGGCTTGAACCGCATGCCACGCAGGGGTTTACGTAACCTCGAAAAAGGTAAAACAATCCCGATCAAAACGGCAGATTTGCTGTCCGTTTGGTCAAATACAAACCCAAACTTTATCAATTTTTCCGAAGCCAGCCCCGTTTCAGACCTGTTGATCAAAAAACCTGTAACCAAATACACGCAAATGTATATCAGGTTTAATTGTGCAGCATCGCCTCATATGCTCTTAGATCGAACTGTATGAGTCTCGGCACCCGAAAGTGCCGTAATTTCGTCCGGTGTGGAGTGATCACTGTGGATAAAGCGCAGATAAAAGAATTAAAGGCCAAATTGGCAATCGCGAAAACGAAACCGCTCAATTTCGCGTTTGCCCCGGCCAAGGCGGTCGCCGACAGTGCGTGTGAACTGCACGCAACAACCAAGGCAGAAAAGCTTCGCAAGACGGTCAAGGCCGACGCGGGGGTTTCAGACAATAAGGCGGTTGTGTGGGGCGTTGCCAAACTGGAAGACAAGTTTCTTGTCATCACCTGCGAGGATGAACCCAAGCGCCCGTCCGTCAAGGCGTTGCGGCAGTTTCTGAAAGCCGCCAAGCTAAGCTTCAAGGTTCGCATTCTGGATTCCAGCGGCAAGGTGCTGGATGACGAACTTGAGGATGAAGATCAGGACACCGCCGATCAGGGCGCTGTGGCTGACGCTCCAGCTGATGAGGCCGACGACACCCCGGTTTCCGATGACCTGGGCGAGTTGCAGAAGAAATTCGAAACGCTCAGCCGCATGACCAGCGCCGTTGCCGAGCAGAACCCTGATCGGGCGCAGGCCTTGCTGTCGGCGCTGCAAACCATCGGCGGTCTGGTCGAGGCCGGGGATCAGGACAAGGCCCGCGCGGGGATGGCCCGTCTGGCGGCGGCGTTGAAAAAGCAGGGTTCGGCCGACCAGCCAAAGACGGATGCCAAGGCGGTCAGCGCGACCTTCAAGAAACTTGTGCAACTTCGGTCTGACACCAACGCGAATTTCGACAAGCTGATGACCACCCTTGCCCAGCAGCCGGACCCAAGGATCAGCCGCATCGCAAATGACGACTACAAAAGCGTCTTTGGCGGGGCGACCGGCCTGCTGGACAGCATCGAAACGGATCTGTTTGCGGCGGCGGGCGTCTGGAACCAGACACAGGGCGCTGAACGAAAAGCTGCCGAGGCGGAAATCCGTCACTGCATCCAACGTCTGCGCAGCCATCTGGACGGCAATGCGCTGATCGCGCTTCTGGAGGACAACCCGTTTGTATCCAGCTTGAAGATCAAGGCCCCTTTGCTGGCCGTTCTGAATGAGCTTGACGGCCAACTTGCCGCCTGATTGCTTTGGCCAGACAAAAGCCCGCCCAATCAGGGCGGGCTTTTTTTGTGCCTGAAACTCGGGTCAGCCCGATCGCTGACCCTTCGGTTTACAGACCAATCGCGCGGGACAGGCTGATTTCAGCAGATCCAACAGCTGCAACCAACATGTCGATCTGTTGCCGCTCGACCCCTGCCAGTTCCGGATCGCTGGCCCGGATCAAAGTGATGGCCTTTCGGATTTCCGTCTGCGCAGTTTGAATGGCAGCGCGCGCCTGATTGACGGCATCGCGGCGAATGGCGTCCCGCTGGGCCGCTGTGGTGGCAAGCACCAGACGGCGGTTCGCCTCATCCCCGGCGGCGCGGATACCTGCGCTGGCGTCGCGAATGATGTCGCCGACCTCTTCCAACCCCGCCGGAAGATCATTGGCAATCGAATCCAGTTCACCGGCAAAATCGTCCAGAGCTTCGGCCAGACAGTCCAGATACTGGGTCAGGCCCTGATCCGCTGCCTCACAGCTTGCAATCGCGTCCTCAAAATCGGCCGAGACATCCTCGACAATATCGGTTGTCCTTGTGGGGCCAACACCGGGGTTTACGGCAGTTCCCCCACCGCCGGTGTCATCGGTGATATCCGTATCGACGGTTGGTGTGACATCCACGGTGGGAACCGGCGGCAATTGCGGTGGAACAACACTGCCGGGGCCGCCCGGAATGCCGATTGCGGGCGCAATCGTGGCACTACCGCCAACGGCGACAACACGAAACGCCTGTCCGTTGGCGCTGTTCAGGTTGCTGGTATCAACGGTGAATGTCGTGGGGCCCACGTTCTGGCTGGCAAATGTCAGCGACTGAAAGATCGGAGAAGTATTCAGCGTGTCAGGGTCAGGTCCAAAGCGAAACTGCGACGGCCCGCCAGAAACTGTCCCGGTTGTGGTCGCTGCCGCCGTCTGACCCGCAATTGCTGTGGTCGGATCGGGAATGGCGAACACCACTGGCGAGGTTGAATAGTTCGCAGGCAAGAACCCGGCTGATCCCGGCGCCCAGACATTGGTGAAATCCCACCCCTGTGCGGATGCCAGGTCAAAGAATCCTTGCGTGTCCTGAAACTGCGCCGTCGTCAGGGCCGTTCCGCCATCGCTTGTCGTCAGACCCGATGTGACCGCATCCCAGAACGAGGCAGTGACGATCCCTGTCGCGACCTGGTCCGTAAACGGAATGCGCGAGTTGTTTCCGATCAACCCGCCAATCTCGGCGGTGTTGGACCCTGTCGTTGTCACGGCCCCGGTCGAGTAAGAGTTGACGATGGTGCCACCCGCATTCGACCCGGCCAAACCGCCCAGAGCCGTTCGCCCGGCTCCGGCCAGCGCGGTGACATCACCCAAGGCATAGGAATCCTGTGCAAGGCCAAGGTTAAAGCCAATCAGCCCTCCGCCGACCAGCTCTCCGAACCCGGTTTCGTCTTCGACCGTGACGTTGCCGGTGCTATGCGACCGCACCACATTGCCTTCGTTTTGACCCACGACGCCGCCGGCAATTACAAACGCGCTTCCTGAATCAATCGGCAGGAAGGCGTTGACGGACGCGGTCGAGAAACTGTCGACAACGGTGCCGGTGTTGTTGCCGACCAGACCGCCGACAATCGCGCCACCAAGATTGTTGTTTGCCGTTATGCTGCCGGATACGGCGACGCCGGAAATCTCTCCGGTGTTGAAACTGGCGACAATGCCACCGGTGCCCACTGTCACGTTTGCGTTGGTCAACTGGAACTCGGTCAGCACGCCGTCGTTTGTATCTACAAAACCGCCGGATCCTGTTCCCTGATCGATCACCAGCCCGTCGATGCTATTGCGGTTGCCATCAAGCGTGCCCGAGAAGTTGCCGATGGGATCAAACCCGCCCGTCCATCCGGCGGTGACCGAAGCGTCGATGTTGTTGGCCAGCTCATAGTTCTGGGATCCGCGTCCCGCGCTGCCGATGCCCTGCAATCCGTAGACATCCGTCAACTGGAACGGGTTGGCCGCAGTGCCATCCCCGGCCAGTGCCCGCAGAAAGCTTGCCCCACTGCTGATCGAAAAATCCGCCGCCGCAAAGGACGGAAGCGTGCCCGATACCTGTTCCCACGACCCCGCCAGCAGCGAGAATGCACCCACGTCGATGGTGCCCCCTGCCCCGGTCGAGATCAGCCCGATCCCGTCCACCGCCCCAAGGGCGTTCAGGGTCAGGCTACCGTTGGGTGCATTGATCGCGCCGTTGAATGTGATGGCGTTGTCCGCATTCAGCCTCAGGTCCGAGGTCGATATCCAGTCGATATCGGCGTTGATCGTGATGTTGCCGTCATCCGTGCCAACTACGTCCGAGGTATCCAGAATGACATTGCCCAGATCCAGCTGCGCCTCCAGCCCGGCTTCGGTCAGCGTGCCGGGTATGGTGATGTTCTGCGGGTCCAGCAGAAGCGTCCCCACCTCACCCTTCGGCGCGCGCAGATCGGCAAGTCCGCGATAGCGCAGGTCAACAAGGCCGGACACCTCGGCAAAACCACCGTCACCACCATTTGCCCCACCCCGGGCCGAGATGGTGCCGTTGAAATTGGTGAAGTCATCCGACCAGACGATGACCCGACCGCCATCACCCCGGTCGCCTGCATCCGCCGACAGGGTGGTGCCTGCGTCAACAAAGGTGGTCTGCGCGGTCTGCAAATCGCCGCCGCCCTGATAATCGCCCCCTACCCGGATGGTGCCGCCGTCGCCAGCGCCAAGCCCGTCGGCCCTGAGCGTCGCGCCGGTCAGGGCAATCGCTTCACCCGTGATCGTGATGCTGCCACCCGAACCGGGCCGCGCAACAGGTCTGGGAGAGCTGGCCACCTGCGCCACCGATGCCGATGTGTCAATCGTTCCACTGACCTGCACGCCACCACCGCTGCCACCCAGCACCACCGCGCCGGACCGGCCCGAGACCGAGCGCGCCTCGATCACGCCGGACATATTGATGACCTGACGCGCCGCGTTTCTGGCGCTGGCGGCCTGAAGATGCACGCTGCCGCCATTGGCCTCGATCCGGCCCGAGTTCGACACCAGCGCCTCCATCAAGGCGTCATCCGTGTCCGAAGGCACTGCGACCTGCAAGAACCCGTCGCCGGAGACGTCCAGCGTCACCTGCTCGCCAGCGCCCAGACCGACCTTGCCCAATGGCACCCGGATCAGGCCCGAATTGCTGACCCGCCCACCGATCAGGGCCGCATAGCCCCCCGGCACGATCGAGATCGTCCCCGCATTCTCGACCGCTGCCGAGTTGCCGTTGCCCGTGTAGCGATAGGTGCCGTTCAGAAAATCCTCGTTCGAGATGTTCAGCGAGGATGCCACAAAACCAGCCGTGCTGACACTGCCGTTCGGGCCGATGAAAATACCGTTCGGATTGACCAGATGCACCTGCCCGTTGGCGTTCAGTTGCCCGTGGATCTGGCTGGTGGTGTCACCGGTCACACGCCCCAGAAACACACTGGCAGCGCCGGGTTGGTTGATGTCGACCCGCGCGCCTTCACCGATTGAGAAGCTGTTGAAATTGACAATGGCCGCGTTCGAATTCTGATTGATGTTCAGCTGGGTATTGCTGGGCTGGCTTAGAGTCGCGGACCCCGCAACCACCGATCCACCTGTGGGCAATGCCTGCGCCAAGGCGGTCGTCGCCCATAACAGGGCGGTTGCCGAACACCAGAAACCTGTCGTAATCTGTTTCATGACGGTGCTAGAACCTGCGATTGAAAGTGATGTTGAACCGGTTGCCGTCTTCGCCAAAGTCATCGCGTTCGCCTCTTCCATATTCCACTCGTACCGATGCCGACCGATAGGCCGAATTCTCAATTGTAAAAACGTCCAGACCGACGCCATAGGACGACGCGCGGGTTGTGCCCTGCTCAAGAACCGTGGGCTGTTCAACACCCAAAACGCCATACGCGCCGAAAACGTAGGGTTTGATGACCAGCGGCAGGGCTGCCACCGCCGTCTGCTGGCTGCGCCCCAGCTCAGCCCGCAGAACCCAGCCGTCATCCCCACGCAACTCACCCGCATCGAAGGTGGACAATTCGCTGGGCCCGGCGATGCTGAATTGTTCCGACGTCACCAGCGGATCGCCAAAGCTGGTCTGAATCCGCCCGCTCACCGAGAGGGACCAGTTGCGGTCCAGCGGACGGTCGTAGCGCGCGCCCAGAACCAGCTTGGTAAAGACCGCGCTTGCGCCCTGCCGCGACAGCGGCGTGTCATCCGGCCCGACCGAGGCGCTGGCCCCGAAGGCGTCCAGGCCCCGCGACAAGGTGGCGTTACCCGTCAAGGATGACCCGTTCTCGAACTGCCACGTGCCGTCCAGCGAGGCGCGCAGAATGCTCAGATCATCTTCAAAGATCGGCAGGGACGCCGCACCGATGACTAGATCCTGCGAATCGCTTACCCGGTCCAGAACAAGCTGCGACGACAGGTTGACCCGGCGCGAGCGTATCCACGGATAGAAAAGCCGCAGCGACAGGCGGTCAAAATTGCTGCTGCTGGGCAGAAGATCCGCGTCCGGAAGTGTGTCGCTTGTCGTCACCTCGGCGTTGAAGGTCAGACCATTGATCCCGATTGGGATAACCGCCCCGGCGGCCAGAATCCGATATTGCGAGTCGGTCGAGAAAAACCGATCCGGCGCGCCGCCCGCGCGGAAATAGAAGGTCTCGCCCAGACCCAGCAGGCCGTTAGCCTCGACCCCTGCATTCAGATTGACCGGTCCTAGCGTGTCCGATATCGAATTGTCGAACCCGAAAGACCCGGTGAAGGTGCGAAACTCACCATCCAGCGTCAGAACAGTGCCGCCCCGGCTGTCGCCTTGTGACAGGGTCGAAGACAAACGGATGCCAAAGGTATCCCCGGCCAGCAACAAGGCGCGTTCGATGTCGTTCAGCAGGATACCGCGCTGTCCGATCAGCGGGTTTGTCACCGCCTGAACCCGCGCGCGGGCGGGCTCTGGAACGCGGGATGCATCGATACGCTCGACAAAACCGTCGATCACCACGATCCGCAACGTTCCACCATCCAGCAGGGTTTGCCGCGGCAGGACCACGCGGCTAAGCGCATAACCTGCAGTTGTATAGGCGTTTTCCAAACGTCGGGTGGCACCGAATATCTCGGATACGGCAACACGCTTCCCGCGCAGGTTTTCGACGAAGGCCTCATTCGCGCCGGATAGCTGAGGCAACGCCCCTTCGATCTCAACCTGCCCAATTGTGACAAACAACTGATCCGCACCCGCCGGTGCCGGGGCTCCGGGATCGCGGGCAACGGTGACCGGCCCCGTGCTGCGATGATTCTGCGGCTGAAAAGTGGATGGGGCAAGGTTGGATGCAGTCTGCGCCAGCGCGGTACCGCCCACCCAAGCCACCATCAAACCCAGGGCCGCAGCCCCCAAAACCGAGGACCGTCGCCTGATCACCCAAAGGCGCAACGCCTGTATACTTGTTAAAAACATCATCATGAATGACCCAATCGCGCGGATCGTACACCGGTTGCAACCCTCGCAAGATCAACACGCCGAGAGCGAGTTGTCACAATTGACCCTTGCTGAAATCCAAAGACGGTAACCGCCAATCACGACCACGTCAGGCGTCTTTCATCTGATCGACAATCGACCCAAAGCTTTGGATATACGCATCCCGGTACAAGTTTCAGGAGTCCTGGTAAGGTGGAAGCTACATCGACAATGAGCCTGCGCGACAAAGCCCGTATATTTGTCGAATTGCCGGTGGTCACGAATGTCATTCTCGGCCTGATCATTTTCAACGCGATCACGCTAGGGTTGTCCACGTCTGACTGGGTCAAGGACAGTGTCGGCCCGGCGCTGGCGCTGCTGGACAAGATCGTCCTGTTCATATTCGTGGCCGAATTGGTGCTGAAACTCTTTGCCTATCGGCTGGAATTTTTCCGAAACGCCTGGAACATCTTTGACCTGGTTGTGGTCTGCGTCGGACTGCTGCCGGAACGCGAGGGCCTGTCCGCCCTGCGGGGGCTGCGCGTCATCCGGGCGATGCGTCTGCTGTCAGTCATTCCGCAGATGCGGGCCGTGGTGAAAGCCCTTTTGGACGCGCTGCCGGGTATGGGCGCGGTGATCATCATGATCTCGATTGTGTTCTATGTCTTCGCGGTCATGGCAACACTGATGTATGGACCGGATTTCCCGGAATGGTTCGGAACGTTGGGGCGGTCTCTTTACACGCTGTTCCAGATCATGACGCTGGAAAGCTGGTCCATGGGCATCGTGCGACCGGTGATGGAAGAACACCCGATCGCCTGGATTTTCTTTGTGCCCTTCATCGTCATCACCGCGTTTTCGGTTCTGAACCTGTTCATCGGTCTGCTGGTCAACACCATGCAGTCGGCGGTTGAAGACGAAGCAGGCCAGGAATTCTCGCGCCTGCGCGAGCTGGTCCGCAGTGAAACCGACATCGTCGACAGGAACGTGATCGAGCTGCTGGCTGAGGTGAAGAAACTGCGCACAGAGGTCGCGGCACTGAAAGATGACGGCAAATAGATTGGGTGACTCAGTTCGGTAATCCCGATCCCGCGAGGGAAATCCGCTTACCAGGACTTCCCGCTGTAAGGCTCGTCTTCAACATATTTTCGCAAAGCGTCGATGTCCGAGATCTCGGCGTGGTTGCGATTGATTTTTACGCCCACTGTCTTGAGCCGCGAAAAGGCGCGGCTCAGGCTTTCGGGCTTCATTCCCAGACGGCCCGCGATCAGCATTTTGTCATAGGGCAAGGACACATCACATTCGCTGGCATCGCAATCACACAGGTTCAGCAGAAATTCGGCCACGCGCTGCGCGCCGGTCTGCGCCTTCAGTTGTTCAAGCTGGGCCACCAGTGAATGCAGATGCGTAAAGGTTGACGCCAGAATCGAGATTCCGATTTCGGGATCCTCTTTCATCAATGAGATCAGGATCGGGCTGGGAATATGCATCACCTCGCAGGTCGAAACAGCCTCGGCCGAGACCGGGTACGGCACGTTGCGCAGGGCGACGGCCTCGCCAAAACTGTCGCCGCGTTTGAAGACGCTCACGACCGCCTCGGCGCCGGTGGGGGTCATGCGGAACAGTTTGACCCATCCGGCCAGTACCACGTGAACGGCCTGCGCCGTCTCTTCCTGCAAAAATATCGTCTCACCCCGATCATACTGACGCCAGATCGCGTGGCTCAGCAGTGTTTCCACATGCTGATCCGGTAAACTGCGCAGCAGCAGCGACTGGCGCGCGATTGCCTTTTGTGGCTCATGCGACATGAATATACCCCGTGTCTTTCCCGCCGCCCTTCAAGCACGGCCAGATCACCCTGTCCTTAAGCTATATCAAACTGGGCGCGGGTCTGCTCTGTTAAAGCCTGCGCCACTTGACAATTGTCATGTTGCGGTACGCGACGCTGCCTTACGCTTGATCCAAAGCCAGTAATCCGGGGAGCCCGCAACATGGACTACGAGCGATTCTTTACCCAGAGCCTTGATGACCTTCGGGACGAAGGCAACTATCGCGTCTTCATCGATTTGCAACGCCGCTGCGGGTCTTTCCCGAATGCGCGCCAAACCGATGGGCCGGTCCAGCGGGACGTACGGATCTGGTGTTCGAACGATTATCTTGGAATGGGCCAGCACCCGGCAGTGATTTCGGCAATGCACGATGCCCTGGACCGCTGCGGCGCGGGCGCGGGCGGGACGCGGAACATATCCGGCACCACCCATGATCATGTGCTGCTTGAGGCCGAACTGGCCGATCTGCACGGCAAGGAAGCCGCGCTGCTGTTTACCTCGGGCTATGTGTCAAACTGGGCCGCGCTGGGGACGCTGGCGGCGAAAATCCCCGGTCTGATCGTGTTTTCGGACGCGTTGAACCACGCTTCGATGATCGAAGGCATCCGCCATTCACGGGCGCAAAAGGTGATTTGGAAACATAACGATCTGGAGGATCTCGAGGCGAAACTGGCCGCCGCTGATCCGGATGCGCCAAAGATGATTGCCTTTGAGTCGGTGTATTCGATGGATGGCGACATCGCCCCGATCAAAGAGATTTGCGATCTGGCCGACAAATACGGCGCGATGACCTATCTGGACGAGGTGCACGCCGTTGGTTTGTACGGTCCGCGCGGCGGTGGAATCGCTGAACGCGAAGGCCTGATGGATCGCCTGACCGTGATCGAAGGGACGCTGGGCAAAGCCTTTGGTGTGGTCGGCGGGTACATTGCGGCCTCAGCCGCGCTGTGCGATTTCGTGCGCAGTTTTGCCAGCGGATTCATCTTTACAACCGCTTTGCCCCCCTCGATTGCCGCCGGGGCTGCGGCCTCGATCCGGCATTTGAAACAATCGAATGCCGAACGTGACATGCAAAAGGCCCGCGTGGCGCAGGTCCGCGCGCGGCTGGATGCCGAGGGCATTCCACATCTTCCCAACCCCAGCCACATCATCCCGGTGATGGTGGGCGATCCGGTGAAGTGCAAGTTCATCTCGGACACGCTGCTGGAGGAGTTTGGCATCTATATTCAACCGATCAACTATCCCACGGTCCCGAAAGGAACCGAACGTCTGCGGATCACGCCGTCACCGGTCCATACCGATGAAGATATCGACCATCTGGTGGGGGCGTTGTCGGCCCTGTGGCAACGCTGTCAGATCGCGCGGATGCCGATGGCAGCCCAATAAACAAAGCCTCCCTTTGCTTTGCAGACTGCCGTCCCTGTCGGGGGCGGCTTTTTTCAGATCAGGTAGAGGCCGAAGATCAGTACCGAGAAGATGGTGAGAACCATGGTGAACCCGCGTAGCCAGTTTGGGCTGTGGGCCAGGTCCAGGTATTGCGCGAGGATCAGCCGCGTTTTGATCAGGGCGAGAACCAGCACACCGGCAGCCGCTATCTGGGGGGAATGCAGGAGCGTTAACAGCGCTGACGTCAGGCTGAGCGCCAGCAGGCCAAGCCAGGCGCCGGTGAGTGGGTCGGGACGCCTCCGGCGGCCGTATTTGGAACGAGAAGAAGACAGGGGCATCGCGATCATCCCAGCAGGTAGATCACGGGGAACAGCATGATCCAGACCAGATCGACCATGTGCCAGAACTGTGCCCCCGCCTCGATGTTGTTTGGATCATCGCGCCAAGCGACCAACAGCAGAATCGCGACCCCCGCCAGGACATGGGCGGCGTGAAAGCCGGTCAGCAGATAGTAGAACAGGAAGAACGGGTGGGTTTCATAGGTGATACCCTGCGCGGCCTTGCCGGTGTATTCCACGCCTTTGATGATCAGGAACACGATCCCCAGCGCCGCAGCCCCGGTCAGGGCAAGCCGGGATTTGATGCGGCGTTCGGCGCGGCGCCAGCGCAACGCCAGCGCGGCCAGATAACCTGAGGTCACAAGGACCACGGTATTGAAGGCCGCGCCAGTGCGATAGAGATGCGATTGCGCCTCGGCAAAGCCTGCCGGGTCGGTCAGGCGCACGCCCATGAAGGCAATCAGGCCCGCGCCGAACACCAGCAGTTCCGAGATAATCAGCACCCACATCAGCAACTCGCCCGGAAGCTCGTCGATCAGAGAGGCGTCGCTCATGCGCCGACCAGTTGGCGGTAGATCTGCGGCAGCGCCATGGTCAGGCGGTGCGGGTCGGGGATGACCGCGAAACCACCCTGTCCGAACATGCGTGGGAACCAGCTTTTACCGGTTTTGTCGATGGTGACGCCAAAGACCGAATGCCCGGCCCGGCGCGCCTCGCGCACGGCCATGCAGGTGTCTTCGATCCCGTGGCGGCCTTCGTAATGGTCCAGATCGTTGGGTTTGCCGTCGGTGATGACCAGCAGCAAGCGGCGTTTGCGCGACTGCGCCGCCAAATCGGCCGAGCAATGGCGGATCGCCGCGCCCAGCCTGGTGTAGTGGCCCGGGCGCAGCGACGCGATGCGCTGTTCGACCTTGGTGCCCATCGGCTCATCAAATCGTTTGCAACGCTGGACGTAGACTCGCTGGCGTTTCAGCGAGCTGAAGGCGTGGATGGCGAAATCGTCTCCGCAGGCATTCAGGCCCCAGGCAAGCGCGGCCAGTGCTTCACGCTCGATGTCGATCACGGCGCGGCCAGTGACGGCGCTTTCGGTAGATCGGCTGACATCCAGCAGGATCGACACTGCCAGATCGCGCGCCTCAGGGCGGGATTGCATCCAGACACGTTCGTTGCCTTCGCCACTGGCATGCCGGTCCGCTTGCGCGCGCACGGCAGCTTCGATGTCCAGCTGGTCGCCGTCCAGATGGCCGCGTGTCATCACGCGACCGGGGCGCAGCGCCTCGAACTGGCGTTTGACGGCGCGGATGCGGCGGGCGGTGGCGGGGTCTTTGCCGAACTCGGCGGCATCCTCGCGAATATCGGCGTCCGACAGCAGGACGTTGACGTGATCCGGCAGGTATTGCCCGGTGCGTACATCCCATTCAGGGTATAAGATACGGCCCGACAGACGCTCGCGGTTCACATCCTCCGGAGCCAAATCCAGATGCAGTTTCAACCGCGTTGGCGGCGCTTTGGAGATCTGGCCCAGCCCGATCTCTTCCTGATCGTCGGCGGCCTTTTTGGCGTTGTCGGGGTCGTCATCGTCGATGCGCCGGTTGATGTTCAGGAACTCGGCCCAGCTGAGGATCGCCTCGAACTTGTGCAGGATAAAACTGTCGCTGCGGCTCGCCTGATCGGATTTGCGGCGGCGGGCGCGGTGGGTTTTCTCGCCCGATTCCTCGGGCGGGCCTTCGGTTTCGGGGTTTTCGACTTCGTTATGTTCGGAAAAGCCGACAGCGCGCAGTTCCGGCCACAGGGGCACCGGGCGGAACGACTGGTAACCGCGCGGGGCGGTCAGATCGGCGTCCAGCGCCAGCAATTCCTTGGCCCTGTCGGACAGGGGCGCGGGATCGCCCAGCATGTTGCGGATCAGGTCTTCGACTGCGGCTTCAACAGGCGGCAGGTCGGGGACGTCGCGGTGATGCAGCAGACCTTTGCAAAGCTCGACGTATAGCGGGCGCAGGCCCGGCGCGTCCTCCAGTGTCGCCTCATTCATCTGTTGTGCAGCGGTCAATGCGCGCAGATCGGCGCGCAGCGGATCTTCCTCGTCAATGCGGGTTCCGGCATGGGCCGCCGCAGCGGCCAGCCAGACATAGAGCGCGCCATTGGCCTCGCGCGCGGGGAAAACCGACAGGCTGTCGGGCAGGCGCAGAACTTCACCGTCGAATGAGGCGCGCGGCATCATCTCGGCCTCGGTCGCCAGACGGCGGCGCCAGTTCAGACGGTGGTGTGAAATTTCGGGTGAGACCGGGCGCAATTCAACGCCCGGGCTACCCCCAAGTCCCCGAAAGAGGACGGCCAGCCGCCCCGCGACCTCTGAGAGGTCGACCGCGGCTCCAACATGCACCTGGGGTGCATCGAGGCGGCTGGCAAGGGTGTGCCACAGTTTCCCGATCGTTTCTTCGGGTTCCCATGGCTCAAAATCGATCTTGACCATCGGCCGGCCTCACCCAAAGACAGCCGTGACAAGATCGAGGAGCCCGCGTTTGATGTCCTCGTCATCAGTCAGAGGTTCAATCATGGCGGCAAGGATGGCGCGGTCGGTGGACATGCCTTGCGCAATAAGCGTCGCGGCATAAACGACCAAACGGGTGGAGACGCCTTCCTCAAGGTCCTGACCCTTCAGCCCGCGCAACTTGCCGGCCAGTCGGACCAGCGGCTTGCAGCGTTCCAGCGGCAGGCCACTTTCCTGTGCGACGACCTCGGCCTCCATCTGAGGCGAGGGGAAGTCGAACTCCAGCGAAATGAACCGCTGCCGGGTCGAGGGTTTCAGGGTTTTCAGGATATTCTGATATCCCGGGTTGTATGAGGCCACCAGCATGAAGCCGGGGGCGGCTTCAAGCTCTTCGCCGGTGCGGTCGATCGGCAGGATGCGCCGGTCGTCGGTCAGCGGGTGCAACACAACGGTCACGTCCTTGCGGGCCTCGACCACTTCATCAAGGTAGCAGATCGCGCCCTCGCGCACCGCCCGGGTCAGGGGGCCATCGACCCAGACGGTCTCGCCACCTTTCAGCAGGTAGCGCCCGATCAGGTCGGCGGCGGCAAGGTCATCGTGGCAGGCCACGGTGTAAAGCGGGCGGCCCAGACGGGCGGCCATATGGGCCACAAACCGGGTCTTGCCGCAACCTGTCGGGCCTTTCAGCAAGACCGGCAGATCATTCTTGTAAGCAGCGCAGAACACATCGCATTCATCGCCTTGAGCGAGGTAGAAGGGGGCGTTTGCCACCCCCTCGTTCATTTTCATGGAGCCGTCCATATCCATCACTCCGCAGGGGTTTCGGCCGCGCCGGGTTCAATGATCTCTTTCCGGGGGACCCAGATCGAGTAGATGAACAGCAGCGCACCCAAGACGACCACCACACCAGAGCCAAAGCGCATCCAGTAGAAGATCGCGATCTGGTCTTGGACATCCATGAAGTAATCTCCGACCACGCGCTGCATATGCGTCTGCACGGTTCCGCCGAAGGTCAGGACAAAGGTCATGAAGACCATGCCGCTGGTCATCAGCCAGAACGAGCCCATGTTCAGCACCTGATTATACGGATCACGGTTCTTGAGGATCGGCATGGCATAGCTGAAGATCGCCAGGTTGAGGCAGACATAGGCACCATAGAAGGCCAGGTGACCGTGTGCGGCAGTGATCTGCGTGCCGTGGGTATAGTAGTTCACCCCGTGCAGCGTGTGCAGGAAGCCCCAGACACCGGCCCCAAAGAAGGCGAGCGTGGCACAGCCCAGCGACCACAGCAACGCGGCCTTGTTGGGGTGGTCCCGGCGGCCCTTCCAGACCATGACGAAGGCAAAGGCCATCATCGCGAAGAACGGGATCACTTCGAGGCTTGAGAAGATGGACCCGATCCACTGCCAGTACGCAGGCGTACCGATCCAGTAGTAGTGGTGGCCCGTCCCAAGGATGCCCGAGAACAGCGCGGCGGCGACGATGACGTATAGCCATTTTTCGACCACCTCACGGTCAACACCGGTCAGTTTCAGCATCAGGTAGGCCAGGATCGAGGCCATGATCAGCTCCCACACGCCTTCGACCCACAGGTGGACGACATACCACCAGTATTGCTTGTCCAGGGACAGGTTGCCGGGGTTGTAGAAGGCAAACAGGAACAGCAGCGCCAGACCCCAAAGACCCAACAGAAGGATGTTGGTAATTGCGGTTTTCTTGCCTTTCAGAACGGTCATCGACACGTTGTAAAGGAAGATCAGCGCCGCCACGACGATACCGGCCTTGACCCATTTGGGCTGTTCAAGGAACTCGCGCCCCTCTTTGCCCAGCAGCCAGTTGCCTTCGAACAGGTTGAACACATAGGTCACAACCACACCCAGCGTACCGACCACAAGGATGATCAGCTGCAGATAGGCCAGCTTGGGCGAATGGATCTCGCGTTCGGCTTCTTCCGGGATCAGAAAGTAGGCCGCCCCGAAGAAGCCCAGGATCAACCAGACGATCAGAGAGTTGGTGTGCAGCATCCGCACGATGTTGAACGGCAGAAGCTCGCTCAGGAAGTTGGGCGACACATAGATCAGACCGGCCAGAAGGCCGCCCAGAACCTGTATCGCAAACAGGGCCATGGCTACTGCAAAGTAGGCATAGGCGATTTTTTGGGTTTCGTATTTCATTGCTCCGTTCCCTTTCTCAGCCCGCCTCGTTGGGCGGCCAGCCCTGAGCGTCGATATTGTCCGTCCAGATCAGGAAGTTGGTCAGGTCACGAAGCTCTTCGTCGCTGAGGTTGAAATTGGGCATCTGCCGACGACCGGGAATTCCGGTCGGCTGCGCCTCCATCCAGCCCTTGAGCGCCTCAAAGGCTGATTCCGGGTCGTCCAGCACGCCCCATCGGGTCATCACGTTCGCAACTTCGGGCGCAAAGTATGCGCCCTCACCCAGGATCGTGTGACAGTTGATACAGGCGTGTTTTTCCCAGACGTGCTTGCCCCGCACCACGCTTTCATCAAGCTTCGCCGCGTTTTCGGATCGCACGATATACAGGTGGGAATGGGCCGACAGGGCCAGAAAGATGAGGATGAAGAACAGGGACCCGCCATAGAAAATATTGCGGGCCATGCTCTTTGTCATGACTTCTCGCATCGCGCTCTCCTTTGCGCAGATTAGCTAGTCTGGTCACAATGGCGGTAAGGGCGCGGTGGCTCCTTAACGAAAGTCAAGACTATGGAAAGGAAGTCGGATCAGCCTGATTTGGCGGCCTTCGGGCCGGTCAGTGCGGGCCACATGGCGACAAGATACAGCGCAAAAGCCGCGACCCAGAGACCGTCGGACAAAAGCATCGCCACCAGATACCCGGCGTTCAGCTCGGCCCCGACCCAGCGCGACAAAGCAGCCACCGCCATCAGCCCATAGGCCACAACCATCGGCGCAGGCGCAACCAGCGCCCGCCCGCTATGCCCCAGCGCGGCGCGGCTCATGACCGCAAGGGTCATGCCACCGACGCAGCCGATGCCCAGAACATGCAGGGCTGCGACCTCGTTCCCAAGACCCACAACTGCCAGCCCCCAAAGGATCAGACCCAGCGCCAGCATGGCCAGCCCCAGATGCAGCGCCAGCAGAATCGGTTGCCGGGCCGCCCAGACCGCGCGCCAGCGGGCCATGCGCAGAATCTGCACAACGCCCAAAACCAGCGCCAACCCGCCCGCCACCGGCCCGACCCCCAGGATCAAGGCACAGAGCGGCACCAGCAAGGCCAAGGCCATTCCCGCCTTGTCGAATGCCGGGGCCGAGACCGGCCAGTTGACCTCGGGCACGCCTGCGCGCTTCATCGCGTTGCGCGTGAAGGCCGGCGTGATACGCCCGCCCAATATGGCGATCATCGCACACAGGGTCAGAAGCCCGGCCCGAAGCCCAGTTTGCAGCGTGTCGTTGGTGATCCCCATCCATTCCAGATGAGTCATCAGATCGGCCACCCAGATCAGGCTGAGCAAAACCAGAAAGACCATGTTCTGCGGTTTCGGACGTTTGATCAGCTGCGTCAGGATCTTGGCGGCCAGAATCGGTACAAAGACCAGATCGACCACAGCCACCAGTGCCGCAGGCAGAGCCCCCGAAAACCACATCGCCATCCGACCGGCCAGCCACAGACCTGCGGCCAGCGTTATGAACCGCGCGCGCGCGTCCGGCGCGCCGGTCCAGTTCGGGACGGCGGTCAGGAAAAACCCGCCAAGCGCCGCCGTTGCATAGCCAAAGATCATCTCATGCGCGTGCCACATGGGCGGCGTCATGCCGTATTCCGGCGCCAGATAGGGCACTGTCAGCCACAGGCCCCAGACCAGACCGACAAACAGGCCATAAAGACCGGCCGACAGAAAAAATACACGGAACCCTTCACCAAATACGCGTGTGATGATTGCGGGCATTGCTGCTCTCCTTGGTGTTTTCCAAGCCCTAGCAATGCGCACCTGACCGCGACTTAACCAAAATCAAAAGCTGCGGAAAATATGACCCTCAGACACAGGTTTTTCAAAGTGCCTGAGGGGCCCCTTTTTCCGCTTTTGTTTACGAAATGCCGGGACAGCGTTGACTTTCGTCAAGGATGACAAACGCGTGATGTCCCACCCTTGGACCTGCCTCACCAGCAAATGGAGAGTGATCATGTCACTTGGAATCAGCTACAACAAAACTGGCCGCGCCTTCGGGGTCGGTTTGGCGATGCTGCTGGGCAGCGTCGCCGCGCCAACCTTCGCTGAAGGCCCGACACTTAGCGACGAAGCCTTCGAGTCTTCCAAGCAACTTTACTTTGAACGCTGCGCCGGTTGCCACGGCGTGTTGCGCAAGGGTGCCACCGGTAAAAGCCTTGAACCGTTGGTGGAAACAAAGAATGCCGATGGTACCGTGACCGAATCCGGGACCCTGAAACTGGGTCAGGACCGGCTTGAAAAGATCATCGCATGGGGCACCGAGGGCGGGATGAACAACTTCTCGGACGTGATGTCCGAGGATGAGATCCGCGATATGGCGACCTATATCCAGATGGAGCCGCCCAAGCCGCCCGAGATGTCGCTTGAACAGATGATGGCGACCCGCAAGGTCTATGTCGAACCCGAAGATTACCCGACCGAGCCGCTGCATGGCCGCAACTGGGAAAACTTCTTCGTGGTCATCGAACGTGACGTGGGCAAGGTGGCCGTGATCGACGGCGACACCAAGGAAGTGCTGGCCCATATTCCGACCGGTTACGCGGTGCACGTGCTGAAAGCGTCCGAACACCACAAACTGGAAGAGCCGGAAAACCCGGGCCGCTTCTGGTACACCATGGGCCGCGACGGCAAGATGACCAAGATCGACCTGTGGCAGAACCCGGAAAACATGCTGGTGGCCGAAGTGACCATTGGCTATGACGCTCGCGACGTGGCCGTGTCGGGTGACGGTAAATACGTGATCGGTGGGGCCTATTGGCCGCCGCATTTCGCCATCGTCGACGCCGCTACAATGGAACCGAAAAAGGTCGTTTCGACCCGTGGTTACAACGTGGACGGGGATTATGTGGAAGAGGCCCGCGTGGCCGCAATCTACACCACCCCGAACGAGCCCACATGGATCGTGGCGGTCAAGGAACTCGGTCAGTTGTGGCAGGTGGACTATACCGACCTGGACAACCTGCGGATCGACAAGATCGACAGCGCCAAGTTCCTGCATGACGGGTTCTTCGATCCAACCGGCCGTTACTTCCAGATCGCCGCAAACGCGTCGAACAAGATGGTTGTGGTCGACACCGAGACCCACAAGCTGGAAGCTCTGATCGACACCGCGCCGCTGCCGCACCCCGGCCCGGGCGCCAACTGGGATGACCCGAACTGCGGTCCTGTTGCCGGAACAACCCACCTGGGCGAAGGCACGGTCACCGTTTGGGGCAACGACCCCGAAGGCCACCCAGATCAGGCATGGCAGACCTGTTATGAGGTCGAAACCGACGGACCCGGTCTGTTCATCCGGACGCACCCGGAATCAGATTACATCTGGGCCGACCAGACCAAGCACCCCGAGCCTGAGATCCAGCAATCGGTGCAGGTCATCGACAAGGCAACCGGTGAGATCGTGAAAACGATCCAGATCACCGAAGAGGAAGGCAACGTCGCCGTCCACTTCGAGTTCAACCAGGACGGATCCGAGGTTTGGGTTTCCAAGTGGAACCGCTCGACCTCGAAAGAACCGAACGGTGAGATCGTGATCTACGACGCCAAGACACTGGAAGAGATCGGCCGCGTGAAGGGGCTGTTTGCTCCGACCGGGAAGTTCAACGTCTACAACCGCTCGAACCACGTCACCTGACGGGTTCGCAGCCCAAATCGGAAAGGGCGGGCCCCTCGCCCGCCCTTTCTTCGTTTTCCCCATCAGCTAAACGCGCCGGCCTGACACGCCGGGCCAGTTAGAACAGCCAACGGAGCCCGGATATGACCTCCGAACCTGATAAAAAACCACCGATCTGGCGCCGGTATTTCCTGTGGGGGATGCCCGTGGCCGGTATCGCTGCGGCCTTTGCCGCTGGCATTATCTTCTGGGGCGGATTCAACACCGCCATGGAAGCGACCAACACCAAGGAATTCTGTGTCTCGTGCCACGAGATGCGCGATTTCGTCTATGAGGAATACACCGGCACGATTCACGACGTGAACCGATCCGGCGTCGGCGCGGTCTGTTCCGACTGCCACGTGCCCAAGGACTGGACCCACAAGATCATCCGCAAGATCAAGGCCTCGAAAGAGCTGTATGGCAAGATGGTCGGCACCATCAACACACGCGAAAAGTTCGAAGCCAAGCGCGTGCATCTGGCGATGAACGAATGGGAACGGATGAAGGCCACCGACTCGCGCGAGTGTCGCAACTGTCACGATTTCGAATCGATGATGCCCGAGTTCCAGAAACCCCGCGCTCGTCAGCAGCACCTGAACGCCATGACCGTTGGCCAGACCTGTATCGACTGTCACAAGGGGATCGCACATTCGGACGCCCGCGACCGGGCCGACGAAGAGTATCTGGAAGAACTCGAAGCCCCGAACCCCGCATTCATTCGCGAAATTCCGGCCGAATACCTGGCCAGCCTCGAGCGGATCGAAGCCAAGGAAGCCGCCGAAGCCGAGGCCGAAAAAGCCGCGCGTGTGGCTCAGCAAGAGGCGGTACAGGCTCAGATCGCGGCAGCGGTTGACGCGGCGGTTGCGGAAGAACGGGCCAAAGCTTCGGGCGAAGAAGCGGCTGCACCGGCCGGTGGCGGTAGCGATGTCGGCACGAATGTCGATTGGGCTGCGGTTCCAACTGCGGATATGAAGCTGTTCTATCCCGGTCAGGCCTCGTTCGAATGGGTCCAGAACGGCAGATCCCACGGCGGCGCACGGCCTCTGACCAAAGGTGGGGACAAATGCACCACCTGTCACGCCGCCGAACTGGATGCGATCGGCAACAAGATCGTGGCTGGTGGCGAGCTGGAACCAACGCCGATCCCCGGCAAACGCGGTGTGATCGACGCAACCGTTCAGGCAGCGCATGATGATGAAAATCTCTACATCCGCCTGCAATGGCCGGATGCGGGTCACAACCCGGCGCCGTTTGTCGACGGTGGCAAGATGGACCCCGACAACCAGATCAAGGTTGCCATGATGATCACCGGCACCGGGATCGAGTTGGGTGATCAGGTGGGTTGCTGGGCCTCGTGCCACGCCGACAACAGCTATATGCCCTTTGATCCGGGTGCCGAGGCGATTGCCGCTAACGGGGATGTCTCGGGTCGTCTGACCGCACAGGACACTGTGACCAAATACATCAGCGAAAGCCGGACCGAGGTCGAAATCAAAGGCCGTCGCGGCAAGGCGCTGGGTGGTTGGGACAAGCTGCAAGCGGCAGAGCAGATCGAGCAGTATCTGGCCGATGGCACCTATCTGGACCTGATGCGCGTATATGCGGACGGCAGCGCCACCAATGGCTATCTGCTGGAACAGCGCGTGGTCAATGACGGTGACATCGCCGCCTCGGCCAGCCTCGACGCTGGTATGTGGACCGTGATCTTCACCCGTCCGCTGAACTCGGGCGCAGCCGGTGATGTCCCGCTTGAGGCCGGGCAGACCTATACCGTCGGCTTTGCCATCCATGATGACTTTGCCGCCGCACGGTTCCACCACGTGACGCTGGATACCAGCCTGGCGCTGGACGACGACAGCGCCTTCATCAACGTGGTCAAACAATAATGGACAGGGGCCGGATAATCCGGCCCCTTCCGCTTAGAAGAGGAGATTTGGACGATGAAACCCCAACACCTTCTTCCCGCGCTGCTGCTTCTGGCTGCGCCCGCCTGGGCCGATGACACTGCCGAACTGTGTGCCGAGGCCGAAGACCGCTATGTCGAGCTGTTCGGTCAGCCCTCTTCCGCTGTCGAGGATGCCGAGGTGGTGCTGATGTATAAATACACGTTCTGCCCGGTCGAGTTGACGGTCAAGGCAGGCACAACGGTGCGCTGGGTGAATGTGGACAAAAGGACCAGCCACTCCGTGTTGCTCAAAGACGGCAGCGCGCCCGAAAGCGATCGTTTGTTCCCTGAGGAATCGGTTGATCTGACCTTCCTCACCCCGGGTCCGCAGGACTATCTGTGCGGCCCGCATTGGGAGACGCAGAACATGATCGGAATGATCACCGTCGAACCCTGAGGCAGGACTACAGGCAAGAGAAAGGAGCGCGGGCGCAAATCCCGCGCTCCTTAACTTTAGTCAAGGAGGTTCTTTTTTGGTTGCGGCAGTCTTGGCGCATGACACGCCCGGCTGACCCAGCAACGTCACCAGATCGCGCAGGAAAACCTGGGTTCCGAAGACATTCAGACCAAGCGAGTTTGCACATGAGCGGTAAGGTTTTTCTGATTGGCGCAGGCCCCGGCGACCCCGAACTGATGACCCTGCGTGCGCTGCGGATGCTGCAAGAGGCAGATGTGGTGGTTTATGACCGTCTGGTCTCGGCCGATATTCTCGATTTGCACGCTGACGGCGCGCGGCTGATCCCGGTCGGCAAAGCGCCCAAATGCCATACGGTGCCGCAGGACCGTATCAATGAAATCCTGGTTCAAGAAGCCCGCGCGGGCCACACGGTTGCACGGCTGAAAGGCGGCGACCCGATGATCTTCGGGCGCGGCTCGGAAGAGGCCGCCTATCTGATGGCCCATGGCATCGCGGTGGAATACGCGCCCGGCATCACGGCAGCACAGGGGGCGTCCTGTTCCACCGGTGTGCCGCTGACCCATCGCGGGCTGGCGACCTCGGTGCAATATGTCACCGGGCACCGGCAGGCCGACAAGGTGCTGGATCTGGATTGGAAACGTCTGGCCGACCCCGAGACAACGCTGGTTGTCTATATGGGCGTGGCCAATATCGGCCAGATCGCCATGGGGCTGATGACCGAGAATTTGCCCGGATCAACCCCTGTTCTGGCCGTTGGCAAAGCGACCCTGCCCGATGAACGCCGCCTTGTATCCCGGCTGGATCGGCTGGCCGCAGATGTGCGCGAGGCCGGGCTGAAAGCCCCCACGCTGTTCATCATCGGCAAGGTGGTTTCGCTCTATGCGGAACGGCCTGTGGCGGAGTTGTTGGAGCAGGCCCATGGCTAAGTTTGGACGCAGAAACGTTGCGCCCGGTGGCGCCGCCGGGCAGCGCCCGACCGCCCCCCCGGGCGGGCGCTTCTCGCCCACCCGCGGCCGGTCGCTGCCTTCAGTTCTACTTACATCTGTCGTGCTTGTGGCCACGACAGCATTCGCTGCTGACACGCTCGACCCGAACGCTCTGAAACGCCTTGTCCATCAGGATTGCGGTTCCTGCCACGGGCTGTCGCTAAAGGGCGGCCTTGGCCCGGATCTGCGTTCGGAAACGCTGGACCACTACGACCCTGAGGTCCTGACCGGAGTTATCCTCGACGGCATCCCCGACACCGCGATGCCCCCCTGGCGGCCCCTGATCAGCGAAGAAGAAGCCGAATGGATCGCCCGCTATCTGCTGGAACAGGAGGAATAATGAGACATCTGATCCTGACCCTCGCCGCCACCCTGATGATGACCACCGCGCAGGCGGAACCCACCGCAACCGGAGATCTTGGCCTCGTGATCGAACGCGCCAAAGGCTCGGTCCTGTTGGTGGATCAGTCCGACCGCGCGGCGCTGGCGCGGATCGAAGGGCTGGGCGATCTGTCCCATGCCTCGCTGGTTTATTCGCCCGATGAACGGTTTGCCTATGTGTTCGGGCGAGACGGCGGATTGACCAAAGTCGATATCGTCACTCGCCAGATTGCAAACCGTGTCGTGCAGGCCGGTAACGCCATCGGCGGCGCGATTTCGGATGATGGCAAGCTGGTCGCCGTGTCGAACTATGAACCCGGCGGCGTACGCGTGTTCGATGCCGAAACGCTCGAGATGGTCGCCGACATTCCCACAGGCAGCAAAACCATCGGTCTGGTCGATGCGCCGGGCCGCCGGTTCGTGTTCACCATGTGGGACACGGGCGAAACCTGGATTGCCGATTTTGCCAAGGGCAACCCCGCGATCACCAAGATCCCCGAAATGGGCAAGAACCCCTATGACGCCCTGATCACCGCCAATGGCCGCACCTATATCACCGGCCTGTTCGGCGAGGACGGCCTGACCGCGCTGGACCTGTGGGCCGAAACCCCGGAACCGATCCGCGTGCTGCCCGATTACGGTCGCGGGCAAGAGGAAATGCCCGTCTACAAAATGCCCCATCTGGAAGGCTGGGCCCTGACCGGGCGCGAGTTCGTTTTGCCTGCGGTCGGCCATCACGAGGTTTTGTGGATCGACGCCGACACCCTGACCGAAACCGGGCGCACCAAAACCCACGGCCAGCCGGTCTTTGCCATGGCGCGGCCTGACGGGCGGCAGGTCTGGGTGAACTTCGCCCACCCGCTGAACGACACCATTCAAGTGATCGATTCCGTGACCAAAAAGATCGTCCACGAATTCAAACCCGGCCCGGCGGTGCTGCATATGGAGTTCACACCGCGCGGGCACGAGGTCTGGCTCAGCGTGCGCGATGCGGGCAAGGTCATGGTTTACGACACGCAAACGTTTGAAAAACTGCGGGAAATCGAGGCCGACAGCCCATCCGGCATCTTCTTCACCGCCCGCGCGCACAGAACGGGGCTGTAAGCGATGCAACATATCACCGATCCGATTGATTGCCGCCTGCTGGACGATTTTCAGCGCGATTTTCCCATCGCCGAACGCCCGTTTCAGGTTCTGGCTGACGCTCTGGGGCTCGACGAGGCCGAAGTGCTCGACCGTCTGGCGCGGATGCGCAAGACCGGGCGCATCACGCGGGTTGGCGCAACCATTGCGCCGGGCGCGGTTTCGGCCAGCACCCTGGCCGCCGTCGCCGCGCCCGAGGAACGTCTGGAAGAGGTCGCCAGCCTAATCGACGCGGAACCCGGCGTGAACCACAATTATCAGCGCGAGGATGACTGGAACCTGTGGTTCGTGGCCACCGGCCCGGACCGGGCGCATGTCAACGACACGCTGGCCCGGATCAGCAACCAAACCGGATTGCGCGTTCTGGACCTGCGTCTGGTGCGGCCCTTCAACGTCGATCTTGGGTTCCGCATGTCCGGCAAAACCCGCAATGTTCCCGGCCCGCGAAAAGTGGATCGCGCGGCCATGCGCGACGGGGACCGCCCTTTGTTGCAGGCGCTTAGCTCTGGCCTGTCGCTGGTCGCTGAACCCTACGCCGCGCTGGCCCGGAGCCTGAACCGCGATATGGGCGAGGTGATGGCCCGGATTGAGGCCCTGCACGGCGCCGGAATTATCTCGCGCCTTGGGGTTATCGTGCGGCATCGGGCGCTGGGATGGTCCGCCAATGCGATGGTGGTCTGGGATATGCCGGCCGAGCAAGTCAGCACTGCAGGCCCGGCGCTGGCAGCGCATCCCGGTGTCACGCTGTGTTATGAGCGTAACCCGGTCGAGGATGTCTGGCCCTATCGCCTCTATTCCATGATCCACGCGCGCTCGCGCCCCGAAGCAATGGAAGTTTTGGCAGGGGCCGCCGCCCTGCCGGAACTGTTTGGCGCGCAACGCAAAGTGCTGTTCTCGACCCGCTGCTTCAAACAGACCGGCGCATTGATCCAACCGAAAGAGGCCGCCGCATGACGCTGGACGAAACAGACCGCGCGATCCTGAACCGGATGCAGGACGACCTGCCGTTGACCTCGCACCCCTATGCCGCCGTCGCCGACGAGTTGGGGATTGCAGAAAGCGATCTGCTGGCCCGCCTGTCGCGGATGAAAGAAGACCGCATCATTACCCGCTTTGGCCCCTTCTTCGACGCGGCTGCCATGGGTGGCGCATTCTGCCTGTGCGCCATGGCCGTCCCGCCCAAGGATTTCGAAACCGTCCTGACCAAAGTCAATGCACACCCTGAGGTGGCGCATAATTATGAACGCACGCACCGGCTGAACATGTGGTTCGTGTTGGCCACCGAAACGCCCGAGGGGATTGGGGCCGTCGCCGATGCGATTGAACGGGAAACGGGGATCGAAGTGCTCCGTTTCCCCAAATTGCAGGAATTCTTCATCGGCTTCCGGGTGGCGGCATGATCGACGCATCAGACAGAGAGATTATCGAGGCGCTGCAAGGCGGTCTGCCTCTTGTGTCCGCGCCATATGCGCAGGTCGCGGCAGATCTTGGCATCGACGAGAACGCCTTGTTGGCCCGCCTTGCCGACATGAAATCGCGCGGCGTGATCCGCCGTATCGCGGCCGCTCCGAACCACTACAAGCTGGGGATGACATCGAACGGCATGACTGTCTGGGATGTTGACGACGGCTGCATCGCTGAACTGGGCGCTCATATCGGCGCGTTGCCCTTCGTCACCCATTGCTACGAACGCCCACGCGCCCTGCCGGGCTGGCCTTATAACCTGTTTGCCATGGTCCACGGCGCCGACCGGGACGAGGTCGAGGAAAAGCGCGCGCAGATCGCCGCGATTCTGGGCGATGCCTGCCGGGCCAAAGACATCCTCTATTCCACGCGCATCCTGAAAAAGACCGGGCTGCGCCTGAAAAAGAAAGGCTGAGACATGTTCCGCCTGACCGAATACATGCACCAACTTGTAAAACCGACGCCAGTGCGCAAACGCCGCCCCGGCCCGGTGAAACCGGTGGTGATCTGGAACCTGACGCGGCGCTGTAATCTGAAATGCCGCCATTGCTATACCGTCTCGGCGGATGTGGCCTTTCCGGGCGAGCTGAGCCATGAGCAAGCCATGGTCACGCTTGAGGATCTGGGCCAGTTTCGCGTCCCGGCCCTGATCCTGTCGGGTGGAGAACCTCTAGACCGGTTCGATTTCTTCGACATCGCCAGACGCGCGCGCGAGTTGGTGCCGATGCTGGCGCTTTCGACCAACGGCACGCGGATTTACGACGAAACCGCAGATATGATCGCCGATGTGGGCTTCAGCTATGTTGGCATTTCTCTGGACGGGATCGGGGCCACGAATGACTGGTTCCGCGGGGTCGAAGGTGCCTTTGCCGACGCCCTGCGCGGCGTGCGCGAATGCAAAAAGCGCGGCATCAAGGTGGGGCTGCGGTTCTGTCTGACCGAGGGCACCCAGCATCACCTGCCCGACCTGTTGCAGCTGTGCGATGACGAAGGTGTGGACAAGTTCTATCTGTCCCATCTGGTCTATGCCGGGCGCGGTGACAAGAACCGGGGTGAAGATGCCGAACATCTGCGCACCCGAAAGGGGCTGGACCTGTTGCTGGAGCGCGCGTGGGAGGCCGCCTCGGGCGGGCGTCCTCTGGACATCGTAACTGGCAATAATGATGCCGATGCGGGGTATTTCTTGAACTGGGTGCGCGCGCATTTCGATGACGCCAAGGCCGCCCATGTGCGCGAACACCTGGCCGCCTGGGGTGGCAATTCCAGCGGGTTGGGTGTGGCCAATATCGACAATCTGGGGCGGGTGCATCCCGATACCTACTGGTCCGATTACACGGTCGGCAATGTGAAGACCCAGCCATTTTCCGAGCTTTGGACCAGCGACGATCCGATGCTGGCCATGCTGCGTACCCGCCCACGCCCGCTGAAAGGGCGGTGTGGGGCGTGTCAGTTGAAGGATGTCTGCGGCGGCAACACCCGTATCCGCGCCCTGCAACTGACCGGCGATCCCTGGGCCGAAGATCCGGCCTGCTATCTGTCAAATCAAGAAATCGGTGTGGATGATGCAGGTGAACGTCTGCAGGTCACGCCGTTCCAGGGGAAACGTCATGATCCGGCGCATCAGTTCTTTTGATACCGTTTTCTCAGCTCGCCCGGCCCCTGCGCGGGTGGTGAATGCAGGAGCCTCCGGCGGGAGTATTTTTGAAAAGATGAAGATCGGGGTTTTGTGTTCGATCCTGAGCGTGGGCGCGGCCTGGGCTGATGCGCCTGCGGATTATGCGGAACATTGTGCCTCGTGCCATGGGGAAAACAGGCTGGGCGGGGTTGGGCCTGCGCTGATCCCTGAAACGTTGAAGCGGATGCGGGGCCCACGGGTAGCGGCGGTGATCGCCGAAGGGCGCGCGGCCACGCAGATGCCGGGGTTCTCGCATGAGTTGGACGCCTTGCAGATTGAGGAACTGGCGGGCTGGTTGAAATCTCCGCTGGAGACCGACCCGGAATGGGGCGAGGCCGACATCATGGCCAGCCGGTCTCTGGACGAGGATTATGTGCCGGTCGATGCGCCCGTCTGGGACAGCGACCCGATGAACATCACTTTGGCGGTCGAGACCGGGGATCACCATGTCAGCGTACTGGACGGCGATACGTTCGAGGTTCTGGACCGGTTCGAGACCCCATTTGCCGTGCATGGCGGGCCGAAATTCAGCCCCGATGGGCGTTATGTGTTCATCATGTCCCGCGATGGCTGGGTGCAGAAATACGACATCTGGGCGCTGCAACAGGTGGGCCGCGTGCGTGCGGGCCTGAACAGCCGCAACATCGCCATGTCGGGGGATGGCAAATGGGTGGCGGTGGCGAATTACCTGCCCAACAGCCTGACCCTGCTGTCGACCGAAGACCTCTCGGTCGCCAAGGTCATCGAGGTCAAAAGCAAGAAGGGCCAGCCCAGCCGCGTCTCAGCCGTGTATCAGGCACCGCCACGCGAAAGCTTTGTGCTGGCCCTGAAGGACGTGCCCGAGATTTGGGAGGTCTTTTACGGGGCCAATCCGCCGCAATTCGGTTTGGGTCATGATTTCCGCATCGAAGGTCAGTTCAAGAACCCCGACCCCTTCCCGGTGCGCAAGATCACCACGCCCGACTATCTGGACGATTTCTTTTTCGACCAGAGCTATGAATACGTGATGGGCGCATCCCGCGACGGCAAGGGCGGGCAGGTGATCGATCTGGTGATCGGACACAAGGTGGCGGATCTGGACCTGCCGGGGATGCCGCATCTGGGCTCGGGCATCACGTGGAAACATGGTGATACGACCGTGATGGCAACACCGCATCTGACCGATGGCACCGTGTCGGTGATCGATATGGAAAGCTGGGAAACTGTTAAACGGATCAAGACGGAAGGGCCGGGTTTCTTCATGCGCAGTCATGAGAATTCGCCTTATGTCTGGGCCGATGTGTTCTTTGGCCCGAACAAGGACGCGATGCATGTGATCGACAAGCAAAGCCTTGAAATCGTAAAGACTCTGCGCCCTGCCCCCGGCAAGACCGTGGCCCATGTGGAGTTCACCAAAGATGGCAGTCACGCGCTGGTGTCGATCTGGGAAGATGACGGCGCGGTGATCGTTTATGACGCGCAGACGCTGGAAGAGGTTCGCCGCCTGCCGATGCGCAAACCGTCTGGGAAATACAATGTCTGGAACAAAATCACCTTCTCGGAAGGCACCAGCCACTGACGGGCGATGGCCGGTCTGGAAACTGGCCATTCTGCTTTACCCGGCCACGATGCTGACCGTGGCCATCAACCTGTTTCTGTTGGGCCTGATCCTGCACAGCGCGGGCTTCAGCGCAATCGAACCGGTGCCTGCGATCCTGTGGTCGATTCCGCTTGGTATTCCGGCAACTTGGCTGGCCGGGCGCTGGGTGCGCGGGTTGATGGATGAGGCGGATGGGTAGGTCAGAATTTTTCAGACACCTGACCTAAGTCAAGTGTCGGCCTGAGAGAATCTCATAGGTTTTGGGAACGAACGCCGAGTTGGATTCTCAATGCTCATCTGCCGCCCCCCGCATACCTTTCTTGATCGCGTGTCCCGTGCGGCGTGCGGTGTGGTGGGCATTTTCCTGTTGCTTTTGCAAATGCTTGGCCCGGCGCTGGCGAGCGCCGGGGACAGCACATGGATCGAAATCTGCTCGGAGGGCGGCGCGGTTTGGGTTGAGGTGGATCTTGAAGAAACCGATGACCCGACCGCGCCCTGCCCGAAATGCGCTGACTGCGCCCTGTGCGCCGTCACCTCGGCGGCTCCTGTGCCCGAACTGCCTGCCGTGACACGGTTCGGATTTGTTCAAACCGCGCGCTGCGAATACCGTGATCAGGTCTATGTATACGATGTGAAACGATTGTGGCCCGAAACCCGCGGCCCCCCGTTGGCGCCCAAAGACACAACTGAACGCGCCCTGCGCGCGTCCATGGCGTTCACCCAAGTTACCGGAGGTGCGCCGTGGTCGTAAGTCGCGCAATCCATGCCCTGCTGGCCTTTACCCTGTCCTGCCTGATGGCGATCAGCGCCCATGCCGACAGCCTTGCCAGTTTCCTGCCCGATGTCACGCCTGCCGATCTGGTTCCCGGTGCCGATGCCTTTGGCCCGGTGCGCGATGACGTACCCGTTGCCCCGGTTCTGAAGGGCGGTGAAACGGTTGCCTGGGCTTTTCTGACATCCGATTTCGTGGGTACCACCGGATATTCCGGCAAGCCCATCCATGTGGTCGCCGCCATCGACAGTGACGCGGTTTTGACCGGTGTGAAACTGGTCAAGCATTCGGAACCCATCGTTCTGATCGGCATCCCCAATTCGCGCATGGTTGAGCTGACCGAAGGCTATGCCGGTCTGGATCTCAAGGTTGAGGCCGAGACCGGAGGTGAGGGGCATGACCTCGACATCATCTCGGGCGCGACCGTCACGATCATGGTGATCGACGACAGCCTTGTGCGCGGCGGGATCAAAGTGGCCCGTACGTTGGGTCTGGGTGGATTGTCCCCCGTGCTGGCCGATGGGCCGAAGCGCGAAGTCGATATGGCGCAGGATGCGGTCTATGACTGGACCACGCTGTCCGGCGACGGCTCGGTCCGGCGGCTGACGCTGGATATCGGGCAGGTCAACGCGGCGTTCGAGGCCACGGGCGATCAGCGCGCCATCAAACGCCCCGAACCCGGCGAACCGGATGACACCTTTATCGACATGCTTATGGCGTTGGTCTCGGTCCCGTCGATCGGCAAATCGCTGCTGGGTGAGGCCGAATACCAGAACCTTGTGAACTGGCTGGGCGAAGGCGAACAGGCCATTCTGGTGCTGGGGCGCGGGGCGTACAGCTTCAAAGGCTCGGGCTATGTGCGGGGCGGGATTTTCGACCGGATTCAGCTGATCCAGGGCGACAGTTCGGTGCGGTTCTTTGACCGCCAGCAGCGTCGTCTGGGTGAAGTGGCCGCGCCGGATGCGCCCAGCTTTACCGAACTCGACATCTTCAAAATCCCCGCTGATGCCGAGTTTGACCCGGCTGAACCCTTCCGCCTGCAACTGCTGGTGCAACGGGCCGTAGGCGCGGTTGAAAAGACCTTTCTGACCTTCGATCTGGGCTACAAACTGCCGGAACAGTATCTTCTGCCGGTCGCCACCCCTGTCGTGGTCGACGACGCCACCGGCGAGGCGGCCGCCAAAGCCGCCCTGTGGCAGCGTATCTGGAAGGACCGCACGGTCGAGATCGTGGTTCTGGGCGTCATGCTGCTGGTGCTGACCGCCACGTTCTTCTTCCAGTTCCACGCGACCATGAATGCACGGGTCTTCTACTGGTTCCGCATCGGATACCTGACCATGACCCTGTTCTTCATCGGCTGGTACGCCAATGCCCAGCTGAGCGTGGTCAACCTGATGGCGCTGGCAGGCAGCCTGCGCACAGGGTTCTCGTGGGACGCCTTCCTGCTGGACCCGCTGGTCTTTATCCAATGGTTCGCTGTCGCCGCCGCCCTGCTGTTCTGGGGCCGGGGTGCCTATTGCGGCTGGCTGTGCCCGTTCGGCGCGTTGCAGGAACTGACCAACAAGATCGCACGTGCGCTGAAGGTGCCGCAATGGACCCTGCCGTGGGGCCTGAACGAGCGTCTTTGGCCTGCGAAATACATGATCTTCCTCGGTCTCTTCGGTCTCAGCTTTGTCTCGATCCCGCTGGCCGAGAAATATGCCGAGATCGAGCCGTTCAAGACCGCGATCATCCTGAAATTCATGCGCGACTGGCCCTTTGTCGTCTTTGCGCTGCTGCTGCTGGGGATCGGGCTGTTCATCGAACGGTTCTACTGCCGCTACCTCTGCCCGCTGGGCGGGGCGCTGGCGATCCCCGCCCGTATCCGCATGTTCGACTGGCTGCGCCGCTATCCCGATTGCGGCAGCCCCTGTCAGACCTGCGCCAACGAATGCCCCGTTCAGGCGATCCACCCCACTGGTGAGATCAATCCGAACGAGTGCGTCACCTGCCTGCATTGTCAGGTGCTCTACCAGTCCGAGGACAAATGTCCCGTCGTTATCCGCCAGTTGAAACGGCGGGCCAAGACAGGGTCGGTCAACCTCAAGACCCCCCTCGGACAACCACCGGCGAACCATCCGAACGCCAAACCGCAATCCGTTTCCTAAAAGGAGGAACGATCATGTCGGAACATGATAAGAAACTGAATATCACACGCCGTGGAATGCTGGGGGCAACCGCCACCGGCGCGGTGATTGCCGGGACCGGTCTGGGCTCAACCCTGATGACCGCGCGCGAGGCAAGTGCTGCTGCGAATGCGCATCTGGAACCGGGTGAACTGGACGAATATTACGGCTTCTGGTCCTCGGGCCAGACCGGTGAGCTGCGTATTCTCGGTGTGCCGTCCATGCGCGAACTGATGCGCGTTCCGGTGTTCAACCGCTGCTCGGCCACCGGTTGGGGCCAGACCAATGAATCGCTGAAAATCCTGACCGAGGGCCTGCTGCCCGAAACCAAGGACTATCTGGCCGCAAACGGCAAGGTCACTTACGACAACGGCGACCTGCACCACCCGCATATGTCCTTCACCGATGGCACCTATGATGGCCGCTATCTGTTCATGAACGACAAGGCCAACACCCGCGTGGCCCGCGTGCGCTGCGACGTGATGAAATGCGACAAGATCATCGAGATCCCGAACGCGCATGACATCCACGGTCTGCGCCCGCAGAAATACCCGCGCACCGGTTACATCTTCGCCAATGGCGAACATGAGGCGCCGCTGGTCAATGATGGTCAGATCCTCGACGATCCGTCGCAATACGTGAACATCTTCACCGCCATCGACGGCGACACGATGGAAATCGCGTGGCAGGTGATGGTGTCGGGCAACCTCGACAACACCGATTGCGACTATCAGGGCAAATACGCCTTCTCGACGTCCTATAACTCGGAAATGGGCATGAACCTGGCCGAGATGACCGAGAATGAGCTGGACCATGTGGTCGTGTTCAACCTCAAAGGCATCGAAGAGGCTGTGGCTGCCGGGAACTATCAGGAACTGAACGGCGTCAAGGTCGTAGACGGTCGCAAAGAGGCCGGTGGCAACCTGACCCGCTATATCCCGATCCCCAACTCGCCACACGGTGTGAACGCAGCACCCGACAAGAAACACATCATGATCAACGGCAAGCTGTCGCCGACCGTTTCGGTGATTGATGTGGAAAAAGTCGATGCGCTGTTTGCCGACAACGCCGATCCGCGTTCCGCCATCGTTGCCGAACCACAGCTGGGTCTTGGCCCGCTTCACACCGCGTTCGACGGCAAAGGCAACGCCTACACCACCCTGTTCCTGGACAGCCAGGTGGTGAAATGGGACATCGCCAAGGCCATCGAAGCCTACGCAGGTGCCGATGTTGATCCGATCCTCGACAAAGTGGACGTGCAGTATCAGCCGGGCCACAACTCGACCTCGATGGGTGAGACTGCTGAGGCCGATGGCAAGTGGCTGATTTCGATGAACAAGTTCTCGAAAGACCGCTTCCTGAACGTAGGTCCGCTGAAGCCTGAAAACGAGCAGTTGATCGATATCTCGGGCGACAAGATGAAGGTGGTCCATGACGGCCCGACCTTTGCAGAACCGCATGACTCGATCCTTGTGCACCGGTCCAAAGTGAACCCGGTCAATGTCTGGGATCGCAACGACCCGATGTGGGAAGACGCGCGCAAACAGGCCGAGGCAGATGGTGTCGATCTGGATTACGGCGCGGAAGAGCCGATCCGGGATGGCAACAAGGTCCGCGTCTACATGACTTCGGTCGCGCCCGTGTTCAGCATGGAGAAATTCACCGTCAAACAGGGTGACGAGGTTACGATCTATGTCACCAACCTGGATGATGTGGACGATGTGACCCACGGGCTGTGCCTGTCGAACTTTGGCATCGCGATGGAGATCGGGCCGCAGGCCACCGCCTCGGTCACCTTCATTGCCGACCGTCCGGGCGTGCACTGGTACTATTGCCAGTGGTTCTGCCACGCGCTGCACATGGAAATGCGCGGCCGGATGTTTGTTGAACCCCGGAGTGCATAAAATGCGTTGGTCCCTGCTCATACCGTTCCTGCTCGGCTCGCCCCTTTGGGCGGCAGACTGGGATGTGCCCAACCGGGCGGGGGCCATCAATGAAATACTGGCGCAGGCGGCGGATGGAGATACCCTCCGCCTGAGCCCCGGTGTTTACACCGAAACACTGGTTCTGGACCGGCCCATCACAATCGATGGGCAGGGCTTGGCCACCATTGACGGACAAGGCGAAGGTAGCGTCATCACCGTAACCGGGCCGGGCGTGACCGTGCGCGGGCTGACGGTGATCGGGTCCGGCTTGGACCATGACGGTATCGACAGCGGTATCCAACTGACCAAGACGGCCCATGCGCCGGTGGTCGAGGACAATGTGCTGCTGGGCAATCTCTACGGCATCGACATCCATGGTGCGAAAGACAGCATTGTGCGCCGCAACCGGATCGAGGGGCGGCAGGACCGCCACATGAACGCGCGCGGCAATGGTGTCTATGTCTGGAACGCGCCGGGTGCGCGGGTTGAATCGAATGATATTCGCTATGGCCGCGACGGGATCTTTGTGAACTCGTCCAAGAAGAACACTTTCACCGGCAACCTGTTCCGCGATCTGCGTTTTGCGGTTCACTATATGTATGCCGACAACTCGGTCGTCAGTGACAATGTCTCAATCGGCAACGATCTGGGCTATGCGGTGATGTTTACGACCAATGTGACCGTGGCCAACAATGTCTCGATCGGCGACCGTGAACATGGCGTGATGCTGAACTACGCCAACAAAAGCACCATCACCGGCAATGTGGTGAAAGGTGCGAAAGAGAAATGCACATTCCTGTATAACTCGAACAAAAACGAATTCACCGACAACTGGTTCCAGGGCTGCGGCATCGGCATCCACTTCACGGCGGGTTCCGAGCGCAATCGCATCCTTGGCAACGCCTTTGTCGGCAACCGGACCCAGGTGAAATACGTCTCGACCAAATGGGTCGAGTGGTCCGAAGACGGGCGCGGCAATTACTGGTCCGATTTCGCCGCCTTTGATGTTGATGGCAATGGCATTGCCGATGCCCCCTATCGCCCCAACGACTCGATGGATCATGTGCTGTGGACCCAACCCGCAGCCAAATTGCTGCTCGGCTCCCCCGCCGTGCAGCTGGTGCGCTGGTCGCAATCGGCCTTCCCGGCGTTGTTGCCGGGCGGCGTGATGGACAGCAACCCATTGATGCAAGCCCCTGAACCCCCAGCAATGAAAAAGGTGCCTCATGACGGATAAGGCCCTGTCAATCGACCATGTTCTCAAGGATCGGGGTAAAACCCGCGTTCTTGACGATATCACCCTGTCTCTTGCCCCCGGCCAGCGCGTTGCGCTGCTGGGCCATAACGGCGCGGGCAAGTCGACCCTGATCAAATCCATCCTCGGCCTGACGCCGATCCATGGCGGAGCCATCCGGATCGGAAACGCCACCCCCGGCAGCGCGCAGGCGCGGCGGGAAACGGCGTATTTGCCCGAGGCGGTGTCGTTTCATTCGGCGCTGACAGGCCGCGAGCAACTGACCTTGTTCGCACAGCTATCGGGCGCGAAGGCGGATGTGCCGGGCCTGCTGGAACGCGTTGGCCTCAGCGATGCACTGGATCGCCGGATCGGCACCTATTCCAAAGGAATGCGGCAAAGACTGGGTCTGGCACAGGTTCTGCTGGGCCAGCCGAAAGTGGCGCTGCTGGATGAGCCGACCTCCGGCCTTGATCCGATTTCGCGACAGGACCTCTATGCCATTATCGACGAGTTGGCCGCACAGGGCACCGCCGTCCTGATCGCGTCCCACGCACTGACCGAGGTCGAGGCCCGTACCGACCGCATAGCGATCATGCGCAAGGGCCGGATGGTGGCCGATGACACGCTGAACAACCTGTCGGCGCTGGCCGGTCTGCCGATCCGCCTGAAGGTGCGCGCCAGCAACAACCCGGATGCCTTGGCCGCCGAACTGGGCGGCAACCGGATCAATGGCGCGTCGGTCGAACTGCTCTGCACCCCCGACGACAAGATGAAAGCCCTGCGCCGGATCGCCGGTCTGGGCGACGCGGTAGCGGATGTCGAGATGACTCCGCCCAAGCTGGAAGACCTCTATCGCCATTACGCACAGGAGGATTTGCAATGACCCGCTTCCTCGCCATCACCCGCACCGAAATGCTGATCCTGCGCCGCAACCGCTGGCTGCTGGTCGCCACGCTGATCATGGTGCTGTTCGCTTTGGCGCTGACCTTTGCAGGCAGCGCCCCAACCGGCACGCTGGGCGTCGATATGCTGACCGTCTCGGTCGCCTCGATGACCACGCTGTCGGTCTACCTTGCGCCGTTGCTGGCGCTGATGATTTCCTTCGACGCCATCGCCGGAGACGTAGACCGGGGCAGCCTGTCCCTGCTGCTGTCTTACCCTGCGGGACGCGGAGAAATCCTGTTGGGCAAATTCACCGCCCATCTGGCCGCATTGGCCTTTGCCATGACCATCGGCTTCGGCACCGCAGGCGCGGTGGCAGCCTTCTTTGGTGGCGCCGGGCCGGAAAGCCTGATGGCGCTGGTGCGCCTGATCCTTACTTCCATCCTGCTGGGCGCTGTCTTTCTGGCGCTGGGATACCTGCTGTCCGCCCTGGCAAAGGGGGCCACGGCGGCGGCGGGTCTGTCGGCCGGGCTCTGGCTAGTCTTTGTCGTCCTCTATGATCTGGGCCTGTTGGGGGCCGTCGTCATGGACAAGGGCGGCAGCTTTACCCAATCCGTCTTTCCCTGGGTGATGGTAGCCAACCCGGCCGACGCTTTCCGTCTGTGGAACATCGCCGCGACCGAGGGCGTCGCCATGGCATCTGGCATGACCGGGGCCGCGCAGGCCTTGCCGGTCTGGGCCGCACCTGCATCCTTGCTGATCTGGCCGGTGATCACCTTCGCCCTCGCCCGCCTTGCCTTCCGGAGGGTTGAGCCATGAAACACCTTGCCCTAATCGCCCTGATCGCGCTGACCGCCTGCAAGGAAGAGGTGGCCGAGGCCCCCGACCCGGTCGATCTGGCCCCGGACGCGCTGAGCTTTTTCTGCCAGATGAACATCGCCGAACATGGCGGCCCCAAGGGGCAGATCCATCTGGAAGGCTACCCCACACCGCTGTTTTTTGCCCAGGTGCGCGACATGGTGGCCTATCTCAAAAGCCCTGAACGGGACGCCAGAATCACCGCCGTCTATGTCAGCGACATGAGCGTCGCCCCCAGCTGGCGGCAACCCGGAATTTCCAACTGGATCGACGCCGAGGGTGCCAGCTTTGTGGTCGGGGCCAACGTCGCCGGCGGCATGGGCGCGCGCGAAGTGGTGCCCTTTGGCGATCCCGCCGCGGCCGAGGGCTTTATTGCAGAATATGGCGGTACTGCGCTCCCGCTGTCTGACATTCCTGACACCGAAGTTCTGGGGCCTGTCGATCTGGACCTCGCGCTGGAGACACCCGCATGACCACCCTGACCCGTCGCCGCTTTCTGACCATCTCAGCCGCTTGCGCCGCGTTTCCGGCAAAGGCTGCGACCGATCGCTTCGCCGAATGGCGCGGCATCGCTTTGGGGGCGCAGGCCAGTATGCGCCTGAATGGGCTGGACAAGGCCGACGCCGCCCCCATCTTCGACGCTGTCACCGCCGAAGTGGCCCGGCTTGAAAATATCTTCAGCCTGTACCGCCCCGAGTCAGAGCTGTGCCGTCTGAACAAGGACGGGCGCCTTTCGGCCCCGTCGCCCGAGATGCTGCAATTGCTCGGCTTGTGTACGGCCCTGCACACTGCGTCCGACGGCGCATTTGACCCCACCGTTCAACCGCTGTGGGTGGCCTTGGCCAACAACGCAGACGCATCCACGCGCGAGGCTGCTTGGCGCGCGATTGGCTGGCACAAGGTCTCGGTCAATGCGACAGAGATACGCTTGCCTTCCCCCGGTCTTTCCGCGCTGACATTGAACGGCGTCGCGCAAGGAGAGGTTACGGACCGAGTTGCCAACCTTCTGAAATCATTCGGTCTCCGGGATGTTCTGGTCAACATGGGCGAAATCCGCGCCGAGGGGCAACGCGGCGATGGCCGCCCATGGCAAGTTGGGCTGGCGGGCCCGGAGGGTCGTGTGCACCGTCATATCGGTCTACAGGACCGCGCCGTCGCAACCTCGGCCCCTTCAACAATGACGCTGTCCGGGGGGCACGGGCATATCCTGAACCCAACGGGCGAAGGTTTGGTTCACCGCGCCATTTCGGTGTCCGCGCCCAGTGCGGCGATGGCCGACGGATTATCGACGGCATTGTGCGCGCTTCCCGAAAACATGATCGACGCGGTTCTGTCACAGTTTCCGGGCGCAAGGCTAGAGATGCAGATTTGATTTGATGGGCTTAACACATCCCTAACAGAACAGCACCGTCGCCCACCCAGTCGCTTTTGCCTTGTGGTTGAAAGCCGCAACGCAATCAGCGCTTTCGCGCGACAATGTAGCGGCTTGGCAACGTTCCGAATTGATCTGCGGTCTCGATTACCTCAAACCCCGCGGCGGCCATCTTTTGTTCAAGGGTCGCCGCTGGCAAGAACTCTACAAACGGCGCTTTTCCGACGGCCTGCATCAACGGGATCGCGACGCGTCGGATCATCGCGTATTTGAACCCGCCACCACTTGGCGCGCAGACCGTTTTGGAAACGAAAAGACCACCGGGTTTTATCAGTGACCAAATATGCTCCAGCGCCGTGTCCAGATCCGGCAGCAGGTGAAGCAGGTTGTGCGCCAGGACCGCGTCATATGTCGCATGGTCCGAGGGATGATCAAGAACCTCGGCCACTTGGAATGTGACGTTCTGCAAGCGTTCGCGTTCAAGCTTTTCCCCGGCGATCTCGATCATTCCCGGTGCCACATCCGTGGCGGTTATGTGGGCGACATAAGGGGCGAGCAACAGCGCCGTCGACCCGGTGCCGCAGCCGATCTCAAGCACGGTGTCATCGGGTTTCAGGTAGGATTTCGTGCGTTCCAGCGTCTTAAGATACCCGTCCATGTTCCGAATTGGATCGGATGCGTATTTGCGGGATATCCTGCTCCAGAATGCGGCATCTGTGGTTCGTGCGGCCATAATGCGTCTCTTTCGTAAATGGGTGCTTTGCGCCTGCTAAACTTAAACACAGATATATGGAATTGCCTCGAATTGCAGAACTGTTATGCATTATTGCATGAACTGGACGGCGATCAATTTCGATTGGAACCAGGTGCGCTCATTTCTGGCGACGGCTGAAATGGGGTCTTTCTCGGCGGCGGCGCGCGTGCTTGAACAAACCCAACCCACCGTGGGCCGTCAGGTAGCAGCGCTTGAGCAATCCCTTGGCGTCACCCTGTTCGAACGGGTCGGCAAAACGCTGAACCTGACCAGCGCGGGCGAAGAATTGCTGGTGCATGTGCGAGAGATGGCCGATGTCGCAAACCGGATTTCGATAACGGCAACGAGCCAGTCGAAAACCATCGAAGGTCAGGTCAGGATTACCGCGTCGGACATCATGTCCGCCTACCAGCTTCCGCCTATCCTCAAACAGATACGCAAACTCGCACCGCGGTTGCAGATCGATGTGGTTGCCGCGAATGACCTGCGCGACATACAGCGACGCGAGGCCGACATTGCGATCCGACATGTACGCCCAACGCAACCGGACCTGATCGCAAAGCTGGTGGCCGAGGCGACAGCGCATTTCTATGCGGCACCATCCTACCTGGATCAGGTGGGTCGGCCCAAAACCGAAGCAGAGCTTGCCAAGCTGGACTTTGTCGGGTTCGGCGAAGTGCGCACAATGATTGGCTTCCTCAATCCGGCCGGGATTCCGGTTACGGAAAAGAACTTTCGGATGGGGTCAAAAACCGGTGTTGTGTCCTGGGAACTGGTGCGTCAGGGGCTGGGCGTGAGTGTCATGTCAGACGACGTCGCCGCCATGACGCCCGGAGTTGAACGCGTACTTCCTGATCGGGACCCCTTCACCTTTCCGATCTGGCTGGCCACACATTCCGAATTGCACACCGCGCGACGCATCCGATTTGTCTTTGACCTGCTTGCCGAGCAACTCGGCGGCAAGGCAGGTAGGAAGGTGTGAGTGAAACTGTCGACGGTTCTGAGAAACGCGTACTACATCTCTCAAGGACGACGCCGTTTCTAGGCCGTCTTTAGCCAACTTGTTACGTCAAAATGCACAAGGCTTTGCAGGGTCAGAATGTCTTCGCGATAAAAATCCACAAGCCTGTTGTGCAGCCCAGGTGTAAGACGCGGTGACGCGGGCCAGCCGGACTTTTTGACTTTGTGCGCACTGGTGTGAATCGGATCGGACAGCGTGTCGAGCGAGATGTCACACGGGATCTTCAGCTCGGAAAAAAGATGCCTGATCGCGGCAGCCGGGTTATCTTTCAGATCATCATAGCGGCAAACTATTATGTCAGGAAACACCGTTTTCCAATGACTTAGGATACGTCCGTACAAACCAATTGACAGCATAATGTGGTCATCTGTCATCAGATCGATTTCAGGTGTGTAGTCCAGCCGCCCCTTGTGAATGTGATGCGTGAAGGCCGACCGGTAGCGATCAATTGGATTGCGTAGAATAACCACTGGGCGCACATCCGGGACTGCACCTTTTATCTGACTGGCAATATCCACAAAGACATTGGGTGCATGAAAATAATGTGGCGTGCTTTCAAGATAATATGCGGCACCTGGCTTTTCGCGGACGGGAAAATGCGCGCGGTATTCATCAAGCCGCGAAGCGCAGTCGGCCCGCCCCCAGAAATTCACCTCTTTCTTGGCGGACCCGAATATATGCCGTGACGAAGACAGCACTTCATGCATCCAGGTCGAGCCTGACTTTTGAACACCGACTAAAAGAAGGTTTGGCAACCGCGTTGATGAACTTTTCAAAAGAACTCCACTTTTTGCTGAAGGCGAAGGCAGGACGGTTTCACAACTCTTCTACGTCAGCGTTATCTGTAGGCCCAGAGGCAAAAGCAACCAAAGCAACAGGATCAAATCACGTTGTGATACGGCCAGCGCCGTAACATCATCCACCGCTTGATTTGGTTTACCTTTGATGATTAAGGTCAGCCGGTATTTTCGAGGCCGATGTGCTCAGATCAGTACCGACCAAAATTCGGAAGCAGTCCCGGACGGCAAAATAACCAAGCATGGCACCCTATCTCCTCAATTCAGGTATCAAGGTAACCCTGTCGGGCCGACGCATCCACCCCAACGAAGCTCAGAATCTCAAGCGAGTTTAATCAGAATGACCGACGCACCGCTTCCTTCACATATTGTACTGGTTCTAGGTATGCATCGCAGCGGCAGTTCCTCTGTGACCAGGGTGCTCAACCTCTTGGGATATGCATTGCCGAAAACACTGATCAAAGGAAATGCATCGAACAGACGCGGACATTGGGAAAGCCAACCCGTCGCCAGATTGAACGACCGTTATCTGAACGGTGCTGACCTGACATGGGCGGACTGGAGCCCTGGCAAGCTGAAAACGGTCAGCGCGAAAGACCGTCAGAATTTCGAACAAGATATCAGGGCACTGCTCGCCGATGAGTTTCCTGCGGGTCAACCTGTCGTTCTGAAAGAACCCAGGATTTGCAGGCTGGTGCCTCATTACCGCGCAGCGTTGGAAAATCAGGTTCCGATGACCGCCGTGATAACGGTTCGCAACCCGCTGGAGGTCATCGCGTCTTTGGTCAAGCGCAACGCGCTTTCGGAAACCAACGCGTGTCTGCTTTGGCTGAGATATATGTTGGATGCGGTGTCTGACACGGATGGGATGCAGCGCACCTTTATTGCATATGAAGACTGTATCTCGGACCCGGTCACAACCCTGACGATGGCGGCAGAACATTCGCAACTGTCCTATCCGAATGATCTGCAGACAGTTGTCCCGGAAATTGATGAATTTCTAAGCACCTCCCTGCGCAACCACACCCGCACGCCCGAAGATGTCATTCACAACGATCTGACCCACGGATGGACCAGCGATGTCTACGAGGCACTGCGGTTGCTGAAACACGACCCGAATGCACCCACAGCGCTGGCGACAATTGCCCGTGTCCGGCAAGAGCTTGATGAAGCATCACCGATGCTGAACTTCATCGTTGGCAATTACGACCGGGAATGCAGCGAGTTGAACCGTCGCGTCGCGTCGTTGACCGCCGCGCTGGACCTGAAGACAGAGCAGGTAAAGCTACTGCGCGAGCAACTGGAACAACCGCTGACGAAAGTGGTTGCATCTTCGATCAAGGTGAATCGACGATCTCTTCGGGATCGGTTACGCAAGATCAGAAAGTCTCTCAAAAAGCGCGTTGGTAAGGCCTAGCGGCCGCTTCGCACCCGTTGACAAGCCGCCCCAATACGCTTCGGAAGATGCCGGTTACCAATACACCGGCGTCTGGTTCGTCGCGCAGTGCGACTTGGAAAAGAACCATGTTTCGATGGCATATCGCGGCTGCGTGTAACCCGGGTCCGACGATGTTGCGTGAAGGTTGAAGTGGTCAAAAAACAGCGCATCACCTGCGCCAAAATATGGTCTGACCGGTTTGATGTCGGGAAAGGTTTCGGCGACCGTTGCGCCTGAGATCGACCAGTTGAAAATCGCGCCATTCGTACCCGGCTTCAAAACCTTGGTCAGTCGCTTCGGAATCAAATCCATCCCGGGACTTTCGGTGCCTTCGCCGCAATCAGTCAAAGCGACCCAGACATTCAGGCTTTGAATGTTCTTGTTCATGAAGGCGCCATCCTGATGCCATTCAGCCTTATGCTTTAGTGGCGTGGCCCGGCGCAGCACGCATTTCTGGTAGGAAACGCATGGCTCGTCCTGAAAGTAGCGCTGTAAAATTTCCCGCAACCCGACGCGTTCAAAACTGTCGAACAGATTGTGCGAAACGAGCGGAGACAGAAATGTCTCGATCGAACCACTGTCATTCAGGAATACATGCGCCGTTTCTCTGTCTAACCCGGCCTCCTTGGTCAGAGGCATGAAGTAAGATTTCTGGGTCGTGCTGCGATCGTCAGGCCCACCGTCCTGTGTGGCTTCTGCAAATGCTTTGGCCGAGTCCATGACCTCATCAATGTCTTTTTGGAATCGCAACGCCCGAGCCGGTTCAAAAAAGTTCCTGACGATTATCGCGCCGTAGTGATGCATCGCGCTGATGACAGCATCGCTTGTCAACTCATGAATATCGACTTCCGGTATTCCATGCGGGCCCAAATCGAACAGGTTTTCGGGCGCCACGGGCCTGCCTCGCATCCACGAGGTGTTCAGATCGGTGTGCACGCTTTTACCTGCCATCACCCTTGAATCGCGCAGGCGTACCAAGTCGCCGATCTGACCGTCCTTGCGAAAAACCCCGGCTGCCTTCGAAACCTTCGCAACCAGCTCATCGTTCAGAACGGCCCCGTGCAAGGGCGATGTTACCTGTGTCATAAATGCGCGATCCCGTGATTCGTGTGGTTGTGTTGGTAAATTTACTCAATTACCACTCTGGGACGCGAGCAGAATTGAGAAAGTTCGGACGATGTCACCGAATACAAAAACACAGCGACGGATAGATCAGTTGCTTCGGCACATCAGCGCGCTTGAAGAAGAACGTGATAAGCTGAAAGAGCGTGATCGCATCTATCAGGCGACGTTTGACAGGGTTACCGACAGCCTGAAATCCGAACGGCCGAAAGATGACGCCGCGAAAGGTGTCTTTTCCGGCCTGTCCATCGTTATCGCCTACTACGACATCCCCAGACAAATCGAACGGACCCTGATTTCGTGTTCACCGGACTATCAGGGCGTTTCTGAAGGCGACATCGAGGTCATCATCATCGACAACGGCTCGAACGAACCGTTGCCTGCCGATCTTCAAGCCCGGTTTCCATTTGTCAGCCAGATCATCAGGGTGGATGGCCACCCCTCGCCCGTTTTCGGACTGAACCAGGGTATCGAAGCCGCCCGTCATGAGATGATCGCGCTGATGATCGACGGGGCCCATATGCTGTCACCGGGTGTCGTCCGCAATTCCGGCGAAGTCTACGAGAGATTCCAAAACCCGGTTATCAACGTACCTCAGTACATTCTGGGGGCTGAATCCCAGAACCTCACTCTGGCATCCGATGCATTTGAACGTGAGACCGAAGATCTGAAAGCGCTTGGCTGGCCCGCGGATGGCTATCGTCTGTTTGAATATGCAGTTTATCCGGGCGAGAACTATCGGCGCAGTTTTGTAGATGCTATCGAAACCAATTGCCTGATTACGACACGCAAAGTGTTTCAGGAAAACGGCGGCTTTGATGAGCGATACAGCGAGCCCGGCGCTGGGTTCGCAAATCTCGAGATTTTTTCGCGCCTTATACATGAGCAGGACAACAGCTACATCATTCTTTCAGGCGAAGGCACATTCCATCAGGACCACAGCGGCGTGACGACGCAAAAGTCACCGGAAGACCGCAACGTACTTGTCGCCGAATACAAGAACCGCCACGCAGAAGTCACCGGAAGCCAGGCCATCGTCAATGCGCGCAGCCCTATCCTGTACGGCAAAACGCGGCGCATGACGCAGCGTGTACCGACCATCTCAACCGAGTTCGGCAAAGCCAGCAACAAAGTTCTGTCTCAGTTGGCAGACGTCTATATCAGCCGTATCCGCGCGGGCATTACCGAAAAATACGAACCGACCCTGACCGTTGGTCTTGTGCCGGATGAACGAAGGGCGCGGCCCCATCTTGCCCCTTTGGGTCTGCTATCCGAAGCTGCGCGCCGCAACGGCGTTGAAGAAAAGAAGCTGAGTTACCTGAACTGCTTACGACAGGTTCATCGTCATGTACGACCTGAAAGCTATTTCGAGATTGGCGTGGATACAGGGGCAAGCCTGAGTCTTGCCAACTGCCCCAGTGTCGGTGTCGATCCGGCGTTTACTCTGTCAAATCAGATTAAAGCTCCGGCGCGGCTGTATCGGGAAACAAGCGACGATTTCTTTGCCAACACGGACAGGTGCAAGGCACTGTTCCCGCAAGGCATCGATCTTGCCTTCATCGACGGCATGCATCTGGCCGAATATGTGGTGCGCGACTTCATCGAAACCGAGAAATGGATGGGTCGCGACGGCGTTATTCTGATCGACGACGTGCTTCCGGACAAGATCGAGATGCTGGAGCGCGACCGCCGGTTCAACGCCTGGTGCGGTGACGTCTACAAGATCGTCCCGATACTCAGGCGCTACCGGCCGGATTTGTCCGTATCGGTATTTGAAACCTTTGTCGGGCCTTACCGCAAGGGTCTTGCCGTTGTCTCTGGCCTTGATCCCGACAACACCAAACTCAGGCGCCACTACAAGGAAATCGAGGCGGGGGTTCTGGGAAACACTTATGATGTCGCCTCGATCGAGGCACTGGACAAGGTGATGAAACCCGAACCGATTGCGGGTCTGGGCGCGGCAACCGGCCGACGACCTGTCCGAAATCTGGCGGCGTGTCTGGCGGATGGTCCCGTTGCAGATACTGCGACGGGATCTGAGGTTCCCGCCACCCCGCGCCTGTCGGTCGTAGTGATTGCACATGAGATGGCGCGGGAAATTCCACGCACACTGCGTACGCTGTCCGCCAAAATGCAAAAGGACATCTCGACGGATGATTACGAGATAATCATCGTGGACAACGGTTCCACCGACACGAGCGGATTTGCCAGCTGGGTTGAAACAACCCCCAATGCAAGGGTCATTTCCCTGCCAGCTGGCAATGTCTCCCCATGTCACGCCGTGAACATAGGGCTTGCCGCCGCCAAGGCGGATCAGATCGGCGTGTTCATTGACGGCGCGCGCATGGCATCACCCGGCATGCTGTCTCGCGCTTTGGATCAACTGAACACAGACCCAAATGCAATTGTCGGAACCTTCGGGTTTCATCTGGGGCACGAAGTGCAGGCCGATGCGGTTCAGTCTGGATATGACGCCTCTGCCGAGGATGCCCTTTTGGAAAACTCAGGATGGGAAGACGACGGGTATCGCCTGTTCGATGTTTCGGTATTCGCAAAATCGTCAGGCAAGGGTTGGAAGGTTCTTCCGTCCGAAGCAAACGCTGTCTTTATGCACAAGAAACTTTGGATAGAACTGGATGGGTTCGAGGAGCGCTTCCGCTCGCCGGGCGGTGGTCTAGCGAACCTTGATCTGTGGAAACGCGCTTGCGAGAAACCGGGCGTGACGATTCATATGTTGCTGGGTGAAGGAACATTCCATCAGATACATGGTGGTGTTTCGAGCAATGCGCCGGTTTCAAAGCGACCTGCTTTCGACGCGGAATACGAAACGATCCGTAAGGCGCCGTACCGCCGCCCGGACGTTCCTGCCAATTTCGTCGGCTCTGAACGTGAAACGGCAAAACCGGTTTTGTGATCAGTTTTGAGTTCAGATCATGAACCAGCGGGACTATTTAGAGCATCGACGCACTGAAACATATGGGGAACCATACTTGCGCTGAAACAAATGCGCATTCGACGAGACGAGTGCCTTAAGGCTAGGTCGGCATTGCCGAATGGCCCTATAGGATCGATGATAGGTAAGAATGACCAAGCTGACTGAACGCAATAAAAAAAACTCGCTCTGGCAGCGCCATTGGGTTCCGCAGATCAAACAAGCCGAGAAATGTCGGGCGTTCGACCAGAATTGTATGTCGCATGTTGCGGCGTCTGGACTGCCTGCGGCACATGCTATCCCTGAACAAGACGGGCTTGTCGTTTGCAGTTTGCGGATCGGCAACATTCCAGATGTGGACCGCTGGAACCTAATTGCCGTTTTGACGGCCGCAAAGCAGAACTGGCCCGAAACGGGTGCCAATCGCCATGCCAATTAGCCGGAGTGCAAAAATAAGAAGGGAACTTGTTCGGCCCGCCCGGCAACTCAGCCGCCTGATCTATCGATCCGCATCCAGCGTGTATTCGCCGTTTATTTACGACCATACCCAGCGGTCAAAGGTTCGAATCTCACCCGGCGCGGTCGCATTGAAGGATCATGTCTGCATTTATGTAATAGCTCCTTTTTTTGGATTGTGGCCATCAAGACTTGCTGCGTTGGACTACATGCTCGAAGCCGGAGTATCCCCTATCACGGTCTCGAACATGCCATTGTCGGAAAAAGACAAGGCATCCGTTTCCGAACGAAGCGCGATTGTAATTGAACGTCCAAACCACGGCTATGACTTCGGCGCGTATCGCGAGGCGAACCTTTACCTGCGGGATCGGCTGGACAGCTTGACGCGCTTGACGCTTCTGAACGACTCGACCTGGTTTCCGGCTCCGGGATCGCAGAACTGGTTCGCGTCCGTTGAACAAAGCCCGACAGATTTTATCGGTGCGACCTCCAATTTTGGAGGATCTACAATTGTCCCGAAATCGCTAACGCCGGAGCCCTGGGATTATGGTTCTTTTGCGTCCGGCTACCATCTTCAGTCCTTCGCCGTGTCCTTTTCACCGAACGTGCTGCGCAATCAAAGTTTTTTTGAGTTCTGGAAAAACTACCCATTGGTCAATGACAAAGACCTGACCGTAAAAAGGGGCGAAAAGGGCCTGACGAAATGGGCGCTTGAACAAGGCCTTTCAATGTCAAGCACCTATCCGGTTGAACAGCTTGACAACCTTCTGGCAAATTTACCCTTTGAACGTCTGCAACAGATTTCCGAGAATGTGATCGTCTTGGGTAATCCCAGATTTGAAACGTTAAAGCGTGAAGTCCTGCAAAGCTGCCCCGACGCCGAAACACTTAGATCGTTTCTTCTTGCGGCCGCGAGATGCCTGGGCGTTTCTTACGCATTGCCTGATTTCAACCTAAGAGAAATGCGGTTTCCGTTTCTGAAGAAAACACCCGTCTGGCATCAGCGGGAAGCGTCCGACATTACAATGAGGATCATCAACAGCCTTGGCGACACCTGGGACGTTGCGGAAGAAGCGCAGTATCTAAGGCGAACTCTGTTAAAATAATCTAGAAAGCTACCAACGGCACCTGCCGCGCTCGGTCGAAATCTGTCAGCCCGCCTTCAGGTTTTCGTGGCAGGAATATCCGAGGCGACAACGTCATTGGCCTTTATCCGTGCGCCGTTCCCGATGGTAATGGGGCCGATGATCTTTGCGCCCGTACCAATGCTCACACCCTTTCCAATCGTAGGGCCGACATAATCGCCGTCACGCAAGCCAATCGTTACAAAGGGTCTGATCGTGGCGCGCGCTCCGATATGAGTAATGCCGTCAATGACCACCTGCCCATGCGGCAAAACGATACCAGGGTCCATAACGACAGGGGCACCAATGTGCACCTGAGCAATCAGGATGGAAAGGCGTCGAAGGACGGTTGGTAAGATCGGAACCCCATGTGCGCGCAGTCGCGCGGCAGCCCGAATCAAAACAAGAGCGAGATACCCGTCAGCCTCCCAAATCATTCTTAGAACAACATGGGCAGCGGACCACTTTCTGCAAAGTTCGGCACTGTGCAAAGAGGCAGCGACAGCCTGTGCGTCTGCCAGGATTGCGGGGAAGAATTTGGGGTTCGCCCGACCGCGTTCTCTTAGGAATTCTCTTGGTGTCATATATGTACCCTCCGGCCGAGTAACCCTCACCCGATAATTGTTGATCACGTTTGGTGTTTCCAAGTAATGACCGGATTGTACAAAGACTACCAAAACCGCTTGCGTGTCGATTTAGTGACACACGCATGCACACACGCGTGATATGCCTGATGGATCCGCCGTGCAGACCTTGAACTGACGTGCGCACCCACCTAGAAGTTTGGTCGCTCGCGGGGAACAAACAGCAGTAGTGTTGGTGATCCTCAGAGCGACTAAAGCAATACTGCAAAGCGGTTCGCGCAGGCCCAAAGAAGTCTTGGATTTACGCGAGCTTTCCGTCGTCCTGCCGCGAAAGGCCGCTGCCTTTGAACGTGGCATCACACCGGTTAGCCTGCTGCGCGGTAAACAAGGGTAGCTGCATGGGATTGGCCAAATCAATCAACCGCCGGATGATGCTGGTCCGCGACGAAGACTTTCGGACGGCGCTCAAAGTGTTGCTTGCAAGGCGCAAGAAACGGCGTCAGTTCGAGCTTGAAAAGTTTGGCCGGTACCTGACCGAAGCGGGCTTGGGTCAGGATGATACAAATGCAGCAGAGTTCTTTACCGCGTCTGCATCCAGCCACCTCGACCGGGAATGGTACGCGCAAGTAAATGGTCTGCCGTCTGCCAAAGATGCCCTGTCGCACTATAAATCGGACGGGGTTAAGTTTGCCCTGGCACCGTTCCGGGAACTGGCGGCTGAAGATGGAAAAACCCTGTCGATGTGGGGCATTGAGTACCTTGTGCGCATGGGATTTCCCTTGGGTGACACCGGAGATCAACCCCTGCGCCCCGATGACCGCCGGGCGTTGGACCCCTTTAGCCTAACGAACAGCAACAAAAAGCGTATTGCTGTTGTAACGGCAATTTTCGGTCAATTTGACTCGCTTGTTCCGATCGATCCGGCTTGGAAAGAAACTGCTGACTTCTTTGTATTTTCAGATCGGGCTTATGATGCAACCGGCGGATGGCAACAGGTACACGCGCCGTTTCACCATGCGGATACCCGCCGCAAGGCCCGGTTCACAAAGCTGAATCTTCCGGCATTTTTCTCCGACTACGAATGGGTGATCTGGATCGACGGCAACATAATGATGTGTCATGGCCCAGAAGATATTCTGAACTCGCTGGATCCCGAATCCTTCGATTTTGCGACCTTCCGACATCCTGACCGTCAAGGTCTGATGGCCGAGGCCGCAAAATGCGTGCAACTTGCCAAAGACGATCTGCGCACGATGGCGCTTCACCTGAGCCAGAACCAATCCCACCCAGCGTTTCGCGACACTGATCTGTATGAAACTATGGTTATGGTTTTGCGCCCTTCGTCTTCGACAGTTCGGCAGATGTGCAACAGTTGGTGGCGGATGCTGGCACGCGGCTCGAAACGCGACCAGGTTTCATTGCCTTTGGCCATTGCAGAAACACCCGATTTACGCGTCAAACACTTGCCCGGTGACATGCGGTCATCCGCGTATTTCGCGCGTACGAGGCATCGCGCATGAAAAGAAACAAAACTCCGACCCCGGCCGAGGTTATTGTCTGCGTCCACAACAGTTTTGACGATGTGCAAGCCTGTATCCAATCTGTTCTCGACACTCTCAGGAACGATGACCGGCTTATCATTGTAGATGATGGATCCGAGACGGAAACGCAGAAACTGTGTGAGGGATTTGCTGCCAGCAATCCCGGCAACTGCCACTTGATCCGTCGACCGCAAGGCAGCGGGTTCTGCAAGGCGGCAAATGCCGGAATGCGGTATTCCACTGCTGACATGATTGTTCTGCTCAACAGCGACACAATTGTAAGCGGTGACTGGCTAAATCGTCTCGATGCCTGCTTAAACTCAAATTGGAAGATCGGGTTGGCCGGACCATTGTCCAACGCGGGGGGCTGGCAGTCCATTCCTTTCCTGCCGGGGCCAGATGCACGGCCAAACGAAGTCCCCTCAAACGGCGAAGTGATCGGTGCCATACATACACTATGCGGCGAATTCGCCGAGCGCTTTGGCTATCCGGTTGTCGAGCAGCTGAATGGATTCTGCCTTGCGATCAGTCGACCAGTGCTGGACGCCATCGGGATGTTCGACGAAGAGCGTTTTCCAATGGGTTACGGCGAGGAAAGCGATTTTGTCCTGCGGGCGCAGGATGCCGGTTTTCTGTGCGCTGTATCAATTGACTGCTTTGTTTTCCATTCAAAAACAAAGAGTTATACGCCCGAGCAACGTCTAAAATATAACGACGCAGGCCAAAAAAACCTGAAAGCTCTACACGGGGAACACCGGATTCGGAACGCGGTGTTAGGCACCCAATACCACCCGACCCTTGTGACGATCCGCAATGAAACCCAATCTTCCTTTGAGCAGAACGGTTGGCTTGATGCGGGCAAAGGACAAACCGCTTAAGCGCATGAAATGATTGGTCAAGTACCGGTCCTGGGTGCTCGTCCTCGCCTTGCGGGCTAACCCAACAGGGACTTCAGGTATTCGCCATAGGTGGATCTGGCGAACAGCTTTGCGCGCGCCTCCAGTACGGCGTCATCTACCCAGCCGTTCAGCCAAGCGATTTCGTCCAGGCTGCCGGTCTGCATACCCTGACGGTCTGTCAGGGTTCGCACGAAATTACCTGCATCCAAAAGTGAGCCATGGGTTCCGGTGTCCAACCAGGCAAAACCACGACCCATGGTCGAAACGTTCAGCAGACCGTCATGCAGGTACATTTCCAGCAATGACGTAATCTCCAACTCGCCGCGCTCGGACGGTTGCACCTGACGGGCACGGGCCGGTGCATCGCCGTCCAGAAAGTAAAGCCCCGTCACAGCGTAGTTCGATGGTGGAACCATGGGTTTTTCAACGATACCACGCACCTTGTCACCGTTGAAATCGACGACCCCATATCGCTCGGGATCGGCAACGCGATAGGCGAATACTGTCCCGCCGCTTTCCTGGGCATCCGCCTCTTGCAGCAACTCGGGCAGACCATGACCAAAGAAAATATTGTCGCCGAGGATCATCGCGGACGGCGCACCATCCAGAAAATCCTCGGCCAAAGTATAGGCTTGCGCCAGGCCTTCGGGCGACGGTTGCGTAATCCATGTGAGTGACAAACCATACTGACTGCCATCGCCCAGCAGTCGCTGGAATTGTTCTTGATCCTGTGGCGTGGTGATGATCGCAATCTCGCGGATCTGCGACAGCATCAGAACGCTCAGCGGATAAAAGATCATCGGCTTGTCGTAGATCGGCAGTAACTGCTTTGAGACCGCTGTGGTGATCGGATACAGCCGCGTTCCCGACCCTCCGGCCAGAATGATCCCTTTTCGTTGCATGTCCTATCCTTCTCCGGCGGGGCCGTTTGCCACCTTCATCTCGGATAACACATCCGAAAGGCCTGCTTTCCAGGCAGGTCGTCGAAGTCCGTAAATCTTTTCGATACGCCCGCAGTCCAGACTTGAATTCAAAGGCCTGCGCGCCGGGGTCGGGTATTCCAATGTCGGAATATCAACGATGCTGGTGGCCAGTCCGGCTTGCGCGACGATTTCGCGGGCGAAATCGGCCCAACTGACATCCGGGGCCCCGCTATAGTGAAACAGGCCTCCGTCGGCGCGCTGCCCGGATTTGGCAATGGTCAAAAGCGCATCAGCGATATCTGCGGCGGGCGTCGGACCGCCAATCTGATCCGCCACGATTGTCAGCTGATCGCGGGTTTCGGCCAACCGCAGAATGGTTTTGACAAAGTTGTTGCCATGGGCCGAAAATACCCAGCTCGTTCGCAGGATGGCGTACCACCCGCCAGCTTGCGCGATCTGGCGTTCGCCGTCCAGCTTGGTCAGGCCATAGACACCCAAAGGGCCAGTCGGATCCTGTGTGGACCGGGGAGTATCGGAAGATCCGTCAAAAACATAATCGGTTGAAACATGCAGGAAAGGCAGATCGCGCTGCGCTGCTGCCCGAGCCATTTCTCCCGGTGAGTCTCCGTTGATCAGCCGTGCGTGATCCGCCTCATCCTCGGCCTTGTCGACTGCTGTGTAAGCGGCAGCGTTTATGATCACCGCCGCATCAGTTTGTTCGATGACGGCTGCACAAGCCAGTGGGTCGGTTAAGTCAGCCCGAGATCGATCCAGCGCTTCAACCGAAATTCCATGCGTCCCGGCACGCCTGCGCAACTCTGTGGCGACCTGACCATTGCGACCGAAAACCAGCGCTTTCATCTGACAACCCCAAGCCGCTTGCCCACACCGCTGCGCGTCTTAAGCGCATTCAACCAGGCAGCATTGTCCAGATACCACCGAACCGTCTGCTCCAACCCGGTTTCCGGGGTATAGGATGGACGCCAGTTCAGCTCGTTCCGGACGCGGGTCGGGTCTATGGCATAACGACGGTCATGACCGGGCCGATCAGGAACATAGGTTATCAGATCGGCATAAGGCGCTTGACCCGGCTTCAACCGATCGAGAATGACACAGAGCATTTTGACCAGTTCAAGGTTGGTCATCTCATTCTCACCGCCAATGTTATAGCTGCGGCCCAGCTCACCCTTTTTCAACACCAGCAACAGCGCCTCGGCATGATCTTCGACATGGAGCCAGTCGCGGATATTGTCCCCTGCCCCGTAAATCGGAATAGGCTTGCCCGATAGCGCGCTCAGAATCACGACCGGGATCAGCTTTTCGGGAAACTGGAATGGACCGTAATTGTTCGAACAATTGGTGAAAACCACTGGCAATCCGTAGGTTTCATGCCAGGCGCGAACAAGGTGATCAGACCCTGCCTTCGAAGCCGAATAAGGCGAGTTAGGCCGATAGGGGCTGTCTTCAGTGAAAAGACCTTTCTCACCCAAAGACCCAAAAACCTCATCTGTCGAGACATGATGAAAGCGGAAGCTTTCTGGTCGGCCGGCATTCACCCAATAACTGCGCGCCGCTTCTAGCAGAACATAGGTTCCGGTGATGTTGGTGTCGATAAAGGCCGCGGGTCCGTCGATTGAACGGTCGACATGGCTTTCGGCTGCCAGATGCATGACTGCGTCTGGTCGATGACGGCTGAGAATTTCGGCCATCGCATCCGCGTCCCGGATGTCGGCGTGCTCAAAAGAGTAACCCTGCGCCCCAGCAACCGACGCGACATTTTCCAAACAGGCCGCATATGTCAGCGCATCCACATTGACGACCGAGTGACCTTCGGAAATAGCGCGCCGGATCACAGCAGAGCCAATGAAACCCGCACCGCCTGTCACCAGAATTTTCATAACGCGCCCTCAATCGAGAACGGAGAGTCGACGTCCCGCAGATTTGGCGCTGCTTTGTCTTTCTCTGACAATTGCGGCGCGGCACTGACCTGCGGCCAGATGATACCAATATCGGAATCGTCCCACCGAATGGACCCTTCTGTTTCCGGCGCATAGGTGTCCGAACACTTGTAGACAATCTCGGTATCCGGCTCCAACGTCATGAAACCATGGGCAAATCCGGCGGGGACCAGCAACATTCGGCCATTCTCAAAGCTAAGCTCTTCGCCGACCCAATGACCAAATGTGGGTGACCCCTTGCGGATGTCTACCGCTACATCGAATAGTCGACCGCGCCCGCATCGCACAAGCTTGGCCTGCGCTTTTGGCGGGGCTTGGAAGTGCAGGCCTCGCACGGTTCCGGCAGCGCTGGACAGCGAGTGGTTGTCCTGCACGAAGACCGTGTCGATTCCACTGGCCGTAAACCTGTCCAGGTTATAGGTCTCTTCAAAAAAGCCCCGATGATCGCCAAACCGACTGGGCGTGATCAGTTTCACATCCGGAATGGCAAGAAGCCTAATCTCCATCGTCCCAGTTGCCTCGTTCAAATAGCGCCGTACCACTGATTTGTGTGGTCATCTCATACCCGTGCGACAACGCAAAGGTTTTTATCTGTGTTGGCAGTTGCACTGCGGAGTAACCACGCGTCATTCCGCAACGCCCTACTGAGAGCTTTGTGAATTCTGGTGTGGCTGGGGTTCAATTGGATGGCTGCGGTCAGGTGTTCGCTCAGTTCGATTCCAAAACTGCGTTCAGGAATTGTTGCGTGCGTTCCCTTTGCGGGTTTTCGAACAACTCCCCGGGGGTCGCCTGTTCTTCGATTGCGCCGTTGAAGAAGAAACAGACCCTGTCCGAGATGTCCTTGGCGAACCCCATCTGATGCGTGACCATCAGCATGGTCAGGTTGTGGGCATCCACCAGTTTGCGGATGACATTGGTCACTTCGCCGATCACCTCGGGGTCCAGCGCAGATGTGACCTCGTCAAACAGCATGACCTTGGGGCGCATCGCAAGGGCGCGGGCGATGGCGACGCGCTGTTGTTGCCCACCCGACAGGCGCGAGGGGTGCTGGTCGCGTTTCTCGGCCATGCCGACCATCTGAAGCAGCTCCATCGAGCGTTCCTCGGCCTCTTTCCTTGGCAGGCCCAGAACCTGAACCGGCCCTTCCATGCAGTTTTGCAGGGCGGTCATATGCGGGAACAGGTTGAAATGCTGGAAACACATACCGATCTTGCTGCGGATGCGTCGGATATGGGCCGGGTTGGCGGGCACCAGAACGCCGTCCTTTTCCATATGCGTCAAGGGCTCCCCATCGACATAGATGACCCCGCCGTTGATCGTCTCCAGCGTCATCAGCATCCGCAGAACGGTGGTCTTTCCCGATCCCGACGGCCCGATGATCGTCACCATCTCGCCCGCGTCGATATCCAGATTCAGATTGTCGAGCACCGTCAGCGCGCCATAGCTTTTGCGCACGTTCTGAAACCGGACCATGGGGATGTCGTCACCCTCCAGACGCAAGGGGTACTGGCTCATGTCTTCGGTCATTTATCTCATTCCCATTTTGCGGCGTACCCATTTTTCGAACTGGGCAATCAGAAACGCGGTCGGCAGCGAGATCAAAAGGAAAATCACCCCCACCATGGTATAGGGTTCAAGGTAGCGATAGCTTTGGGCACCAACCGCATTGGCGGTATGCATCAACTCGGCCACGCCGATCACGGACAGCATCGGCGTGTCCTTGAAAATACCCACCAGATAATTGCCCATTCCCGATACGGCAGGCGGCAGCGCCTGCGGGATGATGATGCGGCGATAGGTCTGCAAGACCGGCATATTGATGGCCGTCGCGGCCTCCCACTGGCCTTTGGGCACGCTTTCGATGCCACCGCGATAGACCTCGGACAGGTAGGCCGCATAGTGCAGCCCGATGGCGATCAAACCGGATGTCCAGGGCGACAGGTTGATCCCGAGTTGCGGGCCCACATAGAAAACAAAGAACACCTGCAACAGCAGCGGGGTCGAGCGGATGAACTCGACAAATTCCCGCACGCACAGGGTCAGGATGCGGTAAGGCGTGCGCTGCGCCAGTGCAAACACAAGCCCCAGCACCACGGCGATGGCATATCCTCCGCCCGCAGCCAGCAGCGTTTTGCCCGTTGCGTCGATGAAACGCGGCAATTTAAATTGATCTTGAAACCAACAATGACAGAGTATTGAGCATGGTTGTCACACCATCGACAGCCTGGCTTCAGGCTCTTGTACGGGGATCGTTGGAAATGGAAGACACTTCAGTTCGTACGTCGGTACTAGAAGCGATAGACAGCGAAATTAGGGCTTCGAAAAAGCAGCAGAAGATCTATTGGCTGCTCTCTACAGTACTTCTGCTGGTGGTCATAGTGGCCGGTGCGTTGGCCACGTTCCTGTCCGCCGTCAAAATAGACAACAATATCCTGACGGCGGCATTGGCCTTGTGTACAACGATTTTCGGAACCATCGAGAAGAACTTTGGGCTAGCTCAGAAAGCCTCGGGCTATCGTAAGGTGAAAGCACATTTTCAGAACTTGAAACTGGATATGCTGCAGACAAAGCCAGAAGAGCCGGTCCCGGCAGAAGTATTCAAGAAAATCAAAGAGCTCAGGTTGCTGAAAGCAGAACTTACGGATGACTAGGGAACGCCGGAGGCACATTGACCTCACGCGATCTCTTGCTTCCGGAAACAGTGGCCAAACCAGCTGTACGAACATCCAGGCAAAGATAAAATCTTGTATCCGTCGAATTCACCTGCGGCGGGTCCAAACTGACGTTTCCGGCGTGACGACCCAAACCCCCTATCTGTCCCGGAAAAAAATTGTCGGAGGTGTATCATCCTTTCCATGAACAGCGCTGTCAAAGCTCTGAGGGGGTTTGCCGTGTGCAAGGTTCATATTCCGACAGGTGAACTCCTCTCACCCAAACCAAACCTGGCACCGCGCGCCGTCGCCTTTTGTTGATACAGCATCGGAAATCTGCCAGCATACTTTTCGGAAACGACCTAATTCGAAACCAATGAGTGTATTTATTGCGAGTTTAGCGTGTACAAGAATTCAAGGCGATTATTGACAATATTGGCGGCAGATGTCGCCGGATTCACAAAACTCGTTTCTGAGGATGAAGAAGCCACCCTCCATCGCCTTGCAGAGCTTCGCTCGATTATGGATCCGATTATCGAGTCTTACGGAGGCAGGATTGCGAACACGGCTGGCGACAGTGTTCTGGCGTGTTTTGACAATCCCACCGGCGCGGTGGAAGCCGCTATTTCTATTCAAGAACAACACAATGCCAACAACGCTCAGCTTAGAACAAGCGACCGCATGAGGTACCGGATCGGTATCAATATTGGTGAGGTAGTTCAGCAGCCCAACGGTGATTTGTTGGGTCACGGAGTGAATGTAGCATCCAGGCTTGAGACGATTTCGGAACCTGGCGGCATCTGCTTGGCTGAAAACGTTATTGAGCAAGTCAAAGGAAGCTTGGACTATCGGTTCACAAAGATCGGGGAGCATTTTGTCAAAAACCTTGATCAACCGCTAAAGGTGTACAAGGTGGGTGAGGCCACCTTGCCAACCTACGAGAAGGCCGCGCGAAGACTTCAGGCATGGGTTCGTGGGCAGTACTTCTTGCCCCTCTTGTTCGCGGTTGTCTTAGTATCTATTGGCTTCTCAGCCTTTGCCCTTCTGTCAAACAAATCCGACGAAGCCAAAAGTTTTGACCCTGAATACCTCGAAGATTTTCTGACCTTAGATCCATCTCCCGAAGAGTTGCTCGAATTTTTTGATTTGGTAACCGTCGGCGAATACGAGAATTCGACTTACTACGTAATCAGAACGTGGGGCGCAGAATTTGAGATTCTTGAAAAGGTTTCCGAAGCCTTGGGTGGACACCTCGTTACCATCACTGACGAAGAAGAAAACGACTTTGTGTATCAACTGACGCTGGAAGATGAAGGGCACTGGGCGTTTGAGGGAAACCTCGCTCTGGGACCATTAATTGGCTTGGTGCAGGACCCCGAAGGCGCAGAGCCTGATGGTGGCTGGGGATGGGCAAATAATGAGCCAATGAATTTCTCCAATTGGAAGCGGGGCAGTCCCGACAACAGCAGCGGCAATCAGGATTTCGGAAATTTTCAAGGCCCTAATGTTCCCAAAACCAGCCCTCTTTGGAACGACACAACAATATGGAAGCGCTCGTTCATAGTTGAGGTTCCCAAACCCTAATTCCGAAATGCGCCAGTCACAGTTTTGCGGAAGGTTCATAATTCAAGCGTGGTGCTTGACTGAATCCAAAACACCTCACTAGCATCAGTGAAAAGTATTCTAGTGGAGTATAGGTGATATGCGGTCTTTTTTCGCTTTATTTTTAGTATGCTGTGTTGGGTTTTTTGGCGCAAAACCCGTGATGGCCGATTTCGCAAACGCCCAAAAAAGACTGGAATTCTTCTCCGCGAATAGTTCCTACAGAAATGCCTGGTGCCCGGAACGTAAACCTTCCAAATTCACAACCGCACCAATCACTCAACCCTTCAAAACGGCATCCGGCAAAGACCGACCTCCCGCTGTTTTCATGAATGAACTCGGCGCAGCAAATTCCCATCTACTCCGTACCGGTTCCAAGGCGGACGCCAACCAGATCGCCGATCAGCTTGCGGCAGCCGCTCAGGCCAGATCATTCGAAAAGCAAGGTTTGTACGATGGCGTGAAGATAGACGCAGCCTGGTGGCAAGCGAACATTCTGCTCAACTTGTCGATGGTGCACAGTTCACTAAGCGCAATTCTGGGAAAAAATGACCCAAGAGTTGTCGCAATTGCGGATTGGGGAGATCGACTTGCAGCAAGAGCTGGCTCAGTAGGCGGTTTCGAGCAGATGTACGGGAAAGAAGGCCATGCCGCCCGTGCGGCTGGACTTTTGGCGTGGGGTGCAGAAACAGGTAATCGAAAGGCGTTCAAAAAAGGTGAAAGAGATCTAGCATATCTGGCGCGGCAAATGCGCCCTAACGCCCCTTTGGCCGGTACATTTGACCAAGCTCGCAACAAACGTCCGGCCAAACGGCAACTACATTACACGTTCATCACGTACGGGTACCTCGTGATTGCGATGGATGCATCGCGGCGTGGCGGTGGAAAAGGCTTTCGACATAAGAGCCGTCAGACAGATATCCATGGAGCATTGGTATGGCTTGTTCAGTCATCCGCAGCGCCGAATAACCCAGTTGGCTTAAGCGGTCCCCAAGATACCTTTTTCTGGACTACGCGAAGCGATAGGTACCACAACCTCGCTTGGGCGGAGGCTTATCTTCGTAACTATCCCAACACCCAAGCAGGATTGCTTTTGAAAAGAAAACTCAAAGGCCAACGTTCGCGCGGCGTGTTTGCCGGGTGGTATGGTGGCAACCTGACCTGTTCTCTTGGCCCCGGCAGTTAGGGCCACCCAAATATCATGAGTGTCACTTGCTTCCCCTGCCACGCCTGCGGCGTTCTTAGGACATTCGCGTCTCAGAGTGAGTCACGTAGTACCCGAAGCAAATTAGGTCTTTCGCCGTTTCGGAACCGCATCGCCGCCTTTTCCGGCCTTGGCCGCGGCAGCACGTGCGAGGTTCTTTTTGCTGTTTGGCTTCCCCTTCGGCTGCGGTGGGCCTTTTGAGGCGCCTCGGGTCGATTGTGTATCGCCGCCTCTGGGTGCAGCGCCACGGGCTTTGCGGTTTTTAGGTGTTGCCCCCGCCGCCTTGAACAAACCACCCCCGTCGCCTGTCCCAGCGTCGCGGCGTTCGTTTCTGTCAGAATGCTCAGGTTCCGGGCGTTGCTTCTTTGATTTGAAAGGCTCACGACCCTCGGGATCGGGTTTGCGACGATGCGGGGCTGGGGCCTGATCCCGTTTTGCCTGTTCGGGGCCTTTTTTCGGCCCAAACGGTTTGCCTTTGTGCTTGCGATTGGGTCCGGCCCGACCGGTTGCTGATAAGTCCGGGGCTTGATCCAGACGCACCAGGTCTTTAGTCTTTTCGATCTTCATATCGGGCCCAATGGCCGCCAGAAAACCTGCGACACTGGTCTCGCGGATTTCGACATAGGTCACGTCATCTGCAATCCGAATGGCCCCGATATCGTCTTTGGTCAGATCCCCGGCCTTGCAGATCATTGGCAACATATGACGCGGCGAGGCATTCTGATTGCGCCCCTCAGACAGCGAGAACCAAACGCTTGGGCCAAACGCCGCGCGTGGTTTCGGTGCGGGTTGATCGACCGCCGCCAGCTCTTCCGGTGCGGAATGGCGCAGCTTGTACTGACGTAGATAGGCCGCCGCGATCTGCTCGGGGGTGAACCCCTCAACCAGTTTCCGAACCGCAGGACGTTCGCTTTCCGTGATCTCTGCCAGCCAGTCATCTGAGGCAAGCATCCGGGACTGGTCGCGTTCATTCACCTCGTCGGCGGACGGGGCCTTTCCCCAATCTGCCGTCAGCTTTGCGAATTTCAGGATCCGTTCCGCCTTTTTTCGCGACGAAGGTTCAACGACCAGCGCGCTGACACCCTTGCGTCCGGCGCGGCCCGTCCGGCCAGAACGGTGCAACAGGGTTTCGTGGCTGTTTGGCAATTCGGCATGGACCACCAGATCAAGGTTCGGCAGGTCGATGCCCCGAGCCGCCACATCCGTTGCAACACAAACCCGCGCGCGCCCGTCGCGCATGGCCTGCAAGGCATTCGACCGCTCGCTCTGGGTCAATTCGCCCGAGAGCGCGACGACGGAAAGCCCCCGGTTCGAAAGACGCGCGGTCAGGCGCGCAACCATCGCCCGCGTGTTGCAGAACACGATGGCATTTGGGGCCTCATAGTAACGCAGCACATTGATGATCGCGTTTTCCCCGTCGCGCGGGGCCACCATCATGGCGCGATACTCGATATCCGCATGCTGGGTCTGTTCGCTGACGGTGCTTACGCGTTCCGCATCGCGCTGATACCGCGTCGCAAGATTGGCAATCGCGCGCGGCACAGTGGCGGAAAACAGCAGGGTCTGACGGTTTTCGGGTGTTTCATCCAGAATGAATTCCAGATCCTCACGGAAGCCCAGATCCAGCATTTCGTCGGCTTCATCCAGCACCACTGCACGGATGGCTGTCAGGTCAATCGAGCCCCGCATGATATGGTCGCGCAACCGCCCTGGAGTGGCAACAACGATATGCGCACCCCGCGCCAGTGCGCGCCGCTCGTCCCGGATATCCATACCGCCCACGCATGAGGCCAGATAGGCACCCGCATCGGCGTAGAGCCAGCCCAGTTCACGCTTGACCTGCAACGCCAGTTCCCTTGTCGGTGCGACAACCAAAGCCAGCGGGGCACCTGATGCCCCAAGTTTTTCACCTTCGCCAAGTACCTTATGCGCAATCGCCAGACCAAAACCGATGGTTTTACCCGATCCGGTTTGAGCCGATACCAGCATATCGCGCCCTTCCAGCTCGGGCCGGGTCACAGCCTGCTGGACCTGGGTCAGAGTATCATAGCCCTTGCGCGCAAGCGCATCTGCAATGGTTTGTTTCACGGTGGTGGTTCTTTGTATCGGCCAGGTGATGTGGCTGCGCGGTATTGCAATCAGCGCATCATCCAAGGGTAAAGACCGCCCCTTAACCGGTGTTATTCCCATTGTATAGATAAGAACCGGGGCAAATCCTCTGAAAAGCGTAAATGCAGGTCAGCCCTGCCGTCACGTATTTGGATGCATAAGGCCAGCCAATGCCGGCCTTCGTTCAAACATGGTGTGGGGCCGGTCGGCTGAACTTCGGGCAAATCGGCTCGACTTCCCACGCGCAGGAAGCCCGCGATGATACCGCTTTTATGCATTCATGGCCTCTTGGGTAACGCGCTGCACGATTCCATGTCACAGACTCCATGTTTTTGTTATGTGCATAATTTTATGTTTTTGTGCATTACATGAGCGGTGTCATGAGGCCAAAGCCCAACCGACAGCTACCGGGATGTGTCACAAACTATGAGACCCAATTGGCGAACATGCGTGATCTGACGTTTGTTCCCGTCGAATAGCCTTTCAACCGGTTTCGGCATGATTTCGTTGAAAGGCTGTCAGTTCCCCAAGGATGCAATTTTGCACGCTGTGTACTTCTATCTACGGTACACGGTGTCCTATCGTGACTTCTAAGAGATCATGGCTGAACGCGGTGTGCAGGTGGACCACACCACCCTCAACAGGTGGGTTGTTAAGTACTCATCAATAATCGCGGGGCGCGCGCAATCGAAGAAGCGACCAACACTGAGTTCCTGGCGCATGGACGAGATCTATGTTCGTGTTCGCGGCAAATGGATGTACCTTTATCGGGCCGTCGACAAAGCTGGAACGGCCCTTGATATCATGTTGCCTGGGCAGAGGAACCGTCCAGCGGCAGCTTGGTCCTTTGCCAAAGCTCTGTCTTCTAGTGGAATTCCAGACAAGATCGTCATTGACAAAAGTGGAGCCAACGCGGCCGGCATTCGGCTATTTGCCAAGATCGCAGGATAGGTGTGTCCAGTAAGTCGTTGGCACTGACCGCTCCAAAAATTTTTGCCATATCCATGTTTGATAGGGTGGCCCTTCACACACATATTAAAGCCAAATGTGTCGCTTGGGCGGTGCTATTCTGCTGCCTCGAAGCGCAGGCTACGCACCTCTGGGTCAACGCGGCCGTAGGCAGAGAGCAGACGCCCGGACCACTTCTGTGCTATGTAGTCGGCCATAAACCGAGACGGTGCCATCAGAGTCACCACGCCCCCTGCCCTGTCGGCCTCGGTCAGATGCTGGAACCAGCTGGACCAAAGCTCGGGATCGCGCCCGTGCAAAATGGTCTGAACCTGCGTCCAGACATCCGCGCCGCTCGAATCGGGTGCAGGTGGCTTCACCTTGAATGGCACGATATTGGTGTCACCCTTCGGCTCTTCAGTCATCCGCGCCTGGAAATCGGGGCCGATTGTGGGCCAAACCTCGGAGGTGTCCACCATCACCTGCTTCAGATCAAACTCATAAACTGCAACGCGACCACGGGCTGCCGGACGTTTGACGGTGATCCAGCCCATTGTTTTCAGCTTGGCCATTTCGCGTTTTACGGTCCGTTCGTTCACCGACCAGAGCCGGGCGATCTCTTCCCTGCCAATCGACAGCTCGTTGCTGCGCCAGTTATAGCGGGTGGTAATCAGAGCGATAACGCGGAGAATGCTGCGCTGGCGGTGCTTGTCGCCGGATAGGGCGTGCACCGTCAACGCCGAGAGAATGTCATATTTAATAGCGGGCGCATTTCGCCCGACCGGTTTTGCAACCTGCATCGCTATTCTCACCGTTCTATCTGCCTCGGACGGATGACACCGCCTATACCGCGTCGTTTTCCAACGCTTTTCGTCGTGTTGCCCTGATTAGCGTCCAAACCGACGATTCTGTCAAGCGGAGTCTGATTTGAGCGAGAGTTTGATCCAAATCTAAATCCAATTTCAAAAAGAAAATGGGTGAAGTATTGGTGATGGGGGACAGAATAGGAGTCCCCCTATTTCCTTGTTATGTCCCCCTAAATGGGGTGGTTCTACCGATTTCGTCCCCCTAAATACTGACGCTGGCAACGTTAGCCGGGCGGCATTGGAAGCAGACGACCCCCGAATCAGTCGGTGGCTGGGAACCCCTTGTTTTCTTACCCGTGGGTACGATTGTTCACTCATCATATTTCCTTTTGCGAAATGTGCAATTTAGGCGTAAAAAGAGAAAACGTAGAAAATAGCGTCCCAAAGAACGAGACCTGAGGCATGTACACGCACGAAGACCTTAACGCATTGCGCAACCAGTCCCTCAAGCTGCAGGGCTGGATTCGCCAGCAGACCTTCAGCCCCGAGATGGAAAAGACCCTCCGCCGCTTTTCAAGCTGGGAAGTGTCCGAACTGATCTTTCGCGTCAACCAATCCACTTTTCGCGGTAAGTTGGCCGCCGACCCTTCGCTGCCCGGAGGCGAGGTTGAGCCCGATGGCCGCCAGCGCTGGTTCAGCCTGGAAGAGGTGAATGAGCTGCGCCGCCGGCTCAAGGTGAACCGCAAGTCCCTCATGCCGCCTCGCCCCGCCGGCAAACGCGCCATCCGTGCGGCCGTGGCCAACTTCAAAGGCGGCGCCGGCAAGTCCACTGTTGCCCTGCATCTGGCTCACGCCGCCGCGCTGGATGGCTACCGTGTGCTGGTGGTGGATTTCGACCCGCAGGCAACGCTGAGCCACTCCATGGGGCTGACTGACGTGGCTGAGGATTTCACTGTTTGGGGTATCATGGCCCGCGATCTGATCCGCGAGACCGAGAGGATGAACAACCGCCCCGCTGCTGCCGAATCCGGGACCGCCCTGCCCCACCGCGAGTTGCCGCCATCAATCACCGATATGGGTCTCGGCGATCTGCGCATCTCGGACTTCATCAAGCAGAGCTCGTGGTCGACCATTGATGTCGTGCCCTCCTGCGCTAACGCCGCCTTCGTGGAATTTGCCTCGGCGCAGTATCGGCATCTGAACCCCGAGTGGTCGTTCTTTGCCGCGGTGTCGCGCTATCTGGATCAGATTCCTGACGATGCCTATGACTTGATCTTATTCGATTGCCCGCCTGCGATCGGCTACCAATCGATGAACGCGGTGTTCGCCGCGGATATGCTCTACGTTCCCTCCGGCCCCGGCTATTGGGAATATGACTCGACCACGTCCTTCATCGGCCAGCTGGCCGAGGCGCTGGAAGATCTGGCCTATGGTTTCGATAAGACCTTACCCACGGGTAAGATTGGGTTGCCGAAAACGTTCTGCGAGCTGCGCTTTCTGTTGACCCGGTACGAGCCGGGCAATGCGCTGCACCTGGCCATGTTCGACGCGTTCAAGAAGGTGTTCGGCGAACATGTGGCGGAGCACCCGGTCGAGATGACGCGCGCTGTCGAACAATCTGGCCGCTTCCTCAGTTCGGTCTACGAGATGGACTACCGCGAGATGACGCGCGAGACTTGGCGCCGTGCGCGCTCGACCTTTGACAATGTGTATGAAGAATTCCGGGGCGTGATGCTGTCGGCCTGGGATAAGCTGGAGGATGACGTATGAGCCGTAAACGCAGAATGTTCGACATCGACATGCCGGCCATGGATGACATCCCGGTTGGCAAGGTTCCGGACAAGGTGCTGGAAAAAAGACGCGGGCCGATGGCGACGGCGATCTCGGAAAACGCCGATGCGCTGCGCAATCAGCAATCGACCGAGGATTCCATCCGCGCCGAGAATGACCGTCTGGCGCATGAACTGGTTCGATTGCGGTCCGAAGGTTTGGTGACCGAGCATGTGGCCTTGGCGGATGTCGTAACCGAAAAACTGACCCGCGACCGCAAGAGCGGTGTCGACCCCGAACTGGAGGAACTGAAAGACTCGATCCGGGATATTGGTCTGTCGAATCCCATTCGTCTCGAGCGCCGGTCGGACGGTCGGTTCGACCTGATCCAGGGGATGCGCCGCCTGTCCGCGTATCGGGCGTTGCATGAGGAAACCGGCGACGAGACTTATGCGAAAATCCCGGCGGGCATTTCCGATGCGACCGATCTGAATGACAGCTACCGTCGGATGGTTGATGAGAACCTGATCCGCAAGGATATCTCCTTTGCAGAAATGGGTGCGCTGGCGCGGGCCTTCGCAGACGACCCGGCGAATGATTGCCCAGACGTGGACAAAGCCGTGGCGATTCTGTTCAAGTCCGCCAGCTATACCAAGCGGAGCTACATTAGATCTTTCGCCAGTTTGCTGATGATGCTGGACAAGGTGCTCATTCACCCCAATGAAATTCCCCGTAATCTGGGGGTCGAACTGAAACGCAAACTCGATGCCAATCCGGGATTGATCCGGCAAGTCAGCACGGCGGTGATGAGCGAACCTGATCGCGATGGCCCGCGAGAAGTATCCATTCTTCGAGAATTTGTGGAACCGAAGACCAGCGCGCTGAAAAAACCTATAGCATCCGGGAGCGGTAAAACGCGCCGTGCGAAAACCACATTTCAGGTGTCGGGTAGGGCAGGGGTGGCCAAGTGTTCGGCATCCAGTGGTAGGATTGAGTTGCGCTATGATCTCGACTTTACCCGTGTGGATAGAGCCAAGTTGGAACAGGCCATTGCCACTCTGATTGACGATTTGCAGGAGGATGACAGTCTTACCCATGGGTAAGATTGATACATGTAATTGGTAAGGCGAAGCGCCGGGTCCATAGCCCGGTGTTTTCTTTTTTGTTCCTACCCCAACAAATCCGCCGCCGGATTTTCTGTGATATCGACATCGTCATAGTATTTCTGCGCCTGTGCGAGGGAGCGGTGCAGCGACAGGCGCATGGCGGCCTGGATCGGGGCGCCGTCGAGTGCGGCCTGGGTCAGGAACCCCGAGCGCAACCCGTGCGGCGAGGCGAAGTCCTCAGGCAGCCCGGCCCGTGCCAGTCGATGTTTGACGATCTGCGCAATGGCATCCGGGCTGAGGCGGCGTTTCAGCACCCGGTCAGCCTTGGAGATGGGGCGGAACAATGGACCATCCTCGATCCCGCCAACCTCAATCCAATGCACCAGCGCCTGGGCTGCGCGGCCTTTCAGCACCAGCCGCGGCGTTTCACCTTTGGTTGTCGTCTTGGTCTCCAGCAGGGAAATCCAAACCAGGCCTTTCTCGTCGAACTCCTTCAGCGAGACGTCTTCAAACATCAACCCGGTGATCTCCGAGCGCCTTCTACCACCTGAAGCCCAGCCCAGCATCAAGATGGCGCGGTCGCGGCAATCCCGCCGGGACCCCCGACAGGTGGCCAGCAACTGCTCGAGCACATCGCGAGTGATCGGATGGGCGGATTTAGGGGTCGGGGGCCGGGCCGCAGCGCGCCGCGCCTTGGCACGGGCCTGCTTCACCTGCGGAGCGTCAAACGGGGAAGCGAGGTTCTTCATTCGGTGAAAGGCAAGCCAGGAGGCGATGCGCCGGTCCAGCGTCGAGGGGGCAGGGCAGGCGAGGGACTTGCGCAGCCCCTGGGCAATCAGCGCTTCTGCGGTTTCACGCGCCACATCCGTTTCTGGTGCGTCATTCAGATCGCGGGCGTGATCGAGAATGAAGGCGAGGGCGGTGGCCTCAGATTCCGGCCAGTCCAGCGTCGCAGCGAACCGCGCGGACTTCCAGGCGGTGACATAAAGAAGATCCCGTTCATATGCCCGCAGCGTGTTTTCCGGTGTGCCGCGCACATAAAGATCAGTGAGCGCCTCCTGATCTGTTTCCGAGAGGGCAGGGGCGGCGGCGGGGAGATATGGGGCAGGGGGCTTCATGTGTCGATTTTCCCAAACCTGTAGACTGCTCTTGCTTGTTGAGACCATTTTTCATGGTTGGCCTTGTGCTGTGCTGGTCCTTTAAGTGTAGACTCGCACTGGATTTGTGCCAATACTTGTTTACAAAATTGCAGATTTCAGCGCGGCGGAGACGAATGGGTGGTGTTGAGGCGATTGACGAAGCCCGTTGGGCGGAGGCCGTGCGGCGTGAGCGGGAAATCCGCCCCCTGAGTCAGCGACGGGGCAACCGGGCCGAGGTTGCACGGGCGGCCCGACGTCTGAACCTCTCCGTGGCCTGGGTGTACCGGCTGCTGAACAGGTATTCGGAAGATCCCAGGACGGTGTCACTGGTCCCTGCAAAAGGTGGTCGTCCAAAGGGGCATCGTTTGCTCTCGGATGCGGTTGAGGTCATCATCGCCGATCAGCTGGAAAGGTTTTATGCGTCACGACAAAAGCCGGTTCTGTCTGCGGTACACCGGGAGATTTCGAGGCTTTGCAAGGCGCAGGGTTTGAAGCCACCGAGTTTAAAGTCGGTCAGAACCCGTGCCTTACGCCTGAATCAGGTCAAACTGACACGGTCACGGGAGGGGTACAGGGCTGCTCAGTCAAAGGTCGGGCCGTCCAGAGGGTCTCTCCAGGCCACTATGCCCCTGAGTGTCGTGCAGATTGATCATACGCTTGTTGATGTCCAACTGGTCGATGATATTCGGCGCAAACCGATCGGCCGGCCCTGGCTGACGCTGGTCCTGGATGTTGCCACCCGCATGGTGCTGGGGTTTGTCGTCTCGCTGGACCCGCCGTCCCGCCTGTCGGTCGCGCTGGCGATTGCGCAGGCTGTCGGGGACAAAGCGGAATGGCTGGCGGATCGCAATCTCGCACATATTTGGCCCTGTACAGGGCTTTTTGACACGATCAAGCTCGACAACGCGGCAGAGTTTCGGGCTGTTGCATTGAAACGCGGGTGCGAACAATACGGTATGGCACTGGATTTCCGCCCGCCGGGTGCGCCCTGGTGGGGTGGCCATATCGAGCGCTTGATGGGCACATTGATGACCGAATGCCATCTGTTGCCAGGCACGACGTTCTCCAATCCGGTCGAAAAAGGGGCGTATGACAGCGAGGCCCGAGCCGTCATGACGCGCGCTGAGCTGGAAACCTGGCTCGCGGGCCGGATCACCGGTGTCTACCACAACCGGGTACATACGGCGCTTGGACGCACGCCGTTGAGCGCCTGGAGAGCGGCCGAGGCAACAGGGTGGGTGCCCAGAACTCCAAAAGATCCGGACCGGTTGTTGCTCGATTTCCTGCCCTTCGCATACCGCACGCCACGCCGAGATGGGCTGCAGCTGTTCAATATCGCTTACTGGCATCCGGAAATGGCGGTCTGGGCGGCGTCAAAGCCCGGTAAACTGCCGGTGCGCTATGATCCCCGGGATTTGTCCTGTGTCTGGCTTGAGACGCCGGAAGGGCGGTTGGAGCGGTTAACCACCAAACATGCGGATCGCCCACCAATCACCCTTTGGGAGCACCGGGCGGCACTTGCTGTGTTGCGCGAGGCGGGGCAGGGAACGGCAAATGAGGCCGCTGTGTTCGACGCCATTGAGGCAGGCCGCCATCTGGTGTCGGCCGCCGCCGGGAAGAGCCGGGCGGCGCGGCGGGCTGAGCAGCGCCGAACCGATGCGCATGAGGGGCTGGAAGCGCCAGAATCCGGTGCTGGGACCGATGCGCCAAACCCGGGTTATGTGCCGAAAATCTACGATTCCGAACTCTGGTGAGGCCATGAACGCATCTTTCACGCATTTACCGCCCGCAATACGCCCGCTGGCGGCTCTGGGCGACGCGGAGCGCAGGCGGATTATCCGGTCTGATCGTTGGGTGAGCTACCCGCTGGCAATGCAGACGGTGCGGCGGGTCGAGGAGTTGTTGCAGCGGCCCAGGGTGTCACGAATGCGCTCGCTGTTGATCCATGGCCCGTCCGGCATGGGCAAAACCCTGATCCGGCGCAAACTGGAACGGGATCATGCGGACGGCTTTGCCGTGCCGGGCAGCGACAGGCCGCATCCGCTGGTATCGATGCAACTGCCGGCCCGACCCGATGAGCGGCGGTTTTACGCACATCTTCTGGACCGGCTGGGCGCCCCTGCGCGCCCGCGGGACACGCTGGACCAGATCGAGATTGCCGCCATTCGGCTGTTGCGGCACCTGCAGCCGGCGGCGCTTCTGCTGGATGAGTTCCAGCATGTGGGGGCATCAGGGGTTCGGGATGTTCAGGCGCTGCTGAACCTGATCAAGTTTCTGGCCAACGAGCTTGAAATGCCCGTGATCGCCTTTGGCACCGATGCCTCCCTGCATGTTCTGAAGCTGGACACCCAGGTCGACAGCCGGTTTGACAAGCATGACCTGCGGGTCTGGCGAGATAATGAGGCATTTGCGGATCTGGTGTGCAGCATCGTGGCTGCAATGCCGTTGCGCGCCCCAAGCCCGGTGCAGGACAGGGCTGTGATGCGGGCGCTTGTGGCCCTGTCGGGGGGTATCACGGGGGATGTGTTCCATCTGCTGACGACGGCCGCGGCAACAGCCGTCGGGGGCGAAGAGCGTATCACGTTACAGGGCCTCGAAGCCGCAGCTGCCGGGGAATGGCAGGCCTTTGCTTGACAGTTTGCCATTTGTCCCGGCCCCGCGGTCGGGGGAGAGCCTGTCGGGCTGGCTGGGTCAACTGGTGGCACTGTATTTCGGGACGGAACGGCGCATGTGGCGGTGGATGGGGCTGCAAAACGGTCCCACGGATAGCGATCGTCCCGATCGCGACCACCTGGAGGCGCTGGCTCGGTGTAATGGCATCGATGTTGCGCGGTTATCTGCAATGGTGTTGCCGTGGGTCGAGGAGGCGCCCAGGCTTGCGGATCGGCTTCGGGTCACAGCTGCTCCATGGCGGATCGGGCCGTTCCGGCTGTTAGATGGCACCCGGCGCTTTTGTCCCCTGTGTCTGGCCGCGGCCACGCCGCTATGGCCACTGCACTGGCGCATGGGCGGTCCGGTGTGCCTGACGCATCACGTGTGGCTTGAGCGGGCGTGCAGCCACTGCCAGGAGCCCTTGCCTGTGACCGGCCTGCCACTTACCTGTTGTGCCCGCTGTGCCACGCCCTACCGCGTCACCCCGGTCGATCCGGTCGATCCCAGGGCAATGGCGTGCCTGGCCTCGATCCATCGGCGTATCGTGAAGATCGTGTCGGACCCTGATCGGACACGGGTCCGGGCGATGACCGGGGCTCTGGATTGGGCCGCGCTGGGACAACTGGCCGGGCAATACGGACATCACCTTGCGGCAGGCACATCCGTTCGAGACTGGCGGGCAACCCTGGAAGCCTGTGCAATCGCGGCCTCGGAACGAAACGTTGGGCTGGCGAATATGCCGGTCTTGGCGGCGCGCGAGGCGTCTCCAACCCAGGGCAGGGCACCTGTGGTACAGGCGCGCACAGCCATGGTGACACCAAAACCTCCGCAGCCGGTCTCTGTTCTCGACGGGCTGAAGGACCGCGTAGGGGAGGCCCTTGCGCAAGCCCGCACAGATTTGACGGCTCAAGGCCAACCGGTCACAGCTAAAGCGCTGCGGCGACGGGCAGATCAGATTCTTCGGAAGCAGAGTGTCGGGCAGGGCAGGAGTCTACGGGTTTTGGACCAATACAGTCGCGAATCCAGTAGTTAAGGAAAACCGACATCATGTACCCATTCTGCGTCAATTTGGGTCAGATTTCAAATAACATGATAAGGGATACTTATCGTGCATGATTGAAGTCTGTTACCACGCCCAATGTAACGCTCAAAAAGGCTTGATTTTGATTGTAAAGAGGGTGGAGGTCAAGAATTTTAGCAAAACCCGAGGGCTCTGTTGCAAAGTTTTGGCTGTTGACGCGCTTGAGATTAGCATGTGGATGGCTTTCAGTCCCAACTAGTCGAAAGCCGGCTCATGATCTCCTTCAAAGGCGCGCAATACCCCAAGGATGTGATCCTCTTTGCTGTATTCTTCTACGTCCGATATGGCGTGTCGTATCGTGATCTAGAAGAAATCATGTCTGAGCGTGGCGTTGCGGTAGATCACACGACGCTGAACCGGTGGGTGACAAAATACGCTAGTGCAATCGCCGAAGTCGCGCGCAGGCGCAAGGGACCGTGTGACCGCTCCTGGCGGATGGACGAAACTTACATCAGGGTGAAAGGTTCATGGGTCTATCTCTACCGAGCAGTAGATAAACACGGCAAGACACTGGATTTCATGCTTTCAGGACGTCGGAACAAACTTGCCGCTACGAAATTCTTCGCTCGAATGCTTGAATGCAATGGCCTTCCACGAAAGATCGTCATCGACAAGAGCGGTGCGAACACAGCCGGCATTAAAGCCATTAACAAAATGCTGAAGGGGTTTGGTTGCCCGATCTCTATTGAGATGGTGAGGCGGAAGTATTTGAATAACATCGTGGAACAGGACCATCGCTTCATCAAGAGGCGCACGCGACCGATGCTAGGGTTTAAGGCCTTTGCTTCAGCGGCTGCTACACTGGACGGAATCGAAGTGACGCACATGATCCGTAAAGGTCAAATCACGCCCGGACTCTGTCCATTTCGTCAATTTGCAGAACTGGCAGCATAAGCCGTGGGTTCGGTGTCAGCTCTTTGTTCAGTCAGAAACTTCGCAACAGATCCCCCCGTACGCATTCATATGGATCAAGGAGGGTATACACCACGTTTTGAAGCTATCGCGCAGATGGAAGTTTCCGCGCCGTCAAAACCTAAAGAGAAGACCAGCTGGCGCTTTTTAGGTTTGGTAGGATTAGTAGGAGCTGCGGCAGCTTTGGGTGCTATTTTCTTAGCAACAAATGAGAAGGGCCCCAACGTTACAATTCAACAAGCGAAGCCGCCTGAACTTGAACGCATTGCGCTTCGAGAAAAGTCCATGACAACTCTGCAAGCAGCAAACTTAGATTTACAAGGTCGGAACCTCCTCTTCCCAATTCTGGATCCCAATCGCCAAGAACTTGCGATTGCGATGTTTGAGGAAGCGATTCAATTAGATTCGGCCCACTTTGGCAGCTATGCGAGTGCTGCGCACAGCTATGGAACGCTTGCTCTTTTGTCCTCTTCTGAGGATGAGCGCCAAGAATTGCTTCTGACTGCACAGTCTATGGCAGATAAGGCCGTTTCACTTGCCCCACAGGAGGCATGGTCCCATGCGGGCCGAGCTTGGGTTAAGTTCGCTCAACGAGATTTTGAGGAGGCAGTCAGACTTGCCGACCTGGCGCGTAAAATGGATCCTAAAAATGGAAGTGTACTGGACACGTATGGTTTCATCATGCTCACGACGGGTCGCTTCGCAGAAGCTGCTGAAGCTTCTGCCCCAGACCGGAACATTGACTCCAAGGGGCTAAGACTGGCCCGACGCAACATCTTTGCTGTGTCCTCCTACCATTTAGGCCACTACGAGGACACGCTCGCATCTTTTGCTCAAGCTATTGAGGAAGGTGCGCCAGTAAGCGCGCCAACTCTGGTCTTTATCGCTGCTGCCTATGCCGAGTTGGGAAACAGGTCAGAGGCAGAAAAAACTGTCCGGGAACTTCAAGAAACCTATCCTGGATTTGATCCACAGCAAGTGTTCTCAAACTTCTACCAAGATCCTTCTCATGCGGATATGGTTGCAAAATCTCTCAGGTCAGCAGGATGGACAACAAACTGAGCCTAACGCGTACGAAAGTGTCTGAAGCCAAAAAGCGTCCAAGTAAGAATGCTTCCAAAGCGGTCATTGGTACAGCCCGCAGCTAATTGGTGCTTTGTCCGCAAAGCAATCAATGACCGTGTGAGCCCCGAGTTACCGATGTGGCAAGTAGCGTGAAAGGCGGCAAAGGTTTCAGAAAGAAACATTGAATCTCGCCGATCTACAATCGGGCATACAATCTAAAAGAAACACTTCAGCCCGAAATACGGCCCCTGCTGCGTGACGTCGTATGCGAATTCGCCTGAGCTGAGTGTATCGCCATAGTCGATACTGAAATACCGATAGCCGAACGTCAGCGCGACCTTTTCCCAGGGTTGGTAGTCGAATCCCACGTTGGCCCCAATTTGCAAATCGTTTCCTCCGGCGCCGAAGCCACCCAATTCCAGAGATGCGATGGAGGTCCATTTTTCATTCAAGCGCCACATGCCCCTTGCGCCCACGACAGGCTCTATCCAGCCTTCATCACCCCCCAAAACCGGAAGCGTCATGGGACCAGGGGTTGTAACTGAAATCTCCTGTCGGATCGAGTTGAAGCGCACACCACCTTGGATATCTACAGTGTATCTTTGATTTTTCCCCCCGTAAGTCCCGTCCGCGACGCGATAGGCAGCGAGGATGCCAAACCATTTTTGTCGGACGTCAACATTTACATCTGCGTTCAGTGGCCCCGGTAGGTTGGCATCCTGTTCGATGCCGACATAGTTCGCATCAACGATAATACCGAAATCACCTTTCCATGCCTCGTACCGGCCTGCTGCTGCAAAATCCAGAATGTCGAGAACATCTCCCAGGTTCAAATCCAACTCAGCGGATTGCCCTGCGACCGTTGATGTTCCCCGAGTGCGGAGCGGAGTGAACAGATAGAATGATGCGGCGTGACGCCAATTTGCTTCATCCTGTCCAGGGGCAGGCAGGGATTGTGCCAAAACGGTCCCGGGAAAGGCCAAGAAAGACGCAGAAAACAAAAGGCTGAACAGGGTGCCGGACTTTGGCATAGATGATCTCCACCGAAGTTGATTGAGGATGAATTAGTAATTGAACCGCAGACCCAGGCCCGCGCCTTTGTCGTAAGGGCGGTCGGACCCTATACCGATGAGAAAGTCGGCATAAATCGCAACGCTCGAGCTGAGATTCTTGCCGATCTGCAACTCAGCAGTCGCTGGCCAAACATCGTTCTCCCAATCATATGGTGCCTTGATGTCGGCTTTTGCCCAATACCCATCGCCAAACGGTTGCAGCGCAATCAACCGCATCGCGGTTTGGCTGATGTCGGTCGGGCCATTGTACGAAGCAAAATGCTGGAGCAAGGGGATCAGCGTTAGCCCCGATCTTGTGTTTGCAATGGCGAACCCGCCAAATGGCGCAATTTGATCGGACCCGGTTCCAATCCCTTTTTCCGGGTCGCCAAGGTCGAGTATCCACTCCAGACCAATGGCCGACTTGATGGCCCAAGTGTCGTTGAGCGGTCTCTGAGAGGGAAAATAGATCGCTTTGAGGCTCACTTTCTCGAAGTCAGTGAACCGCGTTCCGGTCACATCCGTTGAGTTGTAGTGCAGCTCATATTTCAGTTTCAGATCAGGCCGCAGCATGTATGCGCCATCTATAAAGGCGTCCTGCTTGTCAGCACCGTTGCCCAAATCAAAATACTGATACCGGATGTCCGTGTTATTGACTGCGGCCAAAGGGTTTGAAGCGTTTTCATCGGCAATTGCTGGGGCCGCGACAAAGTCAGTTGCCAATGCAAGTACAAGCGCTTGGAATTTCATATTGTTTCCAGAAACTTTGTTGTGGATGCCAAGCCCCACATCAAGCACATCATTTTCTGATGCGGGGCTTGCATTACTCTTATCAGCTTCACTTGTTAGTCGGGCTGAATGTCCCGCTTGGCTACAAAGGCATCCACCGCTGCGACGGTTTCAGGACGAAGGTTCACGATACCTTCATAGGGACGTCCGGTCGCGGCCGGTTGATCGGGGTACATTTCTTTGAATTTCAGGTGGCGGGCAATAATGCGGTTAAACTCATGCCCAGCCCATGCGCCGATCTCGGTCGATACGCTCTGTTCTTCGCGGGGGTCGCGGAACAGGTTGTAGAACTTGGCCACGATAGCATTTTCACCTTTGGCCGGAACCTTGAGTTTGATGTGTTCCTTTACCACCTCTTTCAGTGAGTTGATCGAGTAGATCAGTACATGATCCCGGCGCCCATGCGTATCGCCAATAAACATCAGGGACGTCTGATCGACACCGTCAATGATCCGGTCGCGGGGGATGGCATCCATCGCTCCACCGATACGCGCAATTGACGTGAACAGATCAGAGATATGAATAATGTCAGATACAATCGAGTCTCCCTCGATCAGGCCGGGCAGGCGGGCAAACGCGTCCACCCGAACGCCTCCTTCAGACGTATCGGCCTTGCCGCCGCGGAAGACCAGCGGCGAAAACCCACTGCCTGGGGCATATTTGGTGAAGTGACCGTTGTCGCCCATCAAAACGATCAGGGTGTTGTCCCTGAGCCCCAGCGTATCGACTTCGTTCAGAATGACCCCGATCCATTCATCCAGCTCTTCCATGCTTTCAACGAATGTACCGCCGTTGGGTGTCGTGAACGCCTCTCTCGTCGTGCGCGTTGTCGACAAAGGGACAAGCGGCCAGTATTGCAGGAAGAACGGTTCATCCCGTTCTGCTAACAGGCGCAACTGTTCCATCGCCTGTGCCTGATAGCGGATGTTCATTTCATTATATTTGTCCTGGGTCCATTTCTCACCCGGTTCCATATGGACTTCGCGGACCTCCCCGCCAATAACAGCTTCAAGGCCGGTAATCATGTGTCCCGGATCAGGGCGAAACCAATCATCCAGCGTGTATTTGGAGTTGTAGTTGTCTTCCCCTATGGCCATGGTGATTTCTTCCTTGGCTGCATCTTCGTTGAAGATGGCCAACTGGCCCTGCTGATGGATGGGGAACGCGGCGTAGTCAAAGCCCTGAAAAGTAGGCCAGGATTCCTGAATGTCGCCCATGTGCCATTTGCCAACATGCGAGGTATTGTAGCCTACGGATTTCAGAACTTCGGCAATTGTGACTTCTTCATCGGCAAGGCCAAAACCTGAAATATCGACGGCGGTATCGCCCATCCCATTGCGATACGGCTGGCGACCCGTCATGAACGCGACCCGCGACGGTGTGCAGGACGGCTCGGTATACATGCGCGCAAACCGCATGCTCTCCTCTGCGAGCGCGTTGATATTGGGCGTCGAATACCCGCGTATCGCGTTCATCTCGGGCATACCCATGTCGCCAAAACCCATATCGTCAATAAGGATGTAGAAGATGTTTGGAGGGTTCCCTCCGTTTTTCTCACGAAAATCGGCCAGCAGTTGGTCAACCTGTGCGTCGTTCTCGACCCAAACGGCTTCGTTTTGCTGCTTCAGCACATAGTATTCCGCATCATGCACAATATTGCTGTCCTGAGCTGCCGCCGTGATAGCGGAGCCGGCAAAGACCAGCGCGGAGAGGAACAGTTTTGATTTCATGAGATACCCCTGTTTCATGATTTACTTGTTTTCAGACCTTCAAGGATCAGATGATGGCAAAAGGTTGAAAGGGAGAGTTCGCTGTCTTCAGCCTGTGAGCGCAATAACTCTTTTTCGCTTTTGGTTAGCAGTGTTACGACGCGTTCGGTGCGCGCAGTATCGTCAGGCAACGATGGGCGTCCGAACCTCTTCCCTCTCGATTTGATTGCTTTGTCTTGCAACTGTCCAAGCCTACATATTCGAATAACATTTCATGAAAACTACCTGCGGGGCGGAATGGACGACATCAAAAAACGATCAGCCCCCAAAAAAACCTGCGCCCCAAACACACTTTTTTTGCAGGACCCTTCGCAATTCCGCGAGCTGTCCCAATGGGATGTTGAGCTACGCCAAATTGAAGAGGGAACTATGAACTCTTCGGTATCCGTTTGGGCAGGTCTTGACCTTCAAATGATTGATTTGTCGTTTGATAAGGCTGTGTACCAAACCGGTGTTTCTCGCCCTGACATTCTAGCGTTTGGTTTACCAGACAAAGGGAGTGTACGGACTTGGCTTAACGGCTCACCCTCAGACACCGCTCTTATGAATTTTGGTAGCGGAGACCCTTTTGAAGGCGTGAGCAATTCAACGCTCACAGGCCTGACCTTTGGCATCGACATCCGAAGGGCTCAACGGATCGCCGACGATTGCGGTCTTGATATCAGCACCGTGCGAGATGACGCTTTAAGATCTTTCGTTAGCGACGCTGGCAAGCTTCATTCCTTAATCAAAAACAAAGCGCGCTTTCTAATTGGATCAGCGGCCGGACCAAGCTCTGATAGTGAAGAGAGTGATATGATCTTAGAGCTTCTGGAAATGCTGGTGGTAGGCGAAAAATGGAGTGATCGGCGAAACAGTAAAAATAGAACCCGTTTAGCACAACAAGCCGTTGAGTTCATGCGGGCCCATTTGATGGATAACGTTTCAATCGGTGAAGTATGTGCAGATATTCAGGTATCCGCATGCACTCTTCGTCGCGCGTTTCAGGAAACATATGGGGTGAGCCCCAAGCAGTTTTATCTAAGAGCCCGTCTCGGTGCTGTACGCCATGAACTGGTATCCTGCTCGCCAGAGGAGAGTATATCGGACATCGCAAACGCTTACGGATTTTGGCACATGGGTCAGTTCGCGCGAGACTACAGAGCACTCTTTGGACAACTGCCGACACAAACGTTGTCAGGCAAAATCAACTGAAACAGAGCTTGGCAACAGTCTTTGGCGCAAAGTTTGTGTTAAGCAATTGTAGTTGCGGAGCCACTGTCAGAGTTCAGTGGCTAGCGACGCTGAGACCTTGGCAGTACGCGGCCTAACTTGTCCGCAACACGAGAATTGCAAAGTCGGATTTTGAAGGTCCGCTTCGGGCTGCGACCAACGAATGATGAAAGCCGCAGAGAACAGCGACACTGAGCCCATTGCGGCAGATGCTGCGGTCGCCATCAACGTCGGCGATGCGCAGAAAGCTGACTTTGCAAAGTTTCGCGTGCCTAACCTGACCGGCCCAGATGGTCGGAGGCTCTTCGTGGAAGTGCGGCAGTATAGATTGTTGGCCTATTTGAAGTAAATTTAGGTGCGGAGCATTGTCGGGCTACGTCGGCCAACGTAATCGCCAGGGAATAAAGCAATACGAAATCCAATTATCCAGATGACAATTGAGGAACTTTTGGTCGATTAATCTCATTGTCCGAGCAAAACCCACCAAGTGAGCTTCAGCGCTGCTTTCGTTTAACCGAAATAATGCATCCAGAGTGTTTTGGATGCCGTGCAGGGACATCTCGTGCCATAGCGTCCACGTTTCCGAGGTGCCGCAACGCTCCGTTGTTGAGCAATACGCCTCGCCCAGCATCATACCGGCGCTGTCCGAATCCGCTGGCAACACATTCCCAGTTTTCCTTGGCCGCCGCGTTGCGGAATCTCGGTAGGTCGTGCGGGTCATGCCGTCCCGGTGTCGCTGCGACGTGATCGTGTTTCTTTGAGTTGCTTTGGTGACTTAAGTGGTGGGTCACTTGTGTTGAGCCAGGTTGCTGAACAGTACCGGTTGTTGGCCTCGGCCTAGGGCGCATGATTGTCACGACACCTTGTGGATTCTTATGTCCTGGGACGGCTACGTGAGTTGCCGTAGGTCTTGGTGTCAACTGTGGAACCTGGCCAGGAACCGCTATGGGAACCTGATTAGGAGTCGCGGACGGGACGAGCGGTGGCACAGCAGTTTGGCCGGTAGGCTGAGGAGGAATCTGACCAGGAACGGCTGTCGGAACCTGGTTTGGTGTTGGATTTGGCACCAAGGGCGGAGCTAGGGTCGGCGCTACGATTGGCGTTGGAACTTGACCGGGAATCGCTATTGGCGTCGCGATAGGAACCCGACCGGGAATTGCATTCGGGACCGCGCCCGGCGCAAGGACCGGCACAGCAACGGAGGTGGGCGTTTGCGGCGTTCCCTGAGGTGGCAACTGATTTGCCACCGGCTGCGTTGGACCGGTAATTTGGTTGCCTGCCCCTTGCCCGCCGGCCTGCCCACATCCTTGGCTCGATTGGTGTGGGTTCCCTACGCCACGGCACCACCCGTAATGATTGCCGCGGGCGACGACCTGCGTGGCGGCCAGCTCTGCGACCAAACAAGCTGCGGAAAGTAAAACAATGCGGTTCCGTTTCATAACATCCTCACCAACTTGTTGTCAGAGCAAGATACGCGCCAGGATCGCCAGAGTCAGTCAACGGACCGTCTCTCAAAGGGACACCGACATATCCGGACAGGAATAGGTTTTGCTTAAACTCAATGTCCAAACCCAGACCTGTCGAGGCCAGTGTAGCACTATCAACTTCAAAACTCGCAGGGTCATTGTTCGAGATGTAGCCCACGTCGAAAAAGACAAAGGGCGTTAAGCGATGAATGCTTTGGGAACTTGGAAAGTAGGAGTGAGACACTTCGAAAATCGCGGAAATCCCGGAATCACCATCCACTTCGTCAAACCGATATCCACGCAAAGCATAACGATCACCAAGGAAGTACTCCTCGACCGAGGGCAGCCGGTCGGTGGTGTACTGCCCCCAAATCTCAGTGCGCCAAGCTGTGTTGGGCGACAAGCTCGTTAGCGGGCTTTCGTATCCAATGCCGCCCCGCAGATGCCAGAACGAAGAGTCTCCGTCGTCAAAATTCGCGTCCGTCGTGTCATTGTCGTTATCGCCAAAAGATAAGGTTAGTCCCGCTTCCAGAGCTTGACCTTTTGGATAGTTTTGCCCGTAAAGATATGTAAGGCCAACGACACTCGCGTCACTAGACAATGGAACGCCGCCACTGACTGAGTCCGCTTCGGAAAGGCGATAGTCCAGCAGAAGGTACCCATAGCGGGCCACATCGCGGATCACTGGGTAACCCAACGCGACGGTGAAGTTCTCGCCATCAACATCTGTTCTCGCAAAATCCCCCGAGAGGTCACGTTTTGCGTTTATGTTTCCGTAGAAAATCTCACCATACAGGCCATTGCTGTTCAACGGTGCGCGATAGGTAACAGCGCCCCACAATGAATGTTCGTCGTCTTTGTCCCAATTGTAGTTGCCTGACCCCTCAAAGCGCAGCAAATCGCCGACGGTCAGCGTCGAATAAAACTCTTGTACGATATAGAAGCTGAGCGCCTCTCCAAGCTCACGCGGAGGGTTGTCGAGTGTCGCACTGCCGGCTTGTTTGCGTAGAGGTTCTCCTAACACTCTCAGCCGAGCACCAGCCTGATCCGGGTAATCAAGTTCGGTCGACACGTCCAAGTCGGGTATGTCCTCGGCTAACATAACGGCCCGCTCAAATCGTTTTAGAGTTATAGGATATGCGGTAGTGAGGGGGCGAAAGATATTTTCCAAGGTTTGGAACGTGCGCGTATCTACCCCCTCTATTTCGATGGTTTGAATACGCCCTTCATCAACAACTATGCTCTGCCCATCGGGACCAGGCCAGGCCTCAGCCAAGAAGTAACCGTCTTCTCGGTAGATCTGCGTAATCGTTGATGCGACATCCGCCGCTGTGATGCGCCCCGACCGGTCAAAGGCCAACTGACCGGCAAACGTTAACAGCTCATCGGTATCATACACCGTTACGCCACTGACAGAGTGCTGGGATGCGATGTCCCAAGTTTGGGCCATGCCGTATTTTGGGACTGATACAATAGCCAAAAAAGTGCAAATGATCGCATTTACAACCGAGTTGGTTACAGGCATTTTCTACAACCTTAGCATGATTGAGCATGTTAAAACCCAATCCTATTACGAGGTTTGAATGTCTGAGCTTACCGGTACTCAAATTTGATCACGACTGGTGCTTTCGAGATACACAGCGACCAGATTACAGTGCGCCTTCGTCGCCCAGGAACTCGATACCAGCTGTCGCACCATCCGTGTAAGCAATACAATTCCAAGGAGCACGATCCTCACCAACGCCGACAGTGACTTGTGTTCCAGCTTCGCTAAACGCGGACGAGAGCACAACCACTTGCGAATTGCTCGTGGTTTTGGCCACATCTCGCAAACATGCCTGCTGAGCGGGTGTGGGTTCGGCGGACGCGCTAGACGTACTCGTTTCGTCACATGCCGCAAGCAATGCAAACAAAGTTGTGCCTGCAATCATCACTGTCTTTTTGGTCATTTTCTTCTCCATCAGGGTCCATCGAATCTAGTGAAATTGGATGCTCCTTTTTGAAGCGTCCGCTTCTACTCAGCCAATTGAGCACAGCTCGATCCGGTGCTTACCTATCTCAAAGATTTGTCGCCAACGGATTGGTCGGGGGAACGATATCGAGTTGATTGCCGGGGCCGATAACAACGTGGGTCAAATAAAGCTTAGTCGAATTCGCATGTTTGAATCTTATTTTTCATAAATCAACATTTTTTCCGCGCGTAAATTTCGCTACCTTTTTGAAAGATAGGTTTTTGGCGTTCAAACAAAAATAGAAGGCGGGAAAACCCAGAAGGGCGAAGGCGTGCTTTTGGGTCCGCGAGGCGTTCTGAGGCCGCACAGAAACTAAGAAAGGATTGAAAAATGGGATTTGGTGAAGCCGTTAAAACGTGTTTCTCGAAATACTTCCAGTTTTCCGGTCGGGCTATACGCTCAGAATACTGGTGGTTCTTCTTGTTTGTGGTTCTCGTGAGTGCGGCTTTAGCTGTGCTGGATACGATCCTATTCGGGACCAACCCTGAAACGGGGCAGGGATTACGGGTTTTGTCCTCTGTTTTCCAACTGGCCGTTCTCATACCTATGCTGGCCGCCGGTTGGCGGAGGCTGCACGATACAGGACGACCTGGCTGGTACTTGCTACTGCCGATGGCGCTCAGCATTGTAACTCTTTTTGTTATGCTGGGTGGGGTGGCGTTCTTCTCGGTATTGGAGCAAGGGACCGAAAACCCCGATGCATTGCGAGGACCTGCGGCCGTCCTGGGCGTGACCGGCATTGTTGTTGTCTCAATTCTTCAATTGGTTCTGTCCATCCTGATGATCTGGTGGCTGACGCGACCTTCCCAAGAAGGCGCAAACGAATACGGCGCACCTGTTTCCTAACCTGGTTGCCCGAGTAACGGGCCGGAAACTCTGGCTGAATGACAGTACGAACCACAACACCATGGAGAGAGAAAATGAGTTTCAAATCGATTTCCATTGGAATGCTACTGATGGTTATGTCGACTACGGCATCAGCGGAGTGGTCGTTCAACTCCGGGCCTAACCCCAATGCTTTTTTTCAGACCGGAAACATGACGCTGGAACTTCAGTGTAATCGTATCCGCTTTGCTCCGGCTGGGTATGAGGATAGCCAGGACATCGTGGAAAAGCAGGGGCTCTCCATTCGATTTTTGAAGAACGGCACCACCGAAGTCGGGGCATTTCAGGTTGGCGCAGGAAACGCTGACGTGCAGATCGTCGACAATTATCCTGTCGAGGTCAGTTTCAATAGTCAGCAGGATTATGGTTTTGTACTGGAACAGCTCGCGGCCAATGCATCCGTTAACCTGTCCATGATTGATCAAGATGTCAGCTACGGAATCTTTGACTTGAAAGGTTCCAGCGCGGCAATTCGATCCCTTCGCTCCGCCTGCGATTCAGGTGCTAGCCAGGGGGCCTCCTACGAACCCCCAGAAGGCATCGTCTATTGTGGTGGCGGAGCGGTAGAGCGTGTCATCGAACCGGTAATTTTGGACAACCCGGAGGGAGAATGGGACGCGCGAGTAACGGTCAACGGCAAGTCGATCAGAGCCATGACGGCCTACAGTTACTTTGGAAACTATGAGCCTCCCGCCGGATTTGTCGTCGCCCTGCTTGGGGAAGACAGGTCCGAGTTTCTGATTTTTAGCGAAGGCTCGGTAAACTGGCTGGAATACGGGGACTACAGATATGATCAGTGCAATTGATGCCACCTTCCAAACAGCTTCCCAAATAGTGCGTCAATTGAAAGGTTTAGTTTCCAGGTTTGTGCTGGTCTCTGGTCTAGTATGGAACTCACCAGCTGTCGCGGCTGATGTATCGCAACTTCCGCCCGGTTTGCAGGCGAAGGTTGATCTGGCGGCACAGGCCTGCGCGGAGTTCAACGACGGTCAGTTTGACTTAGACTGGGGTGCGGTTGAGAGGGCCGATCTCGACGGAGATCTACGACGCGACTGGGTTCTGAATGAGTCTGGTTTCGCGTGTTCAAGCGCCGCATCTCTTTATTGCGGAACTGGCGGATGCATGTCGCATTTTTGGGTTGGTGAAGAGGTGCACTCCTTGCTCAATCAAGGCTGGACAGTCGTTGAATTTGGGCGCCAACGCGTTGTTGTGGCAGGTATTCATGGATCCAATTGCGACGGAATAAACCCAGCGCCTTGCGTTACGGCCAGTGTTTGGGACGCGGAAGCTAAAGCGTGGCGCTCGTCTGCTGGTGATTGGGAGTAAACTGCAATTGGGCACCGTATAGAAGCCTGAGAGCCTGTTTGTTCGATGGGTTCTCTGTAGCATGCAAACTTTTGGGCGAAGTTTCAGCATATTAATTTATAAAATCAATCTTATACATGTAGCAGTTTAAACGCACCTACACCCAGTCTCGGAAATTGCAAATTCTTGTTACGAATGTCCGCTTCGGGCTGCCTCCAGCCGCTTGTCTGGGGCGCAGAGAACGGCAGCGGAGAGCCCAAACCTACCACTCAAAGTCAAGGGCATGCTACACTTGCATTCGGCAGGTCGCAGCCCGAAGCGGACCTACGAGGTTCGCATGATTCTGAGATCGCCCTCGGTCCAGTTGGCACCGAGAACGCCAAGGTGAACTGGGCTTCAACATGAGAATTTATGAGGGCGTTACGTCGCCCCCAATACCGAGATTTGCAGCTTCCATTAGTTCGTTTTCACGCTGCACGTCTTGATCCCTAGAGCGGAGTAGATCGGGCAAACGCCAACTAGACCTGTGATGAGTGGGATGATGCCAATAAGCCCCCACATCGTCTGAGGGCCGACAAAGATCAAAGACAGCAGCACAAGGCCGAGAATGATACGCAGTGAGCGATCAAGTGTTCCTTCATTTCTGGACATCATTAAATCCTCCTTGGTTGATTGATGCCCAATTCTAACCTTTTGCGTCGTCGACAGACGGTGACAGAGTCACCGCTAACCTGCGGCAACATGTTCCAGTTCCTTGCGGTCAAGTATGGCTATGCCGTCCTCATGCTGCTTTACCCAGCCTTTTTTCGCGAACTCCGCCAATCTGCGAGAAACGTAGGCGCGACCTGAGGCTGTTTCGCTTGCGAGTTCGGAGTGGGTTGCCTTCACCCTGCTGTCTGAAGACGCAAGCCTTATCAACGCCTTGGCGAGCCGCGCATCGAAGTTCGTAAGCGCCACATCTTCAATCAACTGCTGGTACTCCGAAAACCGCGAGGAAACGGACAACATAATCATATCTCGGAACTCAGCGTCCTCGGCGAGTTTGTTTCGAAACTCGTGCGCTAGCACGAGTTGCCCGGTCAAGTCGGTCTCTGCAACACCTTCGGCGCCGTAGGCCTCGTCCTTTATCAGGCATGACAAAGTCTGGAGGCATACGTCGCCCGGCGTGACACGATAAAGGACCACTTCGCGTCCGCTCGGGCCTGTAAGCGTTACACGAATTGATCCCTCTGACAGAATGACGAAGCCTGGACATGCTTGACCTGGTTGAAAGACTGTTGCGCCCCGTGGCGCGGCAAAACTGCGGAGGATACTCATTCTCCCAAATCTCCCAAATTCCCGAAGATTAGAAACTTGTGAATTGATCAATTCAAGCCGGATCGCCTTAGATTCTTCCCGTGTGCAGTTTAGGCTCAGTTTTGCCCTTCTCCGCAGCAATCATAATTGATTGGAGTAGCCCAATGCGAACGTTTCCGACAGGGCTTTGCAAATTTGGAAAGTCAAAAATTATAGAACTCGAAAGTCTCAGTTGCACAAAATCACTTAGCTAGCGCTTCCGATAGGAGTTCGACTAGTGCCTTCTGAACTACAGCAAACCTTGGAGTTTGCGAGATTTCTTCTAATGTTGCGACCCACAGCGCAACCTCGATCTTAGGATTCACGTCCTGTGACCGTTTAAGGCGGGTATCCACGTCGCCAAAAAATGACGGCAGAAAGGTTTTACCAGCTCCCGACGCAGCCATCTGTTGTAGCACCAGAAAACTGTCCGCTCCGTTGGTCATTTCGTCGGCGCTCACATTCGCCTTTAGCCATTTGGCAGGAAGTGAACGGCTTAACGCCCCATCAAGCCTCATCCATTTGCGATTTGGGAAACCATCGTCAAAGACACCGAAGGACAGCGTTCCTGCACGCTCCCCGATCAGCCCTTCCCCGAGCTTTATCGAAGGGCGCACAGCAATGTCTGCTGTCAGTCGGGAAAGATCATGGTGGCTGTTCTGGCTTAGCAGAGTCAGGTTCAAACCTGGGTAAAGGCGTGAGATTTCGTTCAGTATTCTAGGGAGAACAATCTGACAAAGACTATCAGTCGATGTAATGCGCACGTGACCCATAGGGGAGCGATTTGCTCCGACAACTGCCCGCTCCACCGAAAGCACCGCTTCTTCAACGCTTTCCATGGCCGAAAAGATCGCACTGGCTTCGGGGAGAACGGAATATCCCGACGGATTTTTCTGGAAAATCCGGCAGCCATTTCTCTCCTCGAATGCGGCCACCCTGCGCAAGACTGTGGCGTGCGTGACGCCCATTGCCGTTGCGGCTGCATTAAGTGAGCCGTATTTGCTTACCGCCAGCGCGTATCGAATGTCGTCCCAGTTTTCGTTGTACATAAATTAACAGGAGACGACCAATAACAAACAATTACAAGAAAATTCGTTCAAGATAACATTCGGGCATTGAACAGGGAGACACATCATGATGAAGCAGTTCTCAATCTTCGCAGCGGGACTTTTGTCATTGGCCGCAATTGGCACAGCCATCGCCCACGAAAGTGAAAACCCGGCTGTGAAGGCTCGAACCTCGATCATGCAGCTCTATGCCTTCAATCTTGGTACACTTGGCGGCATGGCCAAAGGCGAGGTAGATTATGATGCCGAGGCCGCAACACGGGCTGCAAACAACCTTGTTGTGCTAACGCAGATCGACCAATCCGCGATGTGGCCCCAGGGATCTGACAATGTGTCCGATCCATCGACCCGGGCCCTTCCGGCAATCTGGGAAAACTTCCCTGACGTTGGTGCGAAAGGGCAGGCCATGGCAGACGCCGCTGTTGCGATGCAGGCTGCAGCAGGGCAAGATGTTGAAGCCCTGAAAGCTGCGATGGGCGACCTGGGTGGAAGCTGTTCGGCATGTCACAAAGCTTACAGAGCACCGAAAGAATAAATGGCAGACAGCCGTGAAGCGGTTTTTCTTTTTCACCGCTTTCGTTGCACTTGTGGTCGGGTTGGCCGGTTTAGTGCTGACCCGACCGCAAAGAATGGATCAGTCTCAACTCGACGGTTTGAACCCAGATATCGCCAGAGGTGAAATCGTGTTCCACGCCGCCGGATGCGCATCGTGTCATTCGGCGCCGGATGCGGTCGGTGAAGACAAGCTCATACTCGCTGGTGGTCGTCGGTTTGAGACGGATTTCGGCACATTCATTGCTCCCAACATATCCAGTGACCCAAACAATGGAATCGGGTCCTGGTCTGCCCTGGATCTGGCCAATGCCCTGATCCATGGAACCGGACCCGAAGGGCAGCACTATTTTCCAGCTTTTCCTTATACATCTTACGCCAACATGTCGGACGAGGACGTTGTTTCGCTCCATGCCTTCCTCGGCACTCTGCCAGAGGATTCAGCCGAAAATGCGGCGCATGAGGTAGGTTTTCCCTTCAACGTTCGGCGCGGATTGGGGGTATGGAAGCTCTTGTTCACCTCGCCAGATTGGGTGGTCGAAGGTGATCTGACCAACCAACAAAGGCAAGGCCGGTATCTGGTGGAGGCGTTGGGTCACTGCGCCGAATGCCATACGCCACGCAACGGCTTAGGGGGTATGAAGCGCAACCTTTGGTTGACGGGAGCGCCAAACCCCAGCGGAAAGGGACGTATCCCCGGCCTGACCTCAGACCAGCTTGATTGGTCCGAGGCTGATATCGCCGAGTACCTGAAATCCGGTTTCACGCCGGATTATGACAGCGCAGGTGGTGAGATGGTGGACGTCATCGAGAACACATCGCGCCTCACGGATGAGGACCGTTTGGCGATTGCCGCCTATCTCAAAGCTGTTCCTGTTTCGTCGACAGGGCTTCCATCCGAGTAACAGTCGTTCGGCGCCATGCTGCGGGGACCAAATGCTGTTGCCGGTCGCCAGTAGGAGGCTGTGAGGCCTATTCCCTTTTCACCAAACACCTGCTTTACGTTTTGAAAATCGGAGCTCACCAATCACCCGAGTTTCTGTTCATGATTGACTGAGGGTCGCGGCCAAATGACACAAAAGATCGCTCTTTGGTCCATTCCGATATCCATTGCGGTACTGGCCCTAAAACTGTTGGCTTGGTGGCTGACAGGCTCGGTCGCGTTGTTGTCGGACGCAATGGAATCCACCGTGAATGTCGTTGCGGCGTTGCTGGCATACTTTGCGGTTCGGGTTGCCAATAAACCCCCTGATGAAAACCACCCGTTTGGTCACAAAAAGGCCGAGTATCTTTCCGCTGTCGTCGAGGGCGTGCTGATTGTGCTGGCGGCGTTCTTGATCATCAGAGAAGCTGTGCTGGCGCTCCCAAACCCGCATCTGGAGGATGCGCCGCTGCTCGGCATCATCGTCAATGTCATTGCAACGGGTGTGAATGGCGCATGGGCCTACCTATTGCTCAAAATCGGGAGGCGGGAGGGTTCGCCTGCATTGGAGGCGAGCTCCCGGCACATTTTTACGGATGTCATGACTTCAGTTGGTGTCATCGCAGGTCTGATACTGGCGCTTGCCACCGGCTGGCTGATCCTCGATCCGATCCTGGCAATTCTTGTTGCACTGAACATCTTGTGGGAGGGATGGAAAGTTATTCGGTCGTCCGTCGATGGCCTGATGGATGTGACGCTTTCGGACCATGACTTGCAGACTGTTTCCAACGCAATCGAAGCAAATCTCGGCGCAGCCTTAGAGTACCACGACCTCAAAGGGCGCAGATCCGCGAATGTCATCTTCGTGGAGTTTCATCTTGTTGTGGACGGCACAATGCCAGTCAGCGCGGCGCACGATATATGCAATGACATTGAGGAAGAATTGGATCGTTTGTATCCAGGTTCCGTCTTTGTCATTCACCTCGAACCTGATGACGAGTTGAAAGGTGACGGGGTTACTTCCCACTGAACTGGTCACATGGCTCAGCAAAACTCTATTGGTATGACTGATCTGACTAAGACGTTGGGCTTGAAATTCGTCAGACCTAAGCCCGATGTGGGAAAGCCGAACCAGAAGTAACCTGTCTCCAACGTAGCTGATCGTGATGCTCAAATTTGGAGGCGAAAATGAAAATACAAAGAAAGCTGGGTCAACTTCTTAGTACTGCGGCGTTGGCTTCGTTGATCGCGGCGACACCTTATGTGCCAGTGTTCGATGCCGATGGTCGCCTACAATTTGAACCGTCATATGCCTTTGCCAAAAGCGGCAAGGGAAAAGACGGGGATGGTCGCGACGATGATCGTGACGACGACAGAGATGATGATCGTGACGATGACCGGGATGACGATAGAGACGATGATCGCGACGACGACAGAGATGATGACCGGGACGACAATTCGGGATCGGGCAAAGGTGGTCGCGACGACGACGATGATGACGATGACGATGATGACTCCAAACGCTCCAACAAAGGCAGCGGAAAGAAGGATCGGTCTCACGCAGGTGGCAAACCGTCGGGTTCGGCTGGGATAACGAAGGTCGAAACAAACGCTAACGGCATTGAAGTGCGGTACGCCGACGGAACCAAGGAGGAGATCGAAAACGGGCGGTATGAGAGAAAGAATGCTCAGAACCGAACTGTTGAGGAACGCCCCGCGACCGGTGCTGACGTCTCGCGGCTTCGGTCTTTGGCCAATGGCATCTCAATCGACAACGTAAGTTCTTCTGGGCAAGGCGGCACTGCTGGAAGTCGCCCCACGAAAATCGAACGCCAGGGCAACAATATCGAAGTGAACTACGCCAATGGTTGGAAAGAGGAGATCGAGTTTGGGCGTTACGAGTTGAAAGACCCGTACAACCGGACTGTTGTTGAGAGAAACGCGACGGCCTCTGATCGCCGGAGGCTACAGGCGGTTGCTAACTGAACAGCAGCACCAGTCGAATATCCGTTGGCGGCTTCTCTCTGTGGAGGGCCGCCATCGTCGTCAATGAAACCGCAGTTAGTCTCCCTTGTTCCAAACATCATGGGCGATGAGTGCTGCCTCTACCCGATTGCGCGCATGAAGCTTGGATAGAATTGCGGTCATGTAGTGCTTAACGGTCTTTTCCTGAAGGTCTAACCCATCTGCTATTTCACGATTACTCAGACCTTTGGCCACGCGTCGAAGTATTTCTTCCTCACGATGCGTAAGGTCATCGAGAATGCTGCCGTTCTTAGAGGTGCTGCTGTCAGTGTTGATTTGAAGCAATACTCGCGAGGCCAAGCCCGGAGAAACGAACCCTTCTCCTGCGGCGATGCTGTGTAAGGAAGCGGTTAGTTCGCTCGCGGTTACTCCCTTCACGATGTACCCAATCGCGCCCGCCTCCAAGGCGTCTGCGACGTCGCTGCTGTTCTCTGAGACCGTCAGGATTGCGATGAAGGGTGGATTTTCCATCGCCACAATTTCACGTGTTGCTCTTATCCCGCCACCGGGCATCGAGAGGTCAAGAATGGCTATGTTCGGCTGATGCGAGTCGACCAGCGATATTGCCTCTTCAGCGTTGGACCCAGCGGCCAAAACTTCGAAACCATCAGCTTCATCCAACGTGCGTTGCAAACCATCCCTGAATATCGGGTGATCATCAGCTATTACGACAGATGTAGTCATGATGTGCCTAACTTTCTGGGAAAGAGTGTCATAGCAATGGTGGTGCCTTCGCCCGGTTTCGATGCGACTTCGAACCTGCCACCAATACTCTCGACCCGATCTCGCAAGCCCATGAGCCCCTGGCCACCATCGTCTCGCAACGCGGTTTCTTCTAACCTATCAAATCCAGGTCCGTCGTCTTTGACCTTTACAACTATGCAGTCGCTCTGCACTTCAGAGAAAACAGTGCACTTGGAAGCTGGAGCATATCTCGCGGCATTGGAAAGCGTCTCCTGAAGGAACCGAAAAACGCACAGCTTGTCGGACAATGACAGCTCTGGGGCCTGGCTGCCCAGGAATGAAACATCCGGTCGCAACGGGCTGTGTTCGGCGTGATCCTCTACGGCTCTTTTCACAACATCGACGAGTGACAGGCTGTCGATATCTGGCGCGGACAGCCCTCGTGATATCGCACGAATTTCAGTCAGAGACTTTTGCAAAGACTGCTGAATCTCTTCTGCCTCTTTAGGCCTTTCGGACTCTTTGGAAAACGCCGCCTCCAGTCTAAGGGCGGCGAGCGACATGTATTGCGCAGGACCATCATGTAGCTCGGCACCGAGTTTTTTGAGGAACCGATCTGTTTGCGTGGCATATCTTTCTGACGCTTCGACTACACGCGACCGCAGCCGGGCATTCTGCTCGGCCATCCTCTCACTTTCTGTAAGGCGCTGTTTAAGAAGAGTCCCCTGTCGTCGAATTGTTTTGTCACCAATTGCGACGATGGAATACAGAACAATCGTACTTGCCAGAAATGCGGAACCGACGACCAACCAACTTGTTCGCCTGGCCTTGGCTAAGTCTAACTCAAGCTGATCAGCTCTTTCGTAGAACTCCGCAACTGCAATGATTTCGCCGGACCAGAGTTCGCGGATGGGGCTGTAAACTTCAAGCAGTGGTATCCCCAATGCCGCCTCGGCGGCGCTCTCGGCATGATCAAGCTCTTCGAAAGAGCCGGAGATATCACCGCTCCACGCCCGCCTTAAGTCATCCGTTGGATTGAAACGGTTTCCAATGATGTCTGTATCCGAGGCATGCGCAATCACACCGCCTTGCTTCCAGAATTTGTAGGAAACGATTCGGTCACGCATTGGCTGGGTCATAAAAATCTCGTCCAGCGCCAGGCTCGCCTGCTCTGAAAGTCGGTCGCCATGTGCCAATTCCTGGCTGAGCGGGGAAACCACGCTTTCCATATACAGTGCCGCGGAGTTGGCGGAGTTTTGCACGACTGCGTTCTGTATTCGATTTGACACCCAGACCCCGACGATTGCAGTAGCAGTGCCCATCACAACGATGCTGGCCGCAAGAAACACTCGCGACAACGACCAATTGCCAATCGTTAGGTCAGGTACTTTCACTCTCATCGTGAAATCGACTATGAACTACAATCTGTTACCGCACCACAGACCTTGGTCTGACGCGATCTGGCTAAATCTCAGACTCTGTGATTCCGCCCGGCGGCCAGAGTCAGATATCATCCATCGTTCTCAGTCTTTGCAGCATCGGGCATTGAACGTTTCCGCTATCACAATTGGCCGTAAGCTCACTCAAGGCGCGCTCCAGACGTCTGAGCTCATCAATCTTGCTTCGAACGCTGGCAATGTGTGCAACGGCCAGTTCTTTCACTGACCGGCAGTCTTCGGTACTTCCTTCTGACAGCTCCAAAAGCGCCTTTGCGTCAGATAGAGGAAACCCCAGGTCGCGGGATTTCTTCAAAAACCGAAGTCTACCCACATCATTTGCTGAATAGAGGCGACGATTGTTCAGAGCTCGCGCGGGTCTCGGTACGATACCTTCGCGTTCGTAGTAGCGGATGGCTTCTATTCCGACTCCGCTTAGGCGGGAAGCCTCACCTATCGCAATCACGTGAAGTACTCTCTCTTGATCCTGTAGTTGCTACAGAAGTTATACGCTGTCAGCGTCGATGCCTCAACACAGTCAAATGGAGTATCCAGGGAGCGAAAGATGAAGAAATATGTGAGTCTCAGCTACCTGGGATCGGTTTCCGCTCTGGGGGTCGCGACATGCTGTGTTCTTCCAATGGCCATGATGTTGCTCGGCTTGGGTGGCAGTTGGTTGGCGATGTTCGGAAAAATAGCGGTGGCGAGCTACTATGTTCTCGCCATCTCAACAGCGCTGGTCGCGGTTTCATGGATCGTAGCGCATCGAAACGGGACGTTGGAAAATCTGAAATGGTGGCTTGGTGGAAGCTCAGCGATCACCGCGCTGGCATGGGTTATCGTGGGCTCTGTTGCAAAGTTTTGGCTGTTGACGCGCTTGAGATTAGCATGTGGATGGCTTTCAGTCCCAACTAGTCGAAAGCCGGCTCATGATCTCCTTCAAAGGCGCGCAATACCCCAAGGATGTGATCCTCTTTGCTGTATTCTTCTACGTCCGATATGGCGTGTCGTATCGTGATCTAGAAGAAATCATGTCTGAGCGTGGCGTTGCGGTAGATCACACGACGCTGAACCGGTGGGTGACAAAATACGCTAGTGCAATCGCCGAAGTCGCGCGCAGGCGCAAGGGACTGTGTGACCGCTCCTGGCGGATGGACGAAACTTACATCAGGGTGAAAGGTTCATGGGTCTATCTCTACCGAGCAGTAGATAAACACGGCAAGACACTGGATTTCATGCTTTCAGGACGTCGGAACAAACTTGCCGCTACGAAATTCTTCGCTCGAATGCTTGAATGCAATGGCCTTCCACGAAAGATCGTCATCGACAAGAGCGGTGCGAACACAGCCGGCATTAAAGCCATTAACAAAATGCTGAAGGGGTTTGGTTGCCCGATCTCTATTGAGATGGTGAGGCGGAAGTATTTGAATAACATCGTGGAACAGGACCATCGCTTCATCAAGAGGCGCACGCGACCGATGCTAGGGTTTAAGGCCTTTGCTTCAGCGGCTGCTACACTGGACGGAATCGAAGTGACGCACATGATCCGTAAAGGTCAAATCACGCCCGGACTCTGTCCATTTCGTCAATTTGCAGAACTGGCAGCATAAGCCGTGGGTTCGGTGTCAGCTCTTTGTTCAGTCAGAAACTTCGCAACAGATCCAAACCCGAGGATGTTTCGCAAACACTTAGAATGGCTGCCACGCTATCCTTAATTACTGGTCTGTGCTCCCAATACGCTGCAATCCCATGCTCTGATCGGCTATTACCTCGACGGCTGGGAGTACTGGTTTCGCTAAGCCGCGGCGGGCGCGATCATTCAAAGGCCTATTGCCGGGTAATCTGTATCTGCGCGCGCAGGCCCTGATCTCCGGCTTCGAAACTCAGGCCGCCGCCATGTTGCTCGGCGACGGTTGCCGCGATGGTCAGGCCCAGGCCGAACCCGTCTGACGAACCGGTGTTCGAGCCGCGGCGGAACGGGGCCATCAGCGCCTCGATATCCGAGACCGAGAGATCGGTGCCTTTGTCCTCGACCGTGATCGTCGCGGTGGTGGCGTCGGTTTCCAGTTGCACCTCGGCGCGGCGACCGTATTTCAGCGCGTTGTCGATCAGGTTGGTCAAGGCGCGTTTCAGCGAAATAGGCCGCCCCATCACCAGCATGCGCCGGGTTTCCGGCAGGGATCCATGGCCGCGCCGCGACATGAATACCGACGGTGCGCCCTCGATCTTGACCGGAGCGATTTTTCTGAGCGTCACCGGCAGGTCCATGTCCTGATAATCGGCCACGAGGGACTCGACCAAAGCGGTCAGCGAGATTTGCTGCGGCTCTTCGATGCTGAGTTCCGAGCGGGTGTAGGTCAGCACGCTTTCGATCATGCCGGTCATCTGGTCCACATCGGCCTCGAGCTTTTCGCGCAGCTCGTCATCGGCAATCAGCGCGGCGCGCAGGCGAACGCGGGTGGCGGGGGTGCCGAGGTCATGGCTGACGCCGGACAGAACCGTGGCGCGCTTTTCCAACTGCATCCGCTCGTCATCCAGATGGGCGTTCACGGCCGAGACGATCTCACGCAGTTCTGCCGGGCCGTCGGCGTCATAGCTGTTTGGTCCGCCTCGGCGTTTGCGGTCGTGCAGGGCGGTGGCGAAACGGGTGAAGCTGTCCGAGACATTGCCGACCGAGGTCAGAATGACCGCCAGCGCCACTATCGCGGCCAGAATGGCGGGCAGGCGCAGATCGGCAGGGGCGGCTTTGCAACCCCAGACCCCGGTGCCATCGACCCGCTGCCAGGGGCTGCGCCCGAATTGCGCGATCAGGATCGGCTCGCTGCAATAGGTGGCCAGCAGGCGGGTCAGGTTGGCCAGTTTTTCGGGGGGGGTCTGGTCAATGCCGGACATGATATCCGAGACCGGATAAACCAGCCGGTCGGACATCACCGCCAGCGTCAGCTCGCGCCCGGCCAGAGGGGCGGTGTTGTCGGTCAGGATCGACAGGTTGGTGACAAAACTGCGGTCCGACAGGCCGGGTAGTTGCTCGAAGAGCCCGGCATCGGCCAGCGCTGCGGCCTGGGCGGGCAGGGGGGTGATGGTGATCCCCGGCGGGGGGATTTGGCCGATGCGCAGATCCTCGTAGACCGCGAAGCCCGCGACATAGGCGCGGGTCAGGAAATCCTCCCATGCGCGGGCCGAGGCGAACCACAGCCCCGCCGCCAGCAGGCCCGAGGCAAAGGCCGCCCCGGTCCAGATCCAGCCCAGGCTGCGCAGGCGCGGGGCGCGCGCTGTCATGCGTCCTCTTCCACCGAAACCTCGGCGGCGAAGACATAACCGACCCCGCGTTCGGTGCGCAGCATCTGCGGGTCTTTCGGGTTGGCCTCGATCTTGGACCGCAGCCGCCCGACCAGCATGTCGATGGCGCGGCCCTGCGCCTCGGGCTTGTCGGCGCTGCCGGTGACATCCAGCGCGGCGGCGATCTCATCGCGGGTCAGGGGGATATGCGGGTTGGCCAACAGCACCTTGAGCAGCGCGGTTTCCCGTTGCGACAGGGATACCAGATAGCCCTCGGGCGAATGCACCTCATCGCGCTTGCCGTCATAGCTCCAATCGTTGAACCGAAAACTCTTGGTCCGGCGGCGATAGGCCAGCGAGGGGGTGCGCCTTGCGCGCTGCATCACGGCGCGGACACGGGCCAGCAGCAATTGGGGGTTGAAGGGTTTGGCGATATAGTCGTCGGCCCCGACCTCATACCCCGCCATGCGCTGATGATCGGCGGACAGGGCCGAGACCAGAATGATCGGCACATCCTGTTCGGCGCGCAGTCGGGCGCAGATCTCGACCCCGTTTTCGTCCCCCAGCATCACGTCCAGCAGAATCAGGTCGATCCGGCCCGACGTCAGATGCGAGCGGATTTCGCTTTCGGAACTGGCGGGCAGGGCGATGAACCCGTTCTGATGCATGAACTGGGTCATCATCGACCGCATCTCGGGGTCGTCATCCACCACCAAAAGTCGCGGAATGCTCACGCGGTTTCTCCTCCCGATTTCTGCGCCTCCGACATCATGCATTGTAACGAACGGAAACAGATTCAATGTCAACGTAACACGCTGTAACAAAAGCGGTGAAAATTTGGGCAGTGGCACGCATTCGTCGCGGATTCTGCGTTGCCAGATGATGATCCGGTCGCAGTAATGCAGCCATCGCTGCTTTTCGCAGTCACTGAGTTCTCAGGGAGGAGACACATAATGAATCGTTTTGCATTTGCCACCGTTTCGACACTGGCCATTGCGGCCGCGTCGTCTGTTGTGGCCGAGCCGCAGGCCGAAGTTCTGCATTGGTGGACATCGGGTGGTGAAGCCAAATCGGTGGCCGTTCTGCAGGAAGAGTTCGCCTCGAACGGCGGTACATGGACCGACATGCCGGTGGCCGGTGGCGGCGGTGATGCGGCGATGACCGCGCTGCGTGCCCGCGTTCTGGCCGGTAACGCGCCTACCGCCGTTCAGCTGAAAGGCCCTGCCATTCAGGAATGGTACGAAGAGGGCGTTCTGGCCGACATTTCCAGCGTGGCCGAGGCCGAAGGCTGGGCCGATGTGCTGCCCGCCTCGATCGCCGGTCACATGCAGTGTGAAGGCACCTGGTGCGCGGCACCTGTGAACGTGCACCGCGTTGACTGGATTTGGGCTAACGCAGACGTTCTGGCGGCCAATGGCATCGAAATGCCCACCACATGGGACGAGTTCAACGCCGCCGCTGACAAGCTGCAGGCCGCTGGTGTGATCCCGCTGGCCCATGGTGGTCAGGCGTGGCAGGATGCGACCGTCTTTGAAACCGTGGTTCTGGGCATTGGCGGGCCCGAGTTCTTCCAGAAAGCTCTGGTTGATCTGGACCCCGACGCGCTGACCTCGGACACGATGGTTCAGGTTTTTGACCAGATGCGCACCCTGCGCGGTTATGTGGACGAGAACTTCTCGGGCCGCGACTGGAACCTTGCCACCGCGATGGTCATGAACGGCGAAGCGGCGTTCCAGATCATGGGCGACTGGGCCAAGGGTGAGTTTCTGGCGGCGGGCAAGAAGCCCGGCGAGGACTTCCTGTGTGCCTCGACCCCCGGTGACGGCTACCTGTATAACGTTGACAGCTTTGCCATGTTCGACGTGGACGGCGATGACAAGAAAGCCGGTCAGGACCTGCTGGCCAAGCTGATCGTTGCGCCGAACTTCCAGAAAGTGTTCAACCTGAACAAAGGCTCGATCCCTGCACGCACCGACGTTGCGCTGGATGACTTTGACATCTGCGCCAACCTGTCGGCCGAAGACATGGGCTCGACCTCGGACGCAGGTTCGCTGCTGCCGTCTTATGCCCACGGCATGGCGCTGCGCGGGTCGCAGTCCGGTGCGATCACCGATGTTGTGACCGCGCATTTCAACTCGGATATGTCGTCGGCTGACGCAGTTCAGCAACTGGCGACCGCAGTGGCAAACAGCTACTGATCCAAATCGCTCTGCCCCCTATACTGACGGGGCAGAGCACCTTTCCCCGGAGGCTAAAATGTCCGAATGGCTGGAAAACCACCTGCCCAAGGTGGTGCTGGCACCGTCGTTCATTGCCGTATTGATCTTTGTCTACGGCTTTATCGGATGGACGGCTTGGGTGTCACTGACCCGATCGAAACTACTGCCGAAATACGAGATCAACGGCTTCATCCAATATGAACGCCTGTTTGACTCCCCGCGCTGGGATACGGCAATCAACAACCTGTATATCTTTGGCGCGCTGTTCATCGTGATTGCGATGGTGCTGGGCCTGCTGCTGGCCATCCTGCTGGATCAGAAGATCCGCGTCGAAGGGGCGATCCGCACGATCTACCTCTACCCGATGGCGCTGTCGATGATCGTCACCGGCACAGCGTGGAAGTGGATACTGAACCCAGGTCTGGGCATTGAATCCATGGTGCAGGGCTGGGGCTTCACAAACTTTGAGTTCGACTGGTTGGTGAACCCCGATTACGCCATCTACACCATTGTGATGGCCGCGATCTGGCAGAGCTCGGGCTTTGTCATGGCGTTGTTTCTGGCTGGTCTGCGGTCGGTGGATGGTGAGATCATCAAGGCCGCGCAGGTCGATGGTATCCCCACATGGCGCATCTATACGGCGATCATCATCCCGTCGATGGCCCCGATCTTCCTGTCCGCCTTCATCGTTCTGGCGCATCTGGCCATCAAGAGCTTTGACCTTGTCATCGCCCTGACCGGCGGTGGTCCGGGGTATGCGACTGACCTGCCCGCGACCTATATGTACGCCATGGCGTTTTCGCGCGGCGATATTGGTCAGGCGGCCTCCTCCGCGATGATCATGATGCTGGTCGTCTTTGCCATCGTGGTTCCTTACCTTTACTCAGAGCTGAGGGCGAAAAATGACTGATCTGTCGATGCCCCAAACCCAAACCCGCCAACAGAGCGCCTTTGGCAAGATTGCCCTGCGTTGGCTGCTTTATGTCCTGCTGGGCCTGTTTGCGCTGTATTACCTGATGCCGCTTTTTGTGATGCTAACCACATCGCTGAAAAGCCTTGAGGAAATTCGCACCGGGTCCCTGATCTCGCTACCACGCGAAGTCAGTTTTGATGCCTGGAAAACCGCTTGGTCCGGGGCTTGTACCGGTATCCAATGCGAGGGCCTGCGGCCTTACTTCTGGAACTCGGTCCTGATCGCGGTGCCAGCGGTGGCCCTGTCGACCCTGCTGGGCGCGCTGAACGGTTATGTCGTGGCGCAGTGGCGGTTCAAAGGCGCGAACATCATCTTCTCGCTGATGCTGTTTGGCTGCTTCATCCCGTTCCAGGTGGTTCTGCTGCCGATGGCGCGCCTGCTGGGCATGATGGGCATCGCCGGAACCATTCCGGGCCTGATCTTCGTCCACGTGATCTACGGGCTGGGTTTCACCACGCTGTTTTTCCGCAACTACTATGTCACCATCCCAGCCGAGCTGACCAAGGCCGCGCGCGTCGATGGGGCGGGGTTCTTGCGGATTTTCTGGTCGATCTTCCTGCCGCTGTCACTGCCCATCATCGTTGTGACCGTGATCTGGCAGTTCACGCAGATCTGGAATGACTTCCTGTTCGGCGTGTCGTTCAGCCAGGCGGGCACGCAGCCCGTGACCGTGGCGCTCAACAACATCGTAAACTCCACCACCGGCGTCAAAGAGTACAACGTCGACATGGCCGCCGCGATCATCGCGGGGCTGCCGACGCTGCTTGTCTATGTCGTTGCCGGTAAGTATTTCATCCGCGGCCTGACCGCTGGTTCTGTGAAGGGATAAGACCCATGGCTCCTATTCTCGACATCAACAAACTCTATAAGAATTACGGCGCGACCGAGATTCTCAAGGACATCAACATCTCGATCGATCCGGGCGATTTTCTGGTGCTGGTCGGGCCGTCGGGCTGCGGCAAGTCCACCCTGCTGAACTGTATCGCGGGGTTGGAGGAGATCACCGGCGGCACGCTGTCCATCGGCGGCAATGACATGACCCATGTCAGCCCCAAGGACCGCGACATCGCGATGGTGTTCCAGTCCTATGCGCTGTACCCGACCATGTCGGTGGCCAAGAACATAACCTTTGGCATGAAGGTGCGCGGGGTCGATCAGGCGACGCAGGAGGCCAAGCTGAAACAGGTGGCCCAATTGCTGCAGATCGAGCCGCTGCTGAACCGCCGCCCCAGCCAGTTGTCGGGCGGTCAGCGTCAGCGGGTGGCGATGGGCCGGGCGCTGGTGCGTGATCCCAAACTGTTCCTGTTTGACGAGCCGCTGTCGAACCTCGACGCCAAGCTGCGGGTCGAGATGCGGACCGAGATCAAGAAGCTGCACCAGACTTTGGATGCCTCCATCGTCTACGTGACCCACGATCAGATCGAGGCGATGACGCTGGCGACCAAGATCGTCGTTCTCAAGGGTGGTGTCGTGCAGCAGATCGGCAGCCCGGCCGAGATCTACAACAACCCGGCCAACCTGTTTGTTGCCGATTTCATGGGCTCGCCCGCGATGAACCTGATCCCGGCACAAGCCAGCAAGAACGGCCCCGGTACGCAGATCGCCATTTCGCGCCCGTCCGGGGACACGCTGGTTCTGAACGATGCGCGCGAGTTGTCGCTGCCGCAGGACGTGATCCTTGGCCTGCGCCCCGAAGACATCGCCGAGGCCGGGTTCCGTGCCGGGGCAGGGGTGCAAGAGGCCGAATGTCTGGTCGATATGGTCGAACCCGCCGGGGCCGATACCTATGTGGTCTCGGAACTGGGCGGCAAGCAGGTCACTGCACGGCTGCACGCCGAAACCAGCGCCAAAGCCGGAGAGATGCTGAACTTTGCCATCGACATGAGCAAAGTGTCGTATTTCGCAAAAGAAACCGGCGAGCGGCTGAACTGACCCCATGCGACTGGTTGCGGATATTGGCGGCACAAACACGCGGCTGGCCCTGACAGGGGCCGGTTCCGCGTTGATCGAAAACGCCAAGGGCTACAAAAACGCGGACTACGCCAGGTTCGAGGATGTGATTTTGGCTTATTTCGATGAGGTCGGTGCCCGCGACCCCGACCAGATCGTGGTTGCCATGGCCGGGCCGGTCAGCGGCAACAAGGGCCGATTGACCAATCTGGACTGGGTGATTGATGGGGCGGCCTTGTCGTCGCGCTTTTCGGGCGCGCGGGTGCGTGTGATCAATGACCTGACCGCCTTGGGCCACGCGGCCTTTCACCTGAAACCTGCGCAACTTTTGTCTGTCATGGAAAATGATCCACTGGGCTCTGAGCAACCACAGGCGCTGGTGGTGGGGATCGGCACCGGTTTCAACGTCAGCCCGGCGGTCGATCTGGGCGACCGGACGGTCTGCCCGCCGGTCGAGGCCGGGCATGCGAGCCTCTATAGCTCGGTCAGCGCCGCGCTGGAGGACGTGCAACCGGGCCTGTCCGCAGCCTTTCCCACGGTCGAGACGCTGTTCTCGGGCCGTGGCCGCCGCAAGTTCCTGTCCTTGGTCACAGGGCAGCGCGTTGACAGCGCCACGCCCTATATCGCCAAAACCGGCGAACCCGGAAACGAAGCCTTCGACACGGCGCTTGACAGCTATGCTCATCTGATCGGCGTGTTGCTGCGTGAATTGAAGGTGGCCTACCTGCCCACCGATGGAATCTTTCTGGCCGGGGGCGTTGCGCGCAGCTCGCTTGTGGGCAAACGGGCCGAGATTTGCTGCGCGGCTTTGTTACAGAAAAACGACTATGTATCGCTTTCGCCTTCGGTCTGGATCATCGATGACGATGCGGCGGCGCTAACAGGCTGCGCATCACTGGCCTGAAACCCGGTTTCGTTCAACGTCAAGTAAACAAGTTGGGATATCGGACTCAACCGACTGGTAACGGCGTGGTGCACCCACTAAGCTCGGCCCGACCTTGCGGCAGAGAGGTTTTGTTCCTGCCGGCAAGGGCCGTTGTGGAGCCAAAATGCGTGTCAGTGTCGGGATCGCCGTATCTATACTTGTTGCCCTGTCGATCGGTGTATCGACCTTTGCCGTGCATTCTTTGTGGTGGACCACGGCGCGGGAAAACAGCCGGATGCTGGCGGCCGAGATCAATGGCCAGATCGCCAATACCGTAAAAACCGAACTGGGCCTGACCCTAAGGTCGGCCGAGGCGGCCTGGGCCGCGGTGCGGACCATCTTTATCCAGAACGTCATCCAGACCCGTCAGGCCGACAAGCGCGAGTTCGTGTTTCTGTCGCAGCTGCAGGCGCAGCCCAATATCTCGTGGATCACCTTCGGCTGGCCCGACGGCAATTTCTTTGCCGCCCATCGCCTGGGCGACAGCGGGCTGGAGATGATCGAGATCGACGAGAATATCCGCGATCGGCAACTGCGCAAGGATCGCTACATCTTCATCCCCGGCGATATTCAGTTCGAGGAACGCAGCTTTACCGAAACCGGATACGACCCACGCGCGCATGCCTGGTACCGTAATTTCATAACCCGTGACACGCCCGACTGGATCGAGGTCCGGGACCTGCCGGACAGCGACAAGACCGTCTATGCCTTTGCCGGTCCAATTGACGTGCGCCGTCAGCGGCAGGGTGTTTTGGCTGTGGCCATCGACACTGACCGGTTGTCGCGCTTTCTGGGCTCCTTGCGCCCGGGCGAGTTTGGCGCGGCCTTTATCCTGAACGCCGATGGCAAGGTGATCGCCATTCCCGATCCCAAGGCGGACGAGGTCACACCGGCCCGGATGGGTGAGGGGGAGCTGTATGAGGTTGCCAAGATCTCGGGCGAACGGCTGATGGCGGATGCGGAAAACAAGACGCCCGGCCCGGTGACCAAGCGGATCGTCTATGATGATGTGCCTTATGCGGTGGCGCTGACGCCGCTTGGGTTTTACGGCTGGCGGGTTGCTACGGTGATCCCTGAATCCGCCTTTTTGTCGGGGATCGACCGGACGCTGGTCAATCTCGTCTACATCCTGCTTGGGGTCGTGGTTGTGGCCATCGGTCTGGCGATCTGGTTCGTGCGCCACGTGGTGGCGAACCCGCTGTCCCGCGTGGCCGAGGACCTGAGCCGGATCGAACGGTTTGACGTCGAACAGGTCTCGCGCCGCCCCTCGCGCCTGACCGAGTTGGAGAACCTGTCGGCGGCAACGGCCAGCATGGCGGTGGGTCTGTCGGCCTTCCGCAAATACGTGCCGACCGATCTGGTTCGGATGCTGGTGGCCGAAGGGATCAAGACCCAGCCCGGTGGTGAGACCAAACAGATCTCGGTTCTGTTCTGCGATGTGTCGGGCTTCACCGGTTTGACCGAGAAGCACGGCCCCAAGATCGTGGAGCTGATGGAGCCGTTTTTCAGCGCGGCCTCATCCACCATCGAACGGCATGACGGGACTATCGACAAGTTCATCGGCGACGCGGTGATGGCCTTTTGGGGCGCGCCCCGGGCGAACCCGGATCACGCCGAACATGCCTGCCGCGCGGCGCTTGAACTGATCGATGTGGTGGAAAAATCGGGCCTTCAACGCGAAAACGACAATGCGCTGCGGGTGCGGATCGGGCTGAACAGCGGTGAGGCCTTGGTCGGCAATATCGGGTCCGAGCAGCGGTTGAACTACACCGCGATTGGTGACGTTGTGAATGTGGCCAGCCGCCTGGAAGGGGCCAACAAGGGCTACGGAAGCTCGATCATCATCGGTCCCGAAACTAGGCGCGAGGCGGGCGAGTCCATCGTGGTGCGCGAATTGGACACGGTTGAGATCATGGGCCGGTCGAAGGAACTGGTGGTGTTTGAACTGATCGCCATGGCAGACAGTTTCACCGGGCCCCGCGACTGGATCGACGCGTATCAGACCGGTCTGTCCCACTTCCGCGCCGAACGCTTTGCCGAGGCTATCGCCGCCTTCCAAAAGGCCGACAGCTTGCGCGGCGGTGATCCGGCGTCGGTTATCATGATGAAACGCGCCTCCGCCCTGCAGTCTGATCCTGTACAGACCGCCTGAGCCTAGCGGGCGGCGGTCGTTATGAAGAAATAGACCCACTCACCTTTGAAATCCGCATCCTCGGCACGGGCATCGGCAACGCGTTGCCTGAGGAAATCCAGATACGGACCGGCGGGTTCGGCAAGGGGCCGTTCCCCTTCATACAAAGGCACGGATGAGGCGAAGGCCACGGCGATTTCCTGCCCGTAGGGCGGGCCGATGGTAATGAAAAGGCCGGGATCGCCCTGTTTCTCGGCTCCGATCTTCAGCGCCGCCTTGGCAGGCGTTTGCGTCAATGGGGCCGAACTGTTGGGGCTGAGGTGGATCACCTGACCGGCAGCATCGAAGTAATCGACATAGACATAGGCGTCGTAATCGGCTCCGGTCAGGTCCAGCACCAGTTGCTGGCCTTGGGTGTATTTGAACTCGCGCGCATGAACGTCCTCACCCACCAGAAGCGAGTTGGTGATCTGGTCCGTCGATTGCGGCAGGCCGACGGATGCGATCCCGGATAGCGCGCCGCATTGGGGGCGCGGCAGGATCAGCAGATTGTCGGCTACCCGGATGTTTTCACCCATCCGGGCCTGCAAGGCGTTTAGAACCGGCGCGCGCAGGCCGTCCTCGGGGATATGGCCGATCAGCTCCAGCGTGTTGGTCTCGGGTTGGAACTGAACCTGCAACCGGGCGCAAGGCACCTGAGACAGCAGCCCGTCGATCCCGTCGCGCAGATCCTGCGCGCTTTGGCCCACATCCTCGGGCCTTGTGAAGCTTTGGAACGCGGCGAGGCTGACCGGATCGACCGGGCCATCGCCCGTGGCCGAAAACACGTCGGTGGCCTTGGCTGTTTCCGTTTCGGGGACCGTCTGGGTCAATGCCACGGGCTGCGCCTCGACCGCTGTCGCGCTTTCCGCTTCGGGGGCCGCTAGGGCCACCGCTTGGGTTGGTGCAATCCCGGCCTCAACCGCGTTCAGCGGCAGGCTGGCGGCAATCAGGGGTGCGGCCGCGACCTCGGCGGTCTCAAGCGGCAGGGGGGCATCCTGAACCGGGGTCAGGGCCTCGGCGCTCGCGGTCTGATCCTCGGCACGCAGTTCAACGGATGGGGCCGCGATGGCCATGGCCGAGGATTGCGGGATCGCGCCTTGTTTCAGTTCTGCGCCTTCGGCGCTTTCGCTCTCGGCAGTGGTGGCCTCGGGCTGCGCCTCAACGGCGGTGCTTTGGGTCACCTGATGCGCTGACAATTGCATCCGGGTTTCGGGCACGGGCTGTTCCGTGACGGGCTCGGGGTTGACCGAGTGCAGCAGAACCACGCCAGCCACGGCATGCAGCGCCACTGAACATAGCAGGGCCGCGCCCCATATCAGCGGCGCGCGCCTCATCGGATCGGCCCCGGCGGGGTGACGACCAGAACCACATCGCGTGCGCCTGAGGCTTCGAATTCCGCGATCAGCGGCAGAACTTCGCGCAAGGCGGCGTCCTGATGGGCGTTGATGCGGATCAGCAGGCCGGGGTTCTCGTTCAAGGCCGCCTGAACCTGTTGCAGGGCCTCCGCGCTGGTCACTTCGGCTCCGTCCAGCGCGAAGGTTCCATCCATACTGACCGACAGGGTCAGACCGCCCGCAGGCATATCCGCACCGGTTTGCGCGACGGGGGGTGAGACGTCGAACGGGGCGGTTGCATCCATCCGGCCGATCAGCATGAAGAAGACCAGCAGAAAGAACACTACGTCGATCAGGGCAATGATTGTCTCGGGGCGATTGCGGGGCGCGGGGCGCGTGATCCTCATGGCCGCGCCTCCAGCCGGACAACACGCAGATTGGCGACACCCACCTGCGTGACCACATCCATCACCGAGACCAGCGATTGCAGCCGGGCGCTGCCGGTGGGCAGGATGATCACCTGCGTCGCCGCGTTCTGGGTCAGGCGGTCGCGCAACAGCAGTGTCAGCGCCTCAGGCTCTAACGCCTTGCCCTGAAAATGCGGTGCGCCATCCGCACCGATGCGGATCAGCAGAACGCCCGAGGCATCCGGGCCGCTTGTCGCCGAGGCGGGCGCGGGGCGGTCGGATTGCGCCAGCGCCGGGATCATGTCGAGGTTCAGATAGGTCGAGGTCACCATGAAGAAGACCAGCAGAATCAGCATCACGTCGATCATCGGCACCAGTGAGATCACTGGCCGTGATGGTGTGCGTCTGCTCAGGCTGATCTCGCGCGACATCGATGGCCCCTTAATGCGCGCCGCGTTCTTCAAGCACCATCAGGCGACCCACCGCGTTTTCGATGGATTGCGCCCCGGCCTCGGCCCGGCCTGACAGCAGGGATGCCCCGATGGCGGCAGGGATGGCCACCAGCAGCCCGGCGGCGGTGGTCAGCAACGCCTGCCAGATCCCGCCCGCCAGGACCGAGGCATTGGCCGAACCCTGCGCCAGTTCCAGTTCCTGAAACGACTGGATCATGCCAGTCACCGTACCCAGCAGGCCCAGCAGGGGTGAGATCATGGCGATCAGCTCAAGCACCCGTATCCATGTGTTCATTGCCGTGAATTCAAGATTGCCGCGCCGGGTCAGTTCGGCGGTCAGGGCCGGGCCCTTGAAGCCGTCGATCAGCGCCTGCATCGCGTAGGCGCAAACCCGGTCTGCCGGGGATATGCCGGATGCCACAGCGGCCTGAGCCCCCTGTCGGTCTCCACTCGACCATTGCACAAGGGCCGCATCGCGCGCCGCTGCGCCGGATCGGACCGGGGCAAGTTGGATGACCTTGAACGCGATCACGGTCAGCGACAGCAAAGACAATGCGCCAAGAACGATCAGGATCGGGCCGCCGGTGCCCAGATTTTCAAACCCCAACATGGCTTATTGCGCCAGGCTGGCTGAGGTCTTGCTGTCCAGCGCCAGCAGCGGGAAGCAATCGATGGGTTCGGCATTCTGCGGCGTGCAGGCAGGCAGGTCGTGCAGCAGAACCTCGGAGATGTTGGCGCAGTCGATCTCGGGGATTTCGAACAGTTTCAGAACGGTGCGCTGGACGGGCAGGGGGGCCGCGTCGATGGACAGCAGCCGGTCGATCACGCCATTGCCGTCCAGAATGGCCAGCGACATCTCAAACTCTTCGAAACTGTTGCCGGTCTGGTTGCGGAACAGGAAAAAGGCGCGGCAGCCGCCGGTTTCACCGGGTTCGAACTTGTTCAGCTCGATCGACAGTTTGCCTTCATCCGCGTGCGCGATCACGGGCGACAGCGCCAGCAGGAAGGCGGCGAAAATCCCTGGTCTCATGTTTGGTTCCCTGTTCTTATGTGCGACGGCATTGATTTTGGGCCCTGTGGTGACGTCAGGACCCTGTCCGATCATTGCAGCAACAGGGCCAGACCGGGAAGATAAAACTGCGCGGTTCGTGAAAGCTTGAACCGGGCGGCGTTTTGAACACGCCCCGTAGCGCAAGGGCGAATATGTATGTTAAGTTCGACATAACCGGGCCAATGCGGCGGATTAACCACACAGAATGCAGATAAATAGCAAAGTGTTTGCCAGTCTTTAACTCCTGTGAACAAATTCATACACACGGGACCACACGCTGCGCTAAGCGGTGCAAGAGAACAAGAATCGACGAAAAAGTCAGATGCGAACGGGGAAAAAATGGATCTAACGTCTTATCTGGAACCCAGGGGGGATGATGCCCCGAGCGGCGAGAATCTGGAATACGATCCTGCGTTCACAGATTTGGAGATTGCCGCGCAGCCCGGCGAAGAACGTCAGATGGGCGACGAGGTTGTCGCGGCGGAAGAACAGGACTGGGGCGATGTCGAAGGCAAATCGCTGGCGGTCATGGACAAAAGCCACGACCTGCGCGCCGCGGTCTATCTGGCCGAGGCGGTTCTGCACACCAAGGGCTTGCCCGCCTTTGCGACCTCGGTCGGGTATGTGAAATCGCTGCTGGAAGATTTCTGGGACAGCTGCCACCCTGAACTGGACGAAGACGACGGCGATGCCACGATGCGGATCAATGCAGTGCGCGGGCTGGCCTCGACCGATCGCATCGTGCGGGCGCTGCGCCGCACCGGCCTGACCGAAAGCCGGATGTTTGGCCACATGACCCTGCGCCATCTTGAGGTGGCCGAGGGCAAGATCAACATGCCGCCGGACATGGACGACATTCCCGATGCCACCAGCGTCGCGGCGGCGTTCAAGGATACCGATGATGAGGTTCTGGCGGCCAATGCCGATGCGGTTGCGGGCGCGCTGGACGATGTGGCCGCAATCGATGCGGTCTTTTCCGACAAGACACCCGGCGAAGGCCCGGACCTTGAGCCGCTGACCGATGTCCTGAAACACATCAAACAGGCGCTGGCGCGCTATGCCGATGTGGGCGAGGTGGACGAGGATGATGCCGGTGACACCGACGCGGGCGCTGCCCCGGCGGCGGCGCGGGCTGCTGCACCGGGGCCGTCGGGGGGCGGTGCGATCAACTCGCCCGATGATGTCACGATGATGCTGGATCGCATCATGGACTATTATGCACGCTGCGAGCCGTCCAGCCCGCTGCCGGTCCTGCTGGAACGTGCAAAGCGCCTTGTTAATGCCGATTTTCTGACGATTATCGAAGACATGGCGAAGGAAGGTCTGGATGAGGTCCGTCAGATTGGCGGTCTCAAGCAGGACGACGACGATTATTAATCCGGTCCGGCTGCGCCGGTACAGCGGATTGCAAGTAAAAACTGATGGATGAATCGAGGAGCATCAGATGGCTGACAGTTCACAGAAATTTATAGCCCGGAACAGGGCTCCGAGGGTTCAGATCGAATATGATGTTGAACTGTACGGGGCCGAGAAGAAGGTACAGCTGCCTTTTGTCATGGGCGTCATGAGCGATCTGGCGGGCAAGTCCGAGGTCGAACAACCCGCCGTGGCCGACCGCAAGTTTCTGGAGATCGATGTCGACAATTTCGATGACCGGATGAAGTCGATGGCCCCGCGCGCGGCCTTTACCGTGCCGAACACCCTGACGGGTGAGGGTAATCTGGCCGTGGATATCACATTTGAATCGATGGATGATTTCAGCCCGGCGGCCATCGCCGCCAAGGTCGAACCGCTGAAAGAGCTGCTGGATGCGCGCACGCAGTTGTCCAACCTGATGACATATATGGATGGTAAGACCGGGGCCGAGGATCTGATTTCCAAGATCATGCAGGACCCGAGCCTGCTGAAGACACTGGCAGCCCAGCCCAAACCGGGCGGCGACGCCGCCGAGGAGGAGTAAAAGATGGCCGAAGAAGAAGCCAAGGTAGAAGCCGCCGAAGGCGCGACAGCATTTGGATCCTCGGAATTCGAGGCGCTGCTGACCAAAGAGTTCCGCCCCAAATCGGATCAGGCAAAAACCGCTGTTGAAAGCGCGGTCAAGACGCTGGCCGAACAGGCGCTGGCCAATACCGGCCTGATCTCGGACGACGCGCTGCGTTCGATCGAAGGGATCATCGCCGAGATCGACAAGAAGCTGACCGAGCAGGTCAACCTGATCCTGCATCACGCGGATTTCCAGCAGATGGAAAGCGCGTGGCGGGGTTTGCATTATCTGGTGAACAACACCGAAACCGACGAGATGCTGAAAATCCGCGTGATGAACATCTCGAAAAAGGACATGCACAAGACCCTGCGCAAGTTCAAAGGGACCGCGTGGGATCAGTCGCCGATCTTCAAGAAGCTGTATGAAGAGGAATTCGGTCAGTTTGGCGGCGAGCCTTACGGGACGCTGGTTGCGGATTACCATTTCGACCACAGCCCGCAGGATATCGAGCTGCTGGGTGAGATGTCCAAGATCGCGGCGGCAGCCCATGCGCCGCTGATCACCGGGGCCAAGCCCAGCCTGTTCCAGATGGACAGCTGGTCGGAACTGGCCAACCCGCGTGACCTGACCAAGATCTTCCAGACCCCGGAATATGCCGCATGGCGGTCGTTGCGGGACAGTGAAGATGCCAAATATGTCGGTCTGGCGATGCCACGCTTCCTGGGTCGTCTGCCCTATGGTTCGAAAACCGAACCGGTTGAAGAGTTCGCGTTCGAGGAAGACACCACCGGTGCCAACAGCGAAAGCTATAGCTGGGTGAACGCAGCCTATGGCATGGCGGTGAACATCAACCGTTCGTTCAAGGAATACGGCTGGTGCTCGCGCATTCGCGGTGTGGAAAGCGGCGGTACGGTCGAAGGCCTGCCCGCGCATACGTTCCCGACCGACGATGGCGGCGTGGACATGAAGTGCCCGACCGAGATCGCGATCTCGGACCGGCGCGAGGCGGAACTGGCCAAAAACGGCATGATGCCTCTGATCCACCGCAAGAACAGCGATTCGGCGACCTTCATCGGCGCGCAGTCGCTGCACAAACCGGCCGAATATGACGATCCGGACGCAACCGCGAACGCCAACCTGGCCGCGCGCCTGCCTTATCTGTTCGCGACCTGCCGATTCGCGCATTACCTGAAATGCATGGTGCGCGACAAAGTGGGTTCGTTCAAAAGCCGTCAGGACATGGAAACTTGGCTGCAGGACTGGATCAACCAGTATGTGGACTTCAACGCAGATGTCTCGGCCGAAGCGGAAAAAGCCCGCAAGCCGCTGGCCTCGGCCGAGGTCGTCGTAGAGGACGTGGAAGGCAACCCCGGATATTACACATCCAAGTTCTTCCTGCGTCCGCACTATCAACTTGAAGGTCTGTCGGTCTCGCTACGTCTCGTATCGAAACTTCCGTCAGAAAAAGGCGCATAAAAGTAAAAAAACCTGGCGGGATGTGAATTGTTTCACTGCCGCCGGGCCGACATTTCCGTAGACCGGAACCATAAACCTTAGAGGAAGGCAAAATGGAAAACGTATTCGTAAAAATCGACGGAATCCCCGGTGAAGCACGTGAGAAAGGTCACAAGGACTGGATCGCCTGTAAGACGCTGGCATGGGAAGTTGCCCGCACCCTGGACATGGCCGACCTGGGCACCACCCAGCGTGGCTATGCCAACGCCAACTTCGGCAAAGTCACCATGACAACCGAGCTGAGCAAGGCATCCCCCAAGCTGATGCTGTATGTTGCATCGGGCAAGGCGACCAAAGAGATGACTGTTCATCTGTGCCGGTCGGGCGATGACGACAAGAAAGGCATGGAGCCCTATCTGATCTTCACCCTGCGCCACGCAATCATCGACAGCTACTCGGTCGATGGCGGCGAGGATTCGATCCCGTCGGAAAACTGGACCATCGCTTATCGTGGTATCCAGATTCAGTACAAAGAAGCTGACTTCAACACCGGCAAACTGGGCGCCCCGACCGAGTTCCTGTGGAACCTGGAAACCGGCGACGTCAGCTAATCCCGGCAAAACCATGGGTCCCGGCGGCGTGGGCTGCCGGGGCCTTTACGCATTTTTACCATCCTGACAGCGCGAGGGTTACATGACGCCGGAAGAGCATCTTAAATCAGGCGATCTGGCGGCCACGCTGGCCACTCTGCAAGACAAGATCCGCGCCAATCCCGCAGATGCCAAGCTGCGGATTTTTCTGTTTCAGCTGCTCTGTGTAATGGGTGACTGGAAACGCGCGATCACCCAGCTGAAGCTGAGCGCCGAGATGGATGAAGCTGCCACGATGATGGCCAAAACCTATCGCGAGGCGATCATCTGCGAGGTCTATCGCGAAAAGGTGTTTGCGGGGGAAAAGACCCCGATGATTTTTGGCGAGCCGCAGGAATGGCTGGCCCATCTGATCGAAGCACAGAAGCTGACGGCGGGCGGTCATTTCGATCAGGCCGCCGAGATGCGCGGGCGCGCCTTCGACGCCGCCCCGGCAACCTCGGGCACTGTGAACGGTGAGGCGTTCGAATGGATTGCCGATGCGGATATGCGTCTGGGACCGGTGCTGGAAGTGATCGTGAATGGCCGTTACTTCTGGCTGCCCTTTGCACAGATCGTCCGCTTGGACATCGATCCCCCCAGTGATCTGCGCGATGCGGTCTGGACCGCGTGCACGCTGACCGTCGCCAGCGGAGGCGAGGTCGCGGCGCTGATCCCGACGCGTTATGCCGGCACCACCGAACAGGGCGACGATGCGACGCGTCTGGCGCGGGCGACAAGCTGGTCTGATGCCGGTGCGGATACTTTTGTCGGCCTTGGACAGCGATTGTTGGCGACAGATAAATCTGACGTCGCATTGTTGGATATTCGCGAACTGGTACTGGACGTCGCCGTGGAGGCCGAGGAAGCGGCAGGAGATGGCTGAAAAGACACTTGCCGAACGATTGCAGCCTTCGCTTCTGGATCGGCTGACCGATAACGCTCCGGATCAGAAGAAAGAAGGGCGCGATGCACGTGTCATCGATGTTGGCCGTCTGCGAGAGATTATCCAGCGCGATTTGTCCATGTTGCTTAATACCACCGATCAGTCCGATCTGATCGACGAAGATGTTTATCCCTACGCGTCGAAATCCGTGTTGAACTACGGCATTCGCGAAACCTCGGGCGCGTTTTCGACCCTGAGGCAGGCGCAGCGCATCCAGAAATCCATTGCGGATTCGATTGAGGTGTTCGAACCCCGGATCGTGAAAGGTTCGGTCGCGGTTGATCTGCGGTCGGAAAACCGCTCGGGCGAGATGCATGTCGAATTCGACATCCGCGCCGTGATGTGGGCACAGCCGATGCCGCTGGAACTCTATCTGCGCAGCCGGGTCGATGTGACCACCGGCGAAGTCGCGATTGAGCGGAGTTAGACGCCATGGATACGCGACTGCTGAAACATTACGAAACCGAACTGGCCTTTCTGCGGGAAATGGGGGCCGAGTTTGCCAGTGCCTATCCCAAGATCGCCTCGCGGCTGGGGATGGAGGGGATCGAGGTGGTCGATCCCTATGTGGAACGTTTGCTGGAAGGCAGCGCCTTTCTGGCCGCGCGGGTGCAGTTGGAGCTGGAAATGCAGTTCCCGACCTTCACCTCGAACCTGCTGGAGATTGTCTACCCGCATTATCTGGCCCCGACGCCGTCGATGATGATCGCGCAGCTTGAGCCGGATGTGGGCAATGCCGCGCTGAAAGAGGGGTATCCGATTGCCCGGGGGTCCACCCTGCGGGCGCGTCTGGCCGAAGGGGAACAGACGGCCTGTGAGTTTTCGACCGCATCGGACCTGACACTCTGGCCTATCGAGATTTCCGAGGCGGAATATATCGACGGTCGCGGAGAGCTGGTGGCCGCCGGTGTGGCCCGCGACACCGACGCCCGCGCGGGCATCCGGTTGCGGCTGAACCGAACCGATGGCGAGCCGATGGCTGAGCTTGAGATGGACAGCCTTGTGCTGCATCTGGACACGCAAAGCGGCAAACCCTGGGCGCTGCACGAATTGCTGGCCACCCAATGCGTTGGTCTGACCGGGCGTTCCACCGACCGCCGCGCCGACTGGACGACGCGCCTGACCGACGCGGATGTGGTGCCCAAAGGGTTCGAACCGGACGAGGCGCTGTTGCCGACCCCGCGCCAGTCTTTCGACGGTTACCGCCTGTTGCAGGAATATTTCGCCATGCCGGAGCGATTCCTGTTTGTGGAACTGACGGGGCTGAAACCCGCGCTGCAGCAATCGGCGGGGACGGATGTCGATATCTACATTCTTCTGAAAGACGGCATGCGCGACGTGGCCCCGGCGGTCACACCTGCGGCGTTTTCGCTGAATGCGGTGCCCGCCGTGAACCTGTTTCACCGCCGCTGCGACCGGGTGCATATCACCCAGATGGACACCCAGCACCACGTGGTGCCGAACCGGACGGCGGGGTTGGATTACGAGATTTTCTCGATCGAGCGTGTGACCGGTATCCAGTCTGAAGAGGAAGGAGATATTCCTTTCCGTCCCTTCTACAGCGACACCGATCTGACGGCGGCGGGCGACAATCACTCGGCCTATTACACCGTCAAACGGCGGATGCGGCAGCGCAATGAAAAAGAGCGTCTGCGCGGGGTGCGAACTTCGTATCTGGGGTCCGAGGTCTACCTGACGCTGGTGGATCGGGCGCAGGCGCCTTATCCCGGATCGCTGGATCAGCTGGCAGTTGAAGCCTTATGTTCCAACCGTGACCTACCCATGCTGCTGGCGGCAGGCGGCGATGATGTGTTCCATCTGCCCGATGGTGGGCCGGTCAAATCGGTGCGCACTCCGGTTACACCGACGCGCCCTCACGCCACGTTGGCGCAAGGCGATGCGGCGTGGAAGCTGATCAGCCACCTGAGCCTCAATTACCTGTCCATCGCGGGCGACGGCAAGGAAGGCGGGGCAGGGGCGTTGCGCGAACTTCTGGGTATTTACGCCCCCCTGGGCAATCGCGTGACGGAAAAGCAGTTGGAAGGCGTGGTCTCGGTCACCAGCCGCCCCATCGTGCGCCGCATGAGCGACGAGGTGCTCAGCACCGCCGTGCGGGGTCTGGAAATCACGCTGGGTTTTGACGAAAGCTTTTACGAAGGCACCAGCGTCTACGTGCTGGGCGCGGTGCTGGAGAGGTTCTTCCGCAAATACACCACGATCAACAGTTTCACGGAAACCGTGCTGAAAACCGAACGACGAGGAGAGATTGCCAGATGGCGACCGGCAGCCGGACTGGGCAGGATCATCTAAGCCTGCTTGCCGCGCTTGCGGCCGACCCTGAAAGACATCACGTCTTTCAGGCGTTGCGGGTGATCGAGGCGCATTATGCAGATGCGCCGCGTCTGGGGGAATCACGCCGCCCGCGCGAGGATCGCGTGCGTTTGGGGCAGGATGTCTCGCTGGCCTTTCCGCCCACCACGCTGACGCGGTTTGAACCGGCGACGGACGCGGCTCCGGGCAAGCTGAACAATCTGTTCTTCGGGTTCTTCGGCCCGCAAGGTCCGATGCCGCTGCACCTGACGGAATTTGCTCGCGACCGGCAGCGCAACCATCGCGACCCGACCTTTGTCGCCTTTGCCGATATGCTGACCCACCGGATGATGAGTTTGCTCTATCGTGCGTGGGCGGCGGCGGAACCGGCACCCAGTTTTGACCGGGGTGATGACCCGTTCGAACAGCGCGTGGCGGCCTTGGCCGGGTTCAAGGGTGCGGATTTCAGCGACCGCGATGCCATGCCCGACATGCTGCGCCGCTTTTTTGCGGGGCATCTGGGATCGGGCACCAAGACGGTCGAGGGTCTGATCGCGATCATCTCCGACTATTTCGGGGTCGAGGCGCATGTGCAGCAGTTCATCGGCTCGTGGCTGGAACTGGAACCGGATGACACATGGCAATTGGGTGGGCCTGCGCGGCTGGGGCAATCGACCAGCATTGGCAACCGGGTCTGGTCGCGCTCGGCCAAGTTCCGCATTCGCATCGGGCCTTTGTCGCTTGAGGATTACAAACGTCTTCTGCCCGGCGGCGTGTCGCAGGAACGGCTGGAATCGATCCTGCGCACCTATGCCGGCGACACGCTGGATTGGGAGGTCAATCTGGTCCTAGCCGGTGACGAGGTGCCGCGTGCCTCGCTGGGCGGAACCACGCAGCTGGGCCATACCAGCTGGATCCGCACCCGCGATGACCCTGACAAGAACCGCCCGGATGCGGATGATCTGATCCTGTATCCCGGTTACGTAACACAAGAATTCGAGGCCGAAGAACTGGCCCACAGCGAGAGGTATTGAAGATGACGGAAATCAGCCGTGTGTCGCTATTCGGCAAGCTGAACAAGCTGGGCTATCAGGCCATCGAAGGGGCCACCGTGTTCTGCAAGATGCGGGGCAATCCGTATGTCGAGATCCAGCATTGGCTGCATCAGATCCTGAACGGTCAGGACAGCGACATTCACCGCATCATTCAGCATTATGATCTGGACCCGGGCAAGATCGCCTCGGAATTGACCCGCAGCCTGGACATGCTGCCGCGTGGGGCGTCCTCGATCTCGGACCTGTCAGATCACCTGATGGACGCGATGGAGCGGGGCTGGGTCTGGGGCTCGCTGCTGTATTCCGACAGCAAGGTGCGCACGGGCTATCTGATTTTGGGGATGCTCAAGACGCCCGCGCTGCGCAACATTCTGGCCAGCATGTCGCCGGAACTGGCCAAGATCGGGGCCGATGATCTGGCCGACAGCTTTGGTGAGGCCACCGATGGCTCGCCCGAGGATACGCTGGGCGCGCAGGACGGCTCGAACGTGGGCGGCGGAGCGGAACCCGGTGAGGCCAGCGGCGCGATGGCCCCCGGCGCGATGGGCAAGGGCGAGGCGCTGGAGCAGTTCTGCACCGACCTGACCGAACAGGCCCGTAACGGTGAGATCGATCCCATCGTGGGTCGTGACGAAGAAATCCGCCAGATCGTCGATGTTCTGATGCGCCGTCGTCAGAACAACCCGATCCTGACCGGTGAGGCGGGTGTTGGTAAAACGGCTGTGGTCGAAGGTTTCGCGCTGCGGATCGCTCGTGGTGACGTGCCGCCCGCGCTGAAAGATGTGCGCCTTTTGGTGTTGGATGTGGGCCTGCTGCAAGCGGGCGCGTCCATGAAGGGCGAGTTCGAAAACCGTCTGCGTCAGGTGATTGATGAGGTTCAGGCCAGCCCGACGCCGATTGTGATGTTTGTTGACGAAACGCACACATTGGTTGGTGCAGGGGGTGCCGCCGGAACCGGCGATGCGGCCAACCTGCTGAAACCGGCGCTGGCGCGGGGCACGCTGCGCACTATCGGCGCGACCACATGGGCCGAGTACAAAAAATACATCGAGAAAGACCCGGCCCTGACCCGCCGTTTTCAGGTGGTGCATGTGGAAGAACCCGATATCCCAAAGGCGGTTCTGATGATGCGCGGCATCGCCTCGATGCTGGAAAAACACCACCGGGTGCAGGTGCTGGACGAGGGGATCGAAGCGGCAGTGACGCTGTCTGCACGCTATATCCCGGCGCGTCAATTGCCGGATAAATCGGTCAGCTTGCTGGATACGGCCTGCGCGCGGGTCGCGGTGTCTCAGCACGCGGTTCCGGCCGAGGTCGATGACAGCCAACGGCGGATTGAGGCCTTAACCACCGAATTGGAGATCATCGAACGGGACGAGACCGCAGGCTATGACGTGGCCGACCGGCGCGAGGCGGTGAATGCCGCGAAAGAGGCGGAAGAGGCGCGGCTGGAAGACCTCAACGGTCGTTGGGAGGCCGAGAAGAAAGTGGTCGAAGAAATCCTCGACCTGCGGGCCAAGCTGCGCGCAGGCGGGCAAGAGGTCGAAGGCACCGGCACCGCCGAAGGCGAAGCCGCGACCGAGGAAGCGCCAGACGCTCAGCCCATCGACCGTGAGGCTCTGCTGGCGGAACTCAAAGCCAAGAATGCCGAACTGGAAGAGGTGCAGGGCGACAGCCCGCTGATTCTGCCCATCGTCGATCATCAGGCGGTGGCCAGTGTGGTCGGTGACTGGACCGGTATCCCGGTTGGCCGCATGGTCAAGGACGAGATCGAGACCATTCTAAATCTGGAAACCCGTCTGGCGCAGCGCGTGATCGGTCAGGACCACGCGATGAAGATGATCGCCAAGCGCGTTCAGACCAGCCGCGCGGGGCTGGACAATCCGAACAAACCCATCGGGGTCTTCATGCTGGCAGGCACCAGTGGCGTCGGCAAAACCGAGACCGCGCTGGCTCTGGCCGAGGTTCTCTATGGAGGCGAACAGAACGTCATCACCATCAATATGTCTGAATACCAAGAGGCACACACGGTCAGCAGCCTGAAAGGGGCCCCTCCGGGCTATGTCGGCTATGGAGAAGGTGGCGTACTGACCGAAGCGGTACGACGCAAGCCATACTCGGTCGTTCTGCTGGATGAGGTCGAAAAGGCCCACCCCGACGTGCACGAGATCTTTTTCCAGGTCTTCGACAAGGGCGTCATGGAGGATGGCGAAGGCCGCGTGATCGACTTCAAGAACACGCTGATCCTGCTGACCTCGAATGTCGGTACCGAGATGATCATGGATATGTGCGCCGACCCGGACCTGATGCCCGATCCCGAAGGCATGGCCAAGGCGCTGCGCGATCCGCTGCTGAAAGTCTTCCCGCCGGCACTGCTGGGACGTCTGGTGACGATCCCCTATTATCCGCTCAGCCCCGATATGCTGGGCGAGATCACCAAGCTGCAGCTGGGTCGCATCAAGAAGCGGGTCGAATCCGCGCATGGCGTGCCGTTCGAATACACCGACGCCGTGGTGGAAGAGATCGTCAACCGCTGTCAGGAGCTGGATAGCGGTGGTCGTATGATCGATGCGATCGTAACCAATACAATGCTGCCGGATATTTCGGCTGAATTCCTAAAAAGAATGATGGAGGGCGAAGAAGTTGCCAAAGTCGTGATCGATGTCACAGACGGCGACTTCACTTATGGGTTTGACTGAGCGGGACCTGAATACAAGGGCAACTGGAACTAGAAAATCCCGATAGCGGAGGAACGCTGAAATGGCCAAGAAAGAAGTTACATCCCACAAATTCTATGTCGTCGATCTGATCCGGTCGAAACCCAAACTGGAATATATCGAAATCCCCAGCTACCGCGTTGACGTCAAATTCGACGTCACCGCCAAGGGTCCGGTCCCGTCGACCACGCTGAAGCGTCTTGAAGCGACCGGCATGAAAGAGCTGGAACGCTACGAGAAGGTCATCACGCAAGAGGCGGTCAAGCTCGACAAGAAAGTCGGCGAGCTGATGAAAACGCCGGGTCCGAAAGCTCAGGCCGAAGCCGAGAAGATGATCCAGGCGACCAACCAGATGATCTTGAACGCGCTGAGGTCTGCGGAAGGGGCGGCCAATGTCGCGATCGAAAAGCAGATCAAGGTTGAGGCCAACAAAGACAAGCTGCTGAAAGAGGCGCGGGTCAAGACCACGCTGAAAGTGACCGCAGGTGTGATCAAGATCGGCACCGCAATCACCCGGCTGGTGGCGACCTCGGGCGCAGATGTCATGGCCTACAAGACCATCGTCAAGCAGGTGTATGATCTGGGCAAAGAGGTTCAGCAGCAATTGAAGGGCGAAGAGGCGCTGCGCAAGGATCTGTACAGCGCGATCCAGAAATATATCACGCTGCGCGGTACGTCGATCATGCAGGCGGCGGAACGGCAGGGGATCACCGACACATCGGGGATTTCGGTCAAAAAGCCGATGGAAGCGATCAAGAAGTTCACCGCCAAAGCCGTTGCCATGGGCGACGAGGTGACCAAGGGCCGCGATCCGAAGGCCATCGCCAAGGACATCATGGATTTTGCGATCAAGGGCTATCAGTCCTACCAGAAGGATTCGGACAAAAAGCGCAAGCTGTACCGGGAGCACACCACCAAGACCCGTCAAAAGGTGGATTCGCTGGGCAAGGCCGCTGACAAGCTGATGAAGGCCGCGAAATCCCAGAAAACGCTGAAGGAAGGCATCAAGCTGGGCGCCGAATGTATGGCCGTCAAGCGTGAGGCCAGCGCCATGGCCGCCAAGCTGGAAGAACGTCAGAAGTTCCTGGCCGAAATGGAAGCGCTGATGGAAGGCAACGGCCTGAAGGTGGATGACACCGCCATCATCGACAAGCTGAAGAAACTGGACAAAATGACCGTCCTGAAAGAGGCCAAAGAGATGGTGACCTCGGTCAAGGGTGTCATTACTCTGGTTGAAGGCATTAGCGACGTCGTCGGCTAAGACAAAAACACGCGCCGGGTGCAGGATGCTGCGCCCGGTGCCTATGTGACAGGAGGGCGTGTTGGAGACCGGTATCGAGAAGAGCGAAACGCTCCGCGACACCGCGCGCGAATTTGTCGAGCGCAAGGCCGTGACCAACACCATTCTGGGCGTGATCATCTTCAACGCGATCACGCTGGGCCTGTCCACGTCCGCGTCAATCCAATCCAGCATCGGCGATGTTCTTGTGGTGATCGACAAGATCGTGCTGGGCGTTTTCGTGGCCGAGCTGCTGGTCAAGTTTTACGCCTATCGTCTGAGTTTCTTCAAAAACGCATGGAATATCTTCGACCTGGTGGTCGTGACCCTGGGCCTGTTGCCCAACCGCGATGGTCTGTCCGCCCTGCGGGGGCTGCGCGTTATCCGCGCGATGCGCCTGTTGTCGGTCATCCCGCAGATGCGCGCCGTGGTTCAGGCATTGCTGGACGCGCTGCCCGGCATGGGTGCGGTGATCATCATGATCTCGATCGTGTTCTATGTCTTCGCGGTCATGGCGACGCTGATGTATGGGCCTGATTTCCCGGAATGGTTCGGCACGCTGGGCCGCTCGCTCTATTCCCTGTTCCAGATCATGACGCTGGAAAGCTGGTCGATGGGCATCGTGCGCCCGGTGATGGAGACGCACCCGACCGCCTGGATCTTCTTTGTGCCCTTTATCGTCATCACCGCGTTTTCGGTACTGAACCTGTTCATCGGTCTGCTGGTCAACACCATGCAATCGGCGGTAGAGGACGAGTCGGTCGAAGAATTCTCACATCTGCGCGAACTGGTGCGCAGCGAGACGGATATCGTCGATGAGCGCGTTAAGGAACTGCTGGAAGAGGTCCGGGCCCTGCGCCGTGAAGTGGCCGACTTAAAAGGGCAGAACAATGGCTGACAGTTCCCAGAAATTCATCGCGCGCAACCGCGCGCCCCGCGTTCAGATTGAATATGATGTCGAGCTTTACGGGGCCGAGAAAAAGGTTCAGCTGCCCTTTGTCATGGGGGTGATGAGCGACCTGTCCGGCAAATCCACCGTGGAAACGCCGTCGGTGTCGGACCGCAAGTTCCTTGAGATCGATGTTGATAATTTCGACGACCGCATGAAGGCCATGGCCCCGCGGGTCGAATTTGCCGTGCCCAACACGCTGACCGGCGAGGGCAATCTGGCTGTTGATCTGACCTTTGAAAAGATGGCCGATTTCACCCCGGCCCAGATCGCCTCAAAGATCGAGCCGCTGCGCAAGCTGCTTGAGGCGCGCACCCAATTGTCCACGCTGATGGCCTATATGGACGGCAAAACCGGGGCTGAGGCCTTGATCGAGAAAATCCTGGCCGACCCGGCGCTATTGGGCGCGCTGGCCAACAGCCCGGTGCCCGAGCAGGACAGTCAGGCCACGCTGGACGCCCTGCGCGACGCGGCCCCCGAAGACGCGCCCGAAGATACGTCTGTCGAGGATGCGCTGGCCTCGCTGCCCGAGACGGAAACTGCTGAGGAACAGGATCAGTCCGATGACATCCTGTCGGGACTGGCGGCGGCGGCTCCGGACGATGTGCCCGAGGATACATCGGTCGCGGACGCCTTGTCCTCGATCCCCGAGGTTGAGGCGTCGGAAGAGGCGGACGGTTCGGCAGATGTTCTGGCCGATTTGGCTGAGGCCGCCCCGACGGACACGCCCGAGGATACATCGGTCGCGGACGCCCTGTCCTCGATCCCCGAGGTTGAGGCGTCGGAAGAATCTGACGGCTCGGCGGATGTTCTTGCCGATTTGGCCGAGGCCGCCCCGACGGACACGCCCGAGGATACCTCGGTCGCAGATGCCTTGTCCTCGATCCCCGAGGTTGAGGTGTCGGAGGAGGAGGACGGTTCAGCAGACGTTCTGGCCGATTTGGCTGAGGCCGCTCCGACGGACACGCCCGAGGATACTTCGGCCGCAGACGCCCTGTCCTCGGTCCCCGAGGTTGAGATTTCGGAGGAGGAGGACGGCTCGGCGGATGTTCTTGCTGACCTCGCCGATGCCGCACCCGCTGAGCATGCCCCTGACAAGGCGACGGATGACGCCCTGTCGTCCCTGCCCGAGATTGACCTGCCCGAGGATGCGGACTCATCCGGCGATGTTCTGGCCGGTCTGGCCGACGCAGCCCCCGAGGATACGCCCGAAGATCAATCCATGGACGACGCCCTTTCATCCTTGCCTGAAATGGAGGCAGCAGAGGCAGACGACCAAAGCGACGATATTCTGTCACAACTGGCGGATGCGGCCCCGGAAGAGGCCGACGCCGGTGCCGAGCTTGAAGACGCGCTGTCCTCGATCCCTGATGCGCCGGAAACGATCGAGGAAGACAACTCGGATATTCTGTCCGACCTGACGGATGCCGCGCCTGAGGAAACGGAAGACGACACCGATCTGGATGATTTGCTGGGCGATTTGGCCGACGCTGCGCCTGAGGACGAAGAGGATACGTCAGCCGATGATGTTCTTGCGACCATTCCGGAGGTTGAGGCTGCCGAGGAAGAGGACGGTTCGGACGATATTCTAGGAGACCTTTCGGACGCAGCACCCGATGAGGTGGCTGATGACGACACCGATCTGGATGATCTGTTGGGCGATCTGGCCGACGCTGCTCCTGAGGACGAGGAAGGTACATCTTCGGACGACGTCCTTGCGGCAATGCCTGAGGTGGACGCCGAAGATGAGCTGGATGAGTTGGATGACATATTGGGTGATCTCTCCGACGCTGCGCCACAAGAGGTTACCGACGACGGTGATACGCTCGACGATGTGCTGGGCGATCTGACCGGCGACACCGAGAGCGAAGAAGAGACTGAGAGTGATGAGGGTGATCTGGACCTCGATCTGGACGACTTGCTGAGTGACGATGCACCGTCCGGTGATGACGCCGATACGGCGGAGGATGATGCGGACGACCTGGATCTCGATCTGGATGACTTGCTGAGCGGCGATGCACAGTCCGATGATGATGCCGATACGGCGGAGGATAATGCCGACGACCTGGACCTCGATCTGGACGACTTGCTGAGTGACGATGCTCCGCCCGATGATGACGCCTATACGGCGGAGGATGATGCCGACGACCTGGATCTCGATCTGGACGACTTGCTGAGTGACGATGCTCCGTCGGGTGATGACGTCGACACGGCGGAGGATGATGCGAACGATCTGGACCTCGATCTGGACGACCTGCTGAGTGATGACGCATCGTCCGATGATGATGCCGATACGGCGGAGGATGATGCCGACGACCTGGATCTCGATCTGGACGACCTGCTGAGTGATGACGCATCGTCCGATGATGACGCCGACACGGCCGAGGATGACGCGGACGATCTGGACGATTTGTTCGATGACGATACGCCGTCCGAGGAAGATAAAGACACGACCGAGGGTGATGCTGACGACTTGGACCTCGATCTGGATGATTTATTCAATGATGACACGCCGGCGGGGGATGACTCCGAAACGGCTGATGATCTGGATCTGGACCTCGACGATCTGCTGAGTGGCGATGATGCGGAAAGCGGGGAGTCGGATGAGGCCGCGCCCGACACGGAAGGAGCCGAGCAATCAGGCGAACCGCAGCTTGCCTTTGGGCGGATGAGCGCGGATCGGCCGGACCCGGAACGTCTCAGGCGTACGCGATTCCGGATTGCCATATTCGGCGATTTCTCGGGCCGTTCGGCGCGGGGGCAGATCGAAACCGGGGACGCGTTGGCCGCGCGCAAACCGATCCTGCTGGACCCCGATACGGTCGAGGATGTGATCGAAAGCTTTGCCACAACGCTGGTGCTGCCGATTGGTAAGGACGGGGCCGGGATCGAGGTCAAGCTGAACGAATTGGACGACCTGCACCCCGATGAGCTTTATGAAAAGGTCGAGTTGTTCGACGGGCTGTCGGGCCTGAAAAGCCAGCTAAGTTCGGGTGCGACGGCAGATCATGCTGCCAAGCAGTTGATTGCCTGGGGTGAGGAATTTGGGCAGGCGGTGGTGCCGCCACGCAAGACCTCGGGGGGCAATACGGTGCGCGCCGACCTGAAGCTGAGCGATTTTCAGAAGCTGATTGGGGACACTTCGGGCGAATTGGCGCAAGCCTCGCCGGTGGATGATCTGCTGAAACGGGTGGTTGGCCCGCATATCCGCAAGCTGCCCAGCCCGGACGTGAGCGCCATGCAGACGGCGGTGGATGAGGCGCTGAGTGCGGCGATGCGGATGGTGCTGCATCACCCGGAATTCCAGTCGGTCGAGGCGCAATGGCGCAGCCTCGATCTGATTGCCCGCAGTGTCGAGGATGACGATACGCTGGATGTGATCCTGTATGATGTGTCCGCCGAGGAAATCGCTGCCGATCTGGCCGCCGAAGAAGATCTGGCCAAGACCGGTCTGGTGCGGTTGCTGACCGAAGAACCGCTGGATGAGGAAAACGGGCGCGGCGGATATTCGGCGATGATCGGGCTTTATACGTTCGAGGAAACGCCGCCCCATGCCGAGCTGCTGGGCCGGATCGGTCGGGTCGCGGCCCATGTGGATGCACCCTTCCTCAGCGCCATTACCCCGGCGTATCTGGACATCAAGAAAGAGGACCGGCACCCGCTGGTGGTCAAAGCCTGGGATACATTCCGCGCCATGCCCGAGGCGGGGCATGTGGGTCTGGCCTCACCCCGGTTCCTGCTGCGCCGGCCCTATGGCGCCAAGTCGGAACCGATCTACGAGTTCGACTTCGAGGAATTCACCGAGACCGAGGGCCTGCGCGGCATGCTCTGGGCCAACCCGGCGGTTCTGGTGACGATCCTGCTGGCGCGCTCGTTCAAGCAGAATGGCAAGGCGATGAAACTGGGCTCGGTCATGAGCCTTGGGGGCATGCCCTATCACTATGTAAACGACCGCTATGGCGATCAGGTGGCGCTGCCCTGCACGGAACGCAATATCACGCTGGACAAACACGAACACTCGGTCCAGCGCGGCTATATGCCGGTGCTGTCGGTCAAGGGTCGCGATGAGATCCGGCTGGGTTCGTTCAACTCGGTGGCGGGGCAGGAAATCCTGGGGCCGTGGACTGGCGTGCCGGTGCCGGAACCCTCGCCCGATGTGCCGCCCGAGCCCGAGGCAGAAGAAACGCCTGATGCGGATGATTTCGATCTGGATCTGGGTGGCGACGACTCGGATGATCTTGATCTGGGCGGCGATGACGCGCTGGATCTTGGGACCGACGATTTTGATCTGGATCTGGGCGATGGTGAGACCAGCGATCTGGACGATTTCCTGTCCGGATTTGGCGATGACGACGACGATGAAGAAGACGACGAAGAAATGGACCCGGAACTGGCTGCCTTGCTGGCTGATCTGTGACGGCATGGCGAACAAGATGTGGAAGGAACGGTAAATGGCTGAGAGTTTGCAAAGCAAGGAATGGCCGCTTCGGATCACCGGGTCATATACGTATGACGAGGATGAGTTGGTCATCCGCCGCGCCATCGTGACCGAACAGCTGGGTGAGTTGACGGATATTCAGGTCGAGGTGCTGTCGCCTGACAAGTCCATCGCGCTGGACAAGCTGCTGGGCAAGATCATGACCATCCATATGGCCGCCGCAGAAGGGGCCGAGCGCAAGTTTACCGGTACCATCGTGCGGGTCGAACGTCTGGCGCTGCGGGACGGGTTCGTGCAGCTGCTGGTCGAACTGCGGCCCTGGTTCTGGATGCTGGATCAGACCACTGACAGCCGCATCTTTCAGGAAAAGACTGCCGTGCAGATCATCGAGCAGATCTTTGGCGAATACGGGTTCTCGGACTTCAAGAAAAGCCTCAGCGCGACGTATCAGCCACGCGAATATTGCGTGCAGTATCGCGAGACGGATTTCGACTTTATCTCGCGCCTGATGCAGGAAGAGGGTATCTATTACTACTTCGACTATTCAAAGGCCGAAGACAAGCTTGAGACGCTGGTGCTGTGCGACGATGTCTCGGCCCATAAGCCGATCGAGGGGGACTCGTCGGTCGAATACCGACCGGGTGACGATTACAAGCAGCGCCTGTCGGATTGCGTGTCCGAGTGGGCCAGTTCCCAGCAGATCGTGCCGGGTGTCGTGTCGCTGCGGGATTTCGATTTCAATACACCCAACGCCAAGCTGGAAGTGCGGGCAAATACCAAGACCAAGGCCACGCACAACCATAAAAGCCATGAGCTGTATGACGCGCCGGGGCATTACTACAAGGAAACCAAACTGGGCACGACCCGCGCTCAGGTGCGGATGGAGGCTGAAGATGCCCGGTTCGACCGCCGCCGGGCGCGCGCCTCGGTCCGCGCGATGGAGGTCGGACGGACGTTTACGCTGAAGGAGCATCCTGACAAGGATCAGAACGATGATTACCTGATCACGGGCGCAACTTATTATCTGCAGACCACCGAAGGTTACGGGTTCGAAAAGAACGAAAAGGATCTGGACACCGGTGCGCTGGAATTCCCCGACGATAGCGGCGAGATGTTCATGGTCGAGTTCGACGCGCAGCCGAAATCGGTCAAGTATCGCTCGGCCCTGACGACGCCGTGGCCCGAGATCTCGGGTCTGCACACGGCGATTGTCACCGGCAAAAGCGGTGAGGAGATTTGGACCGACAAGCATGGCCGCATCAAGGTGCAGTTCCATTGGGACCGCGAAGGCAAGAAGGACGAAAACACCACCTGCTGGGTCCGCGTTGTGACCCCGTGGTCCGGCAAGAACTGGGGCATGGTCAGCATTCCCCGGATCGGGCAGGAGGTTGTGATTCAGTTTGAAGAAGGCGACCCGGATCGGCCGATCTGCACCGGTATGCTGTATAACGCCGATACGATGCCGCCTTACGCTCTGCCCGCCAATCAGACCCAGTCGGGCATCAAGACGCGGTCTTCGAAAGGCGGTAGCGCCGAGATGTTCAATGAGCTGATGTTCGAGGACAAGAAGGGCGAGGAACTCGTGCGCTTTCAGGCGCAGAAGGATCACGAGAAACTGGTCAAGAACAAATCCACCATCACGGTCGGCTATGACAAGCTGGATGTGGGCGGCAATGGCGGTGATGGCTGTCTGAGCCAGGTTGTCAAGAAAAACGTGGACGAGACGATCAAGGAAGGCGATCACACCTTCACCATCGAAACCGGCAGCCAGAAAGTCAGTATCAAGACCGACCAGACCGAAACCATCGAAGGGAAGTCCACCCGCACCGTGACCGGCAACCATGCCGAGACGATCAAGCAAGGCAACCTGACGACCGAGGTCAGCCAGGGCGACAAATCCACGACGGTCAAGATGGGGGACATCAAGGTCGATGCCAAAATGGGCAAGATCACAATGACCGCCATGAAGTCGATCGAATTGAAGGTTGGCGGCTCATCGATCAAACTGGACCCGACAAGCATCACGATCAAAAGCACGATGATCAAGGTTCAGGCCAATGCCAAGCTTGATGCGAAAAGCCCGATGACCACGGTAAATGGCGATGCCATGCTGACCCTCAAGGGCGGCCTGACAATGATCAACTAAGGGGGCCGAGTGATGAGCGATAGATTTGCCGGAATGGCCAAGGTGCCTCAGGTCCCTGCTGCGCGGATGCTGGCGGATGCCCATGCGCGGCTGGCCACCAAGCTGGACGCGCCCGCCAGCGCGCCGTTGGACGTGGTGCTGACCGAGCTTGAGGAAAAAGGCGCGGTGGTCGACATATTGCGCCTGCTGGGCGTTGCCTTGCCTGCGCGGGAACGGGTCTGGTGGTCCTGTCTGGCCGCGCGCGACTATATCGGCGAAGCGCCGGACAACAACACACCGTCACTGGCCGCGTCTGAGGAGTGGGTGTTCCGCCCGACACCCGAGAACCGCGAAAAGGCCGAAGAGACGATCGATCTGGCCGAACCCGATGACGAGACCATCAATTGCGCGATGGGCGTGTTATACTCGGACGGAACGCTGGGCACCGGGGATCTGGCAACCATGCCAGCGCCGCCCGGCGCGGCCGAGATTATGGCATTTGCGATGAATGTTGTTGCAATGGATATGCACGAAGATGACTTTGATGCCTATGTGCAGTTGCTGATTGATCGCGGCGTCGATATTGCTCGGGGTGGGAATGGTAAGCTGGACCGCACGGAAGGCGGTCTGGAGACGAAGGAGTAGACATGGGATTTCCACAAGCCCGCGTCACTGACATGCATTTGTGCACGCTGCCGGCCCCGCCGCCAGCGCCGCCGCCTCCTGCGCCGGTTCCGATGCCGATCATGCCACCCTGCTGCCCTACAGTTCTGGTGTCCAAACTGCCTGCGGCGCGTATGTCGGATCTGGCCACGCCCGCTTTCCCGCATCCGATTGTCAAAGGGTCTGCAACTGTGCTGATCAGCAAGCTTCCTGCGGCGCGGGTTACAGATAATTGCGCCTGTGGCGGTCTTATCATACCGCCGTGCTGCCCTACCGTACTGGTCGGAGGATGAAGACAAACGCATGACGGTCACGTTGAAATTCCAATCCACCGGCGTTGTGCCGGGCGACGGACGCCCGGTGTCGATGCAGGGGGGCTCTTTGACCGTCGGGCGTGGCCCGGCCAATGATCTGGTATTGCCGGACCCCGAACGCACGCTGAGCAAAAGCCATTTCGTGATCGAGGATCACAATGGCAACGTGGTGATCGTCGATCTGTCGACCAATGGTACGTTCCTGAACTACTCGAAAATCCCCTTGGGCCGCACGCCGACGCCGCTGAACAATGGCGACGTGCTGACCGCAGGCGGGTATGAGATGGTGGTCGAGATCGGGGCCGATCTGCCCACTTTCGAGGAGATGATCCCGCAGCCGATGCAACAGGCCGGGGTGTCTCCGGGCCAGTCCCAGAACGCGCCGGACCCACTGGCCTTGCTGGACGATGCGGGGCCGGGCGGGGATTTTCTGGATGACCTGCTGGGTGGCGATGCCAAGGGGCCGGGGCAGATTGCAACGCCCGACCCGATGGACGAGCTGTTGCCGCCGTTGGACGATGATGACCCGTTCTTTGCCAAGCCCAAGGACGGACACGCGGATATGGGCGCAAGCGATCCGATGCATAACCCCTCGGCCAGCGATGCGTTTTCGGCACCGCAATCCGGAGGCGGGGCAAACCTGATCCCCGATGACTGGGATGATGACGATCTGTTGTCACCCTCGGGCGGCGCACCGTCGGACCCGTTTGCCGCGCCCGAGCCGCCGCAACCTGCGGCCCCTCCGCCGGAACCCGCGCCTCCGCCACCCGCGAAACCGACGCCCGGCGGTCAGGCTGATATTGCACCACCCACCCCCGCCGCGCCTGCGCCGGAGCCGCCAAAGCCTGAAACACCTGCGCCTGTGGCCGCAGGTGATCAGGCCGCCGCGCGGGCACTGTTAGAGGCGCTTGAGGTGGACGACCTGCGCATCGACGACGCCGATCTGCCCGCCACGATGGGCCGCATGGGCCGCGTGTTGCGTGCGATGATCACGGGGTTGCGGGAAATCCTGATGACCCGCACCTCGATCAAGTCGGAATTCCGCATTGATCAGACCATGATCAGCGCCGGTGGGAACAACCCGCTGAAATTTTCTATCAGCCCGGAACAGGCCATCGAGGCTTTGGTCAAGCCGCGCGTCAAAGGCTATCTGGCCGCTGAAGAGGCCACCGAACAGGCGCTGAACGACATCAAGGCGCATGAGGTTGCGATGGTCACCGGCATGGAAGCCGCGCTGAAGGGCGTGCTGGCCCGGCTGGACCCCGAGGTGCTGGCGGGAAAAATCGAAGGCTCGGGCAAACTTGGGTCACTTTTCAAGGGTAAAAAGGCCCAGTACTGGGAAGTATATGAAAAGATGTATGCTGAAATCTCGGATCAGGCAGAGAACGATTTTCATGATCTCTTTAGCCGGGAATTCGCGCGCGCATATAAAGAACAGCTGGAAAAGCTGAAATAACGCCCCGATCAGGGCGGCAAGAACAAGGGAGGGCAGCCATTGTCCTGGGACAGCAAGGTGCTTTGGACCGAAGGGTTGTTTCTGCAACCCCATCATTTCCAGCAGGCGGATCGGTATACCGAGGCGCTGGTGGCGGGCCTTGCGCGGCGCGTCACGCCCTATGCCTGGGGTGTCAGCGCGCTCGAGATCGATGACGAGGTTCTGAAGGTTGGGCAGTTTGCACTGAAATCCTGCTCGGGGCTCACCCCGGACGGGCAAGTGTTTCGTGTGCCACAAGCCGAAGACCACCCGCCCGCGCTGGAAGTGCCCGAAACCATCAAGGATTGCGTCGTTTACCTTACGGTTCCGCAGCGGCGGCAGGGTGCGTCCGAAGTTGATCTGAGCGGGGCCGAACAATCGGTCAGCCGGTTGCGCCCGGCGGAGCAGGAAATCACTGACGTGATGAGCCAGCAGAAAAAGCCGGTGACGCTGGGCATCGGCAAGCTGCGCCTGCAATTCGCGCTGGCGGTGGATGATCTGGCCGACAAGCTGGCCATTCCAATTGCCAAGATCATCGAGGTGCGCCCCGATAAGGAAATCATTCTGGATCGCGGCTTTATCCCCTCCGTTCTGGATGTGCGCGCAGCCCCCGCGCTGGCCGGGTTCATGAACGAATTGGAAGGGATGCTGTCACACCGGATGCAGGCGCTGGCCGGGCGATTGTCCGAAGGTGGACCAGCGAAGGGTGCCGCCGAGATTTCGGACTTCCTGCTGCTGATGACCATCAACCGCAACCTGCCGCTGGTGCGCCATTTCGCCAATATTGAGAATGTGCATCCCGAACACGCCTACCGCGTCTGCGCCTCGCTGGCCGGTGAACTGGCCACCTTCATGAGCACCGAGAAAGAGGCCGTGCAATTCCCGGCCTATCAGCATGACAACCTGACGGACTCCTTCGCGCCGGTGATCCGCACCCTGCGCCAATACCTCAGCTCGGTTCTGGAGCAGACGGCGATTTCGATCCCACTGGAGCCACGAAAATACGGTATCAGTGTTGGTGTCATTGCCGACCGCAAGCTGATCGGCAATGCGGGCTTCGTGCTGGCGGTCAATGCCGACATCCCCGCCGAAGACGTGCGGCGGCATTTCGCAGGTCAGGCCAAAACCGGCCCGGTCGAGGAAATCCGCCAGCTTGTGAACTCGGCCCTGCCGGGGATCACGCTGCGCCCGCTGCCCGTTGCGCCGCGCCAGATCCCCTATCATTCCGGCGTCGTCTATTTCGAGCTGGATGCAGCCAGCCCCTATTGGGGCAAGATGACAACCTCGGGCGGGATCGCAGTGCATGTCTCGGGTCAGTATCCGGGGCTGCAGATGGAGCTTTGGGCGATCCGCAACCAGTAAGAGTGAACGCGATCACTGGCTGCGCCGAAACAATTTGATAGGGCTTCCCAAGTGGGTCACACTTGTGACGTGGAAGCCTTGAGGAAACAGGTCAAACGATGTCCGACAAAGATCCTTTCGCCGAACCGGACGATACCGACAAGACGGTGATCCGACCCAATCCGGGCGGGCGGCGTCAGGCGGGCGGTGCGCCGCAACAGCCTGCTGCGCCTCAGCAACCGGCGGGGTATCCGGACCCGATGCAGATCCCGCAGCCGTCGCTTGCGCCGGAACCTGCTGCTGCACCCGCTGGTGCCGGTTACGGCGTGCCCCCGGCACAGCCCCAGCAATCGCGGCCCGCGCCGGGCGGCGGCGAAGAGGTGGCGACCACCGGCATGAACCGGCTGAACGCCTGTGCTGCACCGCTGTTTTCTCTGATCAGCCGTATTCGCAACCGTGCCCAGCATATGGACCCCGACAAGCTGCGCCAAAGCGTCGTGGCCGAGGTGCGTTCCTTCGAAAACGCTGCCCTACAGGCGGGTATCGCGGCCCAGACGGTCAAGGTGGCGCGCTATGCGCTGTGTGCGACGCTGGACGATGTGGTGCTGAACACGCCCTGGGGCGGTCAATCCAGTTGGGCCACGCAGTCTCTGGTCGGTACCTTCCACCGCGAAACTGTGGGCGGCGACCGCTTCTATGACCTTCTGGCGCGTCTGGAACAGGACCCGGCCAACAATATCGAGTTGCTGGAATTCGTCTATATGTGCCTCTCGCTGGGGTTCGAGGGGCGTTTGCGCGTCGAACAGGGTGGCTCGGACAAGCATCTGCAAATCCGGCAGGGTCTGGCCCGGATCATCCGCGGCCAGCGCGGTGCGATTGAACGCGACCTGTCCCCGCATTGGGAAGGGGTCGACAAACCCTATCGCGCGCTCAGCATGTGGAAGCCGGTCTGGATCGCCGTAGGCGTCACCGCCTTGCTGCTGATGATTGAGTTTGGCGGGCTGTCCTTCCTGCTGTCCAACAAGACCGAAAACCTGGTGGGTCAGATGTCGGTGATCGATGCAGGTCCGGTGGCCGAGTTGCAGCGCCGCGCACCGCCTCCGCCGCCTCCACCCCCGCAGGCGCAGCCGCAGGTCGAGAAGGTGGTGGCCTTCCTGCAGCCCGAGATCGACGAAGGGCTGGTCGAGGTTTTTGAAAAGGGCAACACGCTGATCATCCGCATCAAAGGCTCGGGCATGTTCGGCTCGGGCTCGGACCATTTGCAGGACAAGTTCCGCGAACCGGTGCGTCGGGTGGCTGTGGCCCTGAATGAAGAACCCGGCTCGGTCATTGTGGCGGGGCATTCGGACAATGTGCCGATCCGCTCGTCCCGGTTCCCGTCGAACCTTGCGCTGTCGCTGGCGCGGGCGAAATCGGTGATGAACCAGATGGCGGGTGAGATGGGCGACCCGGACCGCCTGAGCGCCGAAGGCCGGGCCGATAGCGAGCCCATCGCCGATAACTCAACCCGTGAAGGCCGCGCGACCAACCGCCGGATCGAAGTCCTGCTGGTTCAGGAGGAGAACTGATGTATTTCCGCCGAATTCTGAGATACGTGTTCTTGTCGATCTACACCGTGCTGTTCTTCACGGCCACGGTGCTGTCGTTCAGCCTGTTCTATTTCGGCCCGCTGATCGGGTCCGACGAGTGGCGCCCACTTGACGGTACGGGCACGCGCCTGATCTGGTGCGGGGTGATCTATCTGATCTTCCTGATCATCGGGCTGACCATATTCTTCATCCGGCGCAGGCGCGAAAAGAAACTGACCGAAGAGATCACGGAATCCGTCGCCGATGGTGGCGACATGATCGACAGCGAGATTGCCGAGCTGCGCGGCAAGCTGAAAACCGCGATGGCGGCGCTGCGCAAGTCCAAGAACGGCCGGCGGCATCTGAACGAATTGCCGTGGTACGTGATGATCGGTCCGCCGGGGGCGGGCAAGACCACGGCCATTGTGAACTCGGGCCTGAACTTTCCGCTGGCCGATGAGCTGGGCAAGACCGCCATTGGCGGGGTCGGTGGCACGCGTAATTGCGATTGGTGGTTCACGGAAAACGCGGTGCTGATCGACACCGCCGGGCGCTATACCACGCAGGAAAGCGATGCCGAGGTCGACAATGCCGCATGGATCGGGTTCCTGAACCTGCTGAAAAAATACCGCAAGCGCCAGCCCATCAACGGCGCGATGATTGCGATTTCCCTGTCCGATCTGTCTTTGCAGGACGAGATCACCCAGAAAGAACACGCCAAAGCCGTGCGCCGCCGCCTTGAGGAGTTGCGTGAAAAGCTGGGCGTGCGTTTCCCGGTCTACATCCTGTTCACCAAGGCCGACCTGATCGCAGGCTTTGCCGAATTCCACGACAACTTGGGCAAAGAAGACCGCGAACAGGTCTGGGGCTTTACCCTGCCGCTGGACAAGTCGAAATCCGAGCAATCGCCGGTCGCGGCATTCGATGACGAGTTCGCCCAGCTTCTGGGCCGTCTGAACGCGCAATCGCTTGAGCGGATGCAGACCGAGACCGACCCGCAGCGCCGCGCGCTGATTGCGGGCTTCCCGATGCAGGTCGCCTCGGTCCGCAAGGTGGCGCATGAGTTCCTGACCGAAGTGTTTCAGGACAGCCGATATCAGCACCGCCATATGCTGCGCGGGGTCTATTTCACCTCTGGCACGCAAGAAGGCACGCCGATTGACCGGCTGATGCTGGGCATGGCGCGCACCTTCGGGATCGGACGTCAGGCGATCGGGTCCGGGCAGGGCTCGGGTCGGTCCTATTTCCTGACCCGTCTGTTCGATCAGGTGATTTTCCGCGAGGCCGGTCTGGTCAGTGCCGATGACAAGGTCGAGCGGCGTTATAAGATCACCAAATGGGCCTCGATGGCGGCGACGGTTGTGGCCGCCGCGACCGTTGGTGCGTTGCTGGTGCGCAGCTTCATGGGCAATTCCGACCTGATTGCCGAGGCGCAAAAGGGTGTGTCCGCCTATCAGGCCGCCGCCGCGACCCTGCCGCCCAGCCCGGTAGGCGACACCGATCTGGTGCCGGTGGTGCAGGCGCTGAACACTCTGCGCGATCTGCCCGCCAACCCGACCCTGTCCGATCCGGACCCCGAAACGCGCCTGACCTATGGTCTGTATCAGGGTGACGTGATCGGGACGCAGGCGGCGCAGACCTATCGCGCGGCACTGAACCAGCGCTTCCTGCCGCGTCTGCTGCTGCGTCTGGAAGAGCAGATGAGCGCTAATATCAACAACGCGGATGTGCTGTATGAGGCGCTCAAGGTCTATCTGATGTTGGGCCTGCAGGGACCGATGAATCAGGATCTGGTCAAGGAATGGATGAATATCGACTGGACGGTCTCGTTCCCCGGTCCGGCGCGGGAAGAGTTCCGGGCCGATCTGAATGATCATCTGGACGCGTTGCTGAGCCAGCCGATGCGCGAGGTCGCGCTGAACGGCCCGATGGTCGAGCAGATTCAAGGCATCCTGTCCGAATTGCCGCTGGCGCAGCGGGTTTATAACGGCATCATCTCCAGCCCCGCCGCCACCGCGCTGCCCGAATGGCGGATTACCGAGGTTGGCGGCCCTGCCGTGGGCCGGGTTCTGGTGCGCTCCTCTGGCAAGCCGCTGAATGACGGTATTGAAGGCATCTTTACCTATAACGGGTTCAACAACGTCTTCGTGGGCGAGGCCGTTGGTGTTGCCAAACGAGTGCAAAAGGAAAGCTGGGTTCTGGGTCCGCGCGGCGAGGCGGAACAGACCGAACAGGCGCTGGCCGCGCTCAGCCGGGACGTGCTTGACCTGTATTACAACGACTATATCGCGCGCTATGACGCGATGCTGGGCGATATCGATATCGTGCCCATGGAAAGCCTGAGCCACGCGGTCGAAGTGACCAATGTTCTGTCCGGCCCCACCTCGCCGATTGTGAATGTGCTGAATTCGATCTCGGACGAGACCAAGCTGACCGAGACCCGCTCGGTTCTGGGTGACACGGATGCGCTGAGCGAGGGGCTGTCGGACGCCGCCAGCCTGGAGCTGCAATCGGCCACCTCGGTCCAGACGCAGATTCTGCTGGAGGCGCTGGCCAAAACCAGCGGTGCGAGCGTGACCGAGCCTGTGGCGGCCCCCGGTCAATATGTCGAGGATCGCTTTAGCTGGCTGCATGATCTGGTGGATCAGCAAGAGGGCCAGCCCTCGCAGCTTGATCTGCTGATGGGGTCGTTGACGGGTGTGTATCAGGAGTTGAACAAGATGTCGTTCAGCGGCGTCTCGGACGGTCAGACCGGTCAAGCCTTGCAGCAGTTCCAGCAAGAGGCCGCGCGCATTCCCGGCCCGATGGAACGCTGGGCGGTGCAGATCATCGACGGGTCCTCGGGGATCACCTCGGACAGCACACGGTCGTCGATCAACGCGCGCTGGCAGGCCTCGGTTCTGCCGTTCTGCGAGCAGGTGGTGACGGATCGCTATCCGTTCAATCGCCGGTCCGGTGCGGATGTGGCGATGGGCGATTTTGGCAAGCTGTTTGGCCCGCAAGGTCTGATCGACAACTTCTTCAACGAGAATCTGGCCAAGCATGTGGATATGCGCACGCGGCCATGGTCGTGGAAATCGGGTGTGAACGAGGCCGATCTGGGGATCAGTCAGGCCGTTCTGACCCAGTTCCAGAACGCCGCCGAGATCAAAGAGGCGTTCTTTGCCGGTGGTCCGCAGCCGCAGATTCAGTTCCAGATCATGCCCGAGGCGCTGGATCCCAAGGCCAAGGGCGTCAAACTTGAGATTGATGGCCAGTCGCTGGAATTCCGCCATCGCGGCGGGCTGCCCTCGCCCCTGGCGGTGACATGGCCGGGGTCGGTCGGGCTGGCGCGCGTCAGCTTCGAGCCGGAAAAGCGCAATATCGAAAGCGTGTTGTCCAAGGACGGCCCATGGGCGTGGTTTAGGTTGCTGGACGCAGCCGAGGTGCGGCGCACCAATGTGTCGGACCGCAAGAAGGTGATCTTTAACGTCGGTGGCCGGATCGCGATCTTTCAGCTGCAATCGGGCTCGGTGATCAACCCGTTTGCGCTGCCGGCGTTGCAGAACTTCAGCTGTCCAAAGTCGTTCTGATGCCAGCGGACGGGTTCGGCGCATTTGGCAAGATGCCCTCGGTCGGGGATTTCTTCCGGCTTGGGGTCTCACCCGCTTTTGTGCAGCCATGGGACGAATGGATTCAGCGCAGCATGCTGGCGGTTTCGCAGGTGATGGGCGACGCGTGGGATGCGCATTACATGTCTGCGCCGATCTGGCGGTTTTGCCTGTCGCCGGGCTTGAGCGGGCCGCAGAAGATGCTGGGTGTGCTGATGCCGTCGGTAGACAGTGTCGGGCGGCGGTTTCCGCTGACGCTGGTGGCCCCGGTCTCGAACGAGGGATCGGCGATCCTGACCCATTTCCGCACGGATCAGACCTTTCGCCAGTTGGAAGACATCGCTTTGGCCGCGCTTGAAGATGACATGACACGCGACAAGCTGGCTGGCAGCCTGGCCGAACTGACAGTGCCGGTGCAGCAACCAACGGCGCCGATCCGCGGGTATGAAAGCACCATGGTTCTGACACGGGGCGAGGCCGCAGACAGCGTGCTGCCCGATCTTGCCGCCGGATTGATGTCGCAAAGATATCGCACTCCCAGCATTTGGAGCACGGAAATCGGTGGCGTCCCGCGGATGATGGTCTGCGAAGGTTTACCGGCTGGGGCAAACATGCAAGGCTTGTTCAACCTTCACGCCGCATTGTGGACCGAGGCAAGACCAATATGAATTCAAGTCACCGCGTTCGGTACAGTGCACGCAGCCATGTCGGTCACAAGCGCAAAGTCAACGAAGATTCAGTGCTGGCCCTGCCCGAGGAAAGCCTGTGGCTGGTGGCCGATGGCATGGGCGGGCATGAGGCCGGTGACTATGCCAGCCGTCTGGTGGCCGACATGGTGGCCTCGATCCAACCCGGTCTGGCCCCGTCGGATCGGTTGGGCGCTTTGCGCGACGCGCTGACCCGTGCCCATGCAGTGATCCGGCAGGAAGCGGCGGCGCGCGGGGGCGGCACCATCGGAACCACGGTGGCCTGCCTGATGCTGGCCAATGGGCATTTCGTCGGGCTTTGGGCCGGTGACAGCCGGATTTACCTGCTGCGCGGGGGCGAGATCCAGATGCTCAGTTCAGATCATTCCGTCGTGGCCGAGCTGGTTCTGGCCGGGCAGATGACCTGGGATGAGGCCGAGCAACACCCGCAATCCAACGCCATCACCCGCGCGGTTGGCGTCGGTGAGGAGCTGGAGCTGGACAAGGTCCGGGGCGAGGTTCAGCCGGGCGACCGGTTCCTGATCTGCTCGGACGGCCTCAGCAAATACGCGACTTTCGCGATGCTGCAAAAAGCGCTGTCGGAAATGCCGATCGAGACGGTCTCGGACCAGCTTGTGCAGGTGGCCCTGGATGGTGGCGGGGCCGACAATATCACCGTTGTGGTGGTGGATATTCTCTAGAATACAGATGGCAACGCCGGGATCGGCGGCGGCGAGGGCAGTTGCATCCCCGCGATGCTGTCTTTGATCGCGCCAATGTCGAAATTGCAGGCGTTGCATGGCCCCAGCGGCAGACCGGGCAGGGATTTTGCCATTTTCGCAAGGGATTGCAGGGTTGGAAGCACAGGCATGGGCGGGGCCTGAACGCTCATGGACATGGCCATGTTCACCGCGCCGCTTTGCGCCGCCTGTGCGCCTTGGGTGATGTCGTCGATCTTGGGCAGGGCGTCCAGTTGCATTTGCAGCGCCTGCGCGTCCAGCGGTACGGGAATATTCAACCGGGCCACATAGCTGAGCATCGCATTGATCCGGGCCACGCCAGCGGGCGTCAGGGCGTCGGGGCCGAATGCCTCTTGGATTGTCGCCAGGTCCGACAATTGATCCGCCAGCGCCTGCAACTCGTCCAGCGAGATTGGCAGGTTGGGGATTGGCACCGTGGACAGGGCGGCCAACTGGCCCATCAGCGCCTTCATCAGATTCGGGTCCGAGAAGGCCGGCAGGCCCAGATCGCCCGGCGCGGTTGCCGCCGGGGCCAGCAGCGCCAGTTCCTTGGCCAGATTGAGCTTGGGCAGTGGCAGCGCAAAGGGCGGCAGCGTGATCCGGGGCAGCGAGGCGGCAAAGTTCAGCGCCGCCGAGCAGGTCCCCCGAGAGCTTCCGGCCTCGCCCAGTTCCATTTCCGATTCAAAGGAATAATCAAGCCCGGCCAGCGCCATAGGGCAGATACCTTGTGCCCGCAGCGCCAAGGTCATCTTGGCGGCCAGCGTGATGTTCTGCATTTGCGGGCCGGGGATCTTGGGCATGGCCTGCGCCTGCGGCATGACATTTGCGGCAAGGCTCAGCACTGCTTGCTGGATTTCGGCCAGCAAGGCGCGCGGGTCCGCCAAGGGGAAACCGGTCGCCGCCAGTTTCATCATCAGCGAAATCGCTCCACCGCCACCGGGCGGAAGGATCGCGGGCAGGGCGATGTTGGGCGCCTTCGCGTTCATCGTCGCCTTGAGGTATATGTCCGGCGTCATCGCGGGCAACATGGCGTTCAGCTTGAGGTCCGCGCGCGCCTGTCCGCTGGCTGTGCCCTGCAGGCCCAGCAGCGATAGCAGTTTCATCATCTGCGGCGGCACCGCCTGTACCGACAGGTTGGCCGTTGCGTTCAGACCGGGCAGCGTCGCGGCATTGGATTTGCAGAAACAGGGCATGACGCGGCCTACTGCTCCAAGGTCGTCAGGATGCGGCTGTCCAGCGACAGGATCTGCGTCTCGACATTGCGGTCCTGTTCGCGCAGCGCCTCGGCGTAACCGGCAGCGGACTCGGTGGTTGGGCGCATCGTGTTGAACAGCTGATTATCGGTGTGCAGCACGATCACCTTGCTTTTACCCAAGGCGCTGTCATCGACCTGAAAGGCAATGCCGCCATTGTCCTGGCTTTCGGGGATGGAATAGGCCACCCGTACGGACATCGGCCCGGTATCCCCGTCGCGCAGCGCGGCAATGGAATTGTCCGGGCGGATGACGTTGGGCAGCAGGTGGAACACATTGCCCGAAACATCCAGCACCGACACCGACAGATAGCCGTCCTGAACATCATCCGGAAGGTCCACGTCGATCACCGGGTTCTGGCCAACGATGAAATCGCCGGTCGGATTGGGGGCGTTGTTTTGTTCGCCGTTGAAGAAGGCGATCGAGATATCGCTGGTCGGAGCCGAGGGCAGGAAGTTCTCGATCAGACACAGGCTCGGGTTCAGCAGCGCCACCTGATCCAGATCGATGGGGCGCGGCCCGGCCAGCGCGGTCAGGGCGGTGTCCAGACCCACTAGACTGTCGCGCGAGGCCAGGGTGCCGCTGACTTCGATAGGAGTTTCCGGGCCATATCCGGCGGTTGGCACGTCGACCAGCGTCAGGGCGCCACAATCGGCCATGCCTGACAGGATCGGGCGGACCTCCTCGGGGGACAGGAACAGGGATTCCAGTTCGATTTCGGCCGACCCCTGCAACCCGGCAGGCAGACCGGCCGAGTAAAGTTGTTCCAATTGCGCATGCAGTGCCTGATCGGTGGTTTGTCCGGTCAGGCGGGCCTGATTGCCCTCGACCACCAGCCGCCATTCGTCCAGCGGCATGGCGGCGTCGATCACATCGACGACGGCGGTGCCCCAGCTGTCCGAGATGTCGCCCGAGGCCAGCGTCAGATCAACCTCGCCCCCTTCGCCGGTGATCTCGCCGGTCATCGCGTCGCGCACGGTTTCCGATGGCACAAAGCCCACGGCGCGCGGCGGCAGGCCGTCGCGCTTGTCGGCGACCAGAGTATAGGGCGCGGCAACGGGATATTGCGGCCCGGTCAGCCCGTCGAAGACCCCGCCGAAATACCCGCCTGCGCCGACGCCTGCGACGGCAAGCACGCCAAACACCGCGACCAGCCAGCCGCGAGATTTTGTCGGTTCGTCCACCTGTACCGGTTTCGGAGTTGCAACCTCGGCCTTTGGGGTGGAGGCGGGGGCTGGTTTTGGGGCGGGGGTCGGCGCGACCGCCTCGCCGCGCGGTTTGATCACCGTGGCATCGTCCAGATCATCCGTTGCCGGTGCGGGCGCGCCATTGCGGGCCGTGGCCAGGGCGCGCAACACTTCTCCGGCTGTTTGGTACCGATCATCCGGGTTCGGAGCCGTCATCTTGTCGAGGATCGATTTCAACGGCTCGGGCACGCCTTCGGTATCCAAAGGCTCTTTCTTGTTTTCGACCACTTCCAGCAGGTTGCGACCCGCATCGGCCTTCTGGCCGCGGAAATTGGCCAGCAGCAGCGCGCCCAGCGAATAGATGTCGGTGCGCTGGTCGGTCTTGCCCGACAGTTGTTCGGGCGCGGCATAGGCGTATTTCCCGGCGAACTCGCCACCGACGATGGTTTCAGCACCGGGATTGGTGTCTTTGGCGATGCCGAAATCGATGATCACCGCCTGCGCCGGGTCGCCGTCGCGCAGGATGATGTTGTCGGGGCTCAGGTCGCGGTGGACGATATTGCGGGCATGGGCGGCCTCCAGCCCTTCGCACACGCGTTTGCACACGGTCAGAACGTCACCGGCGGGCATCGGAGCTTCGCGAAGCTTCTGGTCCAGACCCGGCCCATCGACATAATCCATCACCAGATAGACATGGCCATCGGCGGTGCGGTTGTTTTCGGAATAGCGGACAACCGCATCGTGGCGGATGTCGCGGATCTCTTCCTCGCGCGTCAGAAGGACAAGATAGTCGTCATTGCTGGAAAACTCGGCCTTCAGCACCTTCAGCGCGGCAAGCCGCCCGGAAATTTCCGAGCGGGCCCGATAGACGTCAGAAGTACCGCCCCGCCCAAGGATGGCTTCGATCCGATAGGTATTGTTCACCAGATCGCCCGGCTGAAACAGGTCGCCTGCGCGGGATTCAGTCATACTGCCCTCAGTCTTGTTAGTCAGGTGGTGTGGCGATCAGCCGAGGGCTTGGAATTCGACGCGACGGTTTTCATCGGCGCGCGGATTGTCCTTGTTCAGCGGTTCCGCCTCACCCACGCCTAGCACTTCGAGGCGTTCATCGGCAATGCCGCAATCGCCGACGAGGAAACGCTTGACCTCTTTGGCGCGCAGCAGCGACAGGTTCTGGTTGTATTCGGCGGAACCGGCACTGTCGGTGTGGCCGATGATCTGGAAGACGTTGACGTCAACGCCCTTCATCGCCTCGCACAGGGCGGCCAGCTTGGGCTTTTCATCATCGCGCAGCGCGGCCGAGGCAAAGTCGAACCGGACCTGGATATTCACCTGATCTTCGGCGGCAACCGGCTGGTATTCTGTCGGCGCGGCAGCGACGGTGGTATCGGCATCATCGGTTGCTGCGGCGTCATCGCCGGTCGAGGGCACGATCACCAGCCCGCGTGTCTTTTGCTTGTTGAACGCGTCGGTGATTTCGTCGGCTGTCAGATCATTGGATTGCGCCAGCGCGATCTGCGTGGTGCACAGGGCGGCAAAAGCCGTGGCCCCGATGAATTTCAGCGAAAAAAACGTGGACATATACCTATTCCTTACCTGTTTCACGCAAAGAGTACCCCTGCGCCCGACAACCGACAATGAAGAAAGTCACACTTCTGACGTTCATTTTGGTGCAATGACGTGACATCCCGACGGGTGGCTTCTAGGTTCGGGTGAGAAGACGGCGGAAATAGGAAAATCCAAAGACATGCGCATCGTTCCAGCGATAATTCTGGGTGTGGCCATCATCCTGGCCCCGATCATCTGGTATGTTTTCCCTTTGATTGTCCCGCTTGAGGAGAATTTCGAAGGCCCCGCCATCGATTCGGGCGCCCGGATCGAGATCGAAATGCTAAGCCAGCAGGTCGAGGATATGCGCGACCAGATCGAACGCCTGTCGCTGGAGCTGTCGCGATCGCAAAACAACTCGGCCGTTGTGCCGCAGGACAATTCGGCCGCTGATGATTACGGGTTTGACCGGTCCAGCCCGAACGACATCATCGACGCTTACGCGCAGGTCGTGCTGATCGCCAACCGCAACAACGTGAACAAGGGGCTGGAGCTGGCAAATTCGTCCTTCCTGCGCGACACGTTCGGCCTGCCGCGCGAGGATCTGACGGATGAGTGCCAGTCGATGACCAACCCGCGACTGGAAGATCTGCTGGTGCTGGAAGAGGTAGGCCCCGTGCGGGTGCGGATGCTGAAACCGGCTGTCGATTCCCTGCGCAATGTTTTCGAGAATATTCAGCGCACGGACCCGGACCTGTATGACCGTATCAACACCGCCGGGTCGCTGTGTGTGCGGCGCATTCGCGGGGCGACCTCATCCGCGTCGGCGCATGCTTACGGTTTGGCGGTCGATCTGAACATCGACGGGGTTCTGGACACGCTGGGTGATGGAAAAACCCAGCTGGGCCTGACCATCCTGGCCGATTTCTTCCGCGATGAAGGCTGGGTTTGGGGGGCTGCCTGGGGGCGCGAGGATTCGATGCATTTTGAGGTCAGCCGCAACAAGATCGAAGAATGGGTTGAGGCCGGGCTGCTCTGAATTCGAAAAAACGATAATAAAATCGGCACATTGTGAAGTCAGACACAGACGGCTGCCGAATACCTGTGTTCAGGTTGTGGGGCAATTTCAACGGTGGCCAGAGAAGTTTGAGTTCAACCTTGCTTTGGTCCCCTGATTGGGATTTGCTATTTGCAGACGACAGCGTGGGGCAGGTCGGAAAATGCGTAAAGGTTACCTTTAATATGATGTGGGTCCGACAGTTTGTGTGTCTGGCAGCCCTTGCTGCGCTATGTGTTATCGGCGCGGCAGAGACGGCACTGGCACAAAGCGCGTCGAACCTTGCGCCCTCGACATTTCAGCCGCAGAATCAACGTGGGACCGGGCCGGTTACGGTTGCGCGCGATCCCGGCGCACCGGCCCCCGAAGGGGCCGACCGGTTGTTTGTCACCGTCGGCAGCGTCCGGATTGAGGGGGCCTTGCCGCAGATGGAGGCTGCAAATGCCGGTTTTGTCGAACGGCTGACCGGCAAACGCGTTGCCGTGTCCGAGATTTTTGCCGCCACCAACCAGTTGGAAGGCGCGTATACCAATGCGGGCTTTGTGCTCAGCCGGGTTGTGCTGCCGCAGCAGACCCTGCGCGATGGCGGCACCCTGCGCATCGTGGTGATCGACGGGTTCATCGAACGGATCGACGCCGAGAAAGTGCCCGAACAGGCCCGCGCGCGGGTGGTTGAGATCACCAAGCCGCTGATCGGCAAACGTGGCATCAAGCTGCAACAGATCGAACGCGCCCTTCTGCTGGCGGGGGATACGTTTGGCATCCGTTTGGCCTCGACGCTTTCTGCAGGCGACGCGCGGGGCGGCACGGTGCTGACACTGGATGGCCAGTTCAAGCAGATCACCGGCTCTTACGGGTTCGATAACACCCTGTCGGATCAACTGGGCCCGGTGAACCTGAGCCTGGGGCTTGAGGTCAATGGCGCGCTGGAAATGGGCGAGACCTTCTATTTCAACCTCGGCGGCTCTCCAACCCGGTTCTTTTCCAGCGATCCGCAATATCGCATCGCGGCGGCGGGGGCCGTGTTCCCGATCGGCTATGACGGGCTGACCTTCAATGCCGAGGTCACATCGAGCGTGGCGCAGCCGGACTCGGATTTTCTGCCCAATGAAAGCACGTTCCAGCGCCTGTCGCTGCGGCTGTATTACCCGTGGATCCGGACGCGGAAACTGAATGTATCTTCGCAACTGATCTTCGATCGGGTCAGCGATTCACAGGATTTGCTGGTGGGCTCGCTGAACCTGCCGATTTATGACGATGATCTCAGCGTGCTGCGGGCGACTGTAGATGCCAGCTGGAACCAGACCAATGGCGGTTTCCTGACCGCCGGGGCCGTGCTGTCGCGCGGGCTGGATGCCTTTGGGGCCAGCGCCTCGGTCGGGCCGGGCGATACGCCTTTGTCGCGGCAGGGGGCCAGTGCCGAATTTACCAAGCTGGTGCTGTCGGCGCAGTATCAGCGCCCGCTGAACGCAAACTGGTCGGTGAACGTCAATGGTCGTGTCCAGACCAGCTTTGGCGACCCGCTGGTGACCTCGGAACAATTCAGCATTGCCAGCAGCAACGAACTGTCCACATTTGACGCGGGCGAGCTGCGCGGCGATGATGGTTGGGTGCTGCGCGGTGAGGTTGGCCGTTCGCAACAGGTTCAGGTTGCCGATTTTCCGTTTATTTTCAAACCATACGTATTTGGCGCATATGGTGAACTTGGGGTGGAACAGCCCACATTTTTTGAGCAAAGCACAACAACGGCTTATTCTTACGGCGTCGGCTTTGACGTGTTTACGATTGAGGATTCGGCCTATCGGTCCGGATCGGTACGAGTTGAATATGGGAGAGGTGAACGAGATGATCTGGGGGAAGACGGAAACCGCTTCAGCATTGTTGCAAGCCGCCGGTTCTGACGGCGCGACAGCTATGAAACACGGGCTTTTTGCACTGGCCTCGGCCTCGGCCCTGCTTTGGGGCACCACCGCAATGGCGCAATCGCTGCCCAATGGCGGGACGGTGGCTGCCGGGAATGTGGTCATCACCCAGCCCAACGGCACTCAACTGAACATCAACCAGAACAGTGGCGCAGCCATCGTGAACTGGAACGGGTTCTCGATTGGCAAGGGTTCGACCGTCAATATCAACCAACCGGGCAAGAACAGCGTGATCCTGAACCGGGTCACGGGCGACACCACCAGTCAGATCCACGGACAACTGAACGCCAACGGTCAGGTGCATCTGGTGAATCCAAACGGCATTTTTATCGGGCCGAACGGGCATGTGAACACGGCGGGCTTTGTGGCCTCGACCCTGAATATCTCGGATGACGATTTCCTGAACGGGCGCTACCGCTACAACGGCAATGGCAACTCGGCTGCGGTTGAGAATGCCGGAACGATCTCGGTCGTACCCGGCGGCTATGCGGCGCTGATTGGGGGCAAAGTGTCCAATTCGGGCCTGATCCGTGTGCCTTTGGGCAAGGTGGGTCTTGGGGCCGGTGAAAAGGTCACTCTGGACGTGTCGGGCGACGGATTCCTGCAGGTTGCGGTGCCGTCGAACAGCGACGATGCCTCGATGGAGGCGCTGGTGTCCAACTCGGGCCGGATCGAGGCGGATGGCGGGATCGTCCACCTCAAGGCAGCAAGCGCGCGCAATGCGGCGCGGCAGGTGATCAACATGTCCGGCGTGATTGAGGCGCGCACGGTCGGCGGTGTGTCCGGGGCGGTGGTGCTGGGCGGCAGCGGCGGCGCGGTTGAGGTCAGCGGTCGCATCGATACCTCGGCCAAGACCCTTGTGGCCAGTTCGCCCCGCCCGGTGGCGCGCGGTCAGGATGGCGGATCGATCACCATCACGGGTGAGGCGATTGCACTGCGTGGTGCGACGCTGAAGGCCAGCGGGTCAGGTAATGGCGAGGGCGGCAACATCCGGGTCGGCGGAAACTATCAGGGCGGCGCTGGATTGCAGACGGCCCATTCGACCTATGTGGATGGCGACACCCGGATCATCTCGGACGGCGGCAACCGCGGCAATGGCGGTGAGATCATCATCTGGTCGGACGTTCTGACCGAGTTCCACGGCAACATCTCGGCCCGTGGCGGGGCGCAGGGCGGCAATGGCGGTTTTGCCGAAGTGTCGGGTAAGCAGGATCTGGTCTATCGCGGGCTTGCCGATCTGCGCGCACCAAAGGGAACGGTCGGACACCTGTTGCTGGACCCGACGAACATCACGGTTCCCGGCACCATCGACGTAGCAACGCTTGAGGCAAACCTTGCGAATGGAGACGTGACGCTGGATACGTCCGGGACGGGCCCGGATGTCGGCAACATCACGATCAACGCTGATATCGACTGGACGTCCGGTTTCGACCTGACGCTGCTTGCAGACAACAACGTCGTCTTGAACGGCGCGATCAACACCAATGGTGGCTTGATCATCGATGCAGTGGGCACGATCACCACCGGGGCAGGAGGCATCGTGAATGTGGGCGCATTCACCTTGCTGAACGGATCGTGGCAGCAGATTTCCAGCACCCTGCCATCCTTCTTTGCCGCCGATTTCACCATCGAATCCGGCGGCACCTTCCTACGGGTTCTTGGCGGGGCAGGGACGGCTGGCAACCCGTACCGGCTGACCGACATTTACGGATTGCAGGGGCTGGGTGGGTCCAGTCAGAACTTTGAGCTGGCAAACAACATCGATGCTTCGGTGACCTCAGGCTGGACGCGAGGGTTTGAGCCGATGGACTTCGACGGCACGCTCGACGGCAACCGATTTGCGATTGATAGCCTGTTCATCGACGATGCATTTGCCTTTGGTGGCATTTTTGGTGATCTGAACGGCACCGTTCGCAACCTGAGCGTTACCAATGCCGATGTCACCTCGGCCGAGGGCGGCATTCTGGCGGGATCAAACAACGGCACGATTTCCGGCGTCATGGTGTCCGGCAGCTATACCAGCACCGATTTTGAGGCAGGTGGCATTGCCGGGTTCAATACCGGGACCATCATCGACAGCTTTTCTACTGCCTCTGTGAGTGTGTTTACAATTGAATCAGACTTTGTTGTTGCGGGCGGTCTTGTCGGAGACAACTCGGGCTCGATCATCCGGTCCAACAGCTCGGGTGCGGTTCTGGGCACAACCGCCGGCGGACATGCTATGGGGGGACTGGTCGGGGTGAACTCGGGCTCGATTACCGATTCTTACTCAACCTCGGATGTATTTGGCGTCAATCTGACAGATGTGCAGACCTTTACAGCGACATTGGGCGGGTTGGTCGGCAGGAATGTCGGCGGAACGATTAACCGCACGTACTCAACCGGTAGTCTTGGTTTTTCAGGAATAAACACCCCGACGTTTGGCGGGTTGGTCGGCAGCAATTCCGGGTCGGTCAGCGCGTCCTTCTGGAACACCCAGACCTCCGGTCAAAGTTCCAGCGCCGGGGGCACGGGCCTGACCACCGCGCAGTTGCAAAATACCCAAAGCTTCTACAACCGTGCCTCGGCGCAGGGTTGGGATTTTGCCAATGTCTGGGCACCGGGCACCGGCAGCACGAACCCGGCGAACTACACCACGTCGCCGGTGGTCTTTGCCATCCCCAACCCGCTGGTCGTGGCGCAGGGGCAAACCGGCAGCGCAACGGCCACCGGTACCGTGGCAGGCGGCCCGTCGGTTTATCGCTTTGGCCCGGCTTCGGACAGTCTGAACACATCGCCGATCTTTGGATCGCCGAATTTCGCCAGCACGTCGCCCGGGACCACGACCTTTACGCTGAACACCTCGTCGCTGACCAGTTCCGGGGGGCAGGTCTATACGGTGGCGGCCTTGCCCGGTACGGCTGTGATCGGGGGCGGAACCACCATCGTCACCATCCCGCCGACGCCGACGATCAAGATCACGCCGACTGTGGACACGACAATTACCGGCGGTGGCAGTGGTGGCACGGTCACAACCACCGTCACCGAGGCTGAAACCGCGCTTGGTACTGTCGACAACGCCTCGCAGGATTTTGACGCCACGCTGTCGGCCTGTGCCTCGCAAGGGGCCGATGTCAGCGCCTATCTGGCCTGTCTGGCCGAGGCGATGGACGACTACGCCTCGGATCTGGATGCGATTGTCAGCGGTCTGCCGCCGGGGCTTGAATCCGTGGGTGACATCATTCGCGGCGCCAGCGCCGGTATTCGCGAAGCCGGCAATGACGCCAACCGCCGTCTGGCACTTGCAACCACCGCCGAAGAGCGCGCGGCGATCCGTCGTGAAGCAGTGCAGGAAGCCCGCCGCCAGATCCGTCAGGCGCAGCGCGAAATTCGCAAGGCGATCACATTGATACGAGCAACCGATCCGGAACTTGTCAGCGTCCAGAACCAGCAGGTAGAGTCGATCGTGGCGGCCGTTGGACAAGCCGAAATCGGCCTGAGCCGCGCCATCGGTCTGTAATCCTTCGGAGGCATAGCCTATGTTCGTGATCCGTCTTTGTGCGGCCTTTCTGGTGACGCTGATCAGTGCCTGCATGGCGCTGGCCGATAAACGCGTGGCCCTTGTGATCGGCAATTCGGACTATGCGTCTGTCAGCCCGCTGGACAACCCGATCAACGATGCCTCGGACCTGACCCTTGCGCTGGAAGGGTTGGGGTTTGACGTGTTTCTGGGGATGGACCTGACACGGGATGAGATGCTGTCGCTGGCGGAATCCTATGGCGCGACAGCGGCGGATTCGGATGTCTCGCTGTTTTTCTATGCCGGGCACGGGTTTCAGGTGGGGGGGCGCAACTATCTGGTTCCGGTCGATGCCAACCTGACCAGCGCGGCGGACATCCCTGAACAGACCGTTGCGATGGAAGAATTCGTTACCCGGATGGAAAGGTCCGACGGTATTCGCCTGGTGTTTCTGGATGCCTGCCGCGACAACCCGTTCGAGGATGCCGGGATCAGCGTCGATAACGGTCTGGCCCGCGTCGGCAGCGCAGCGGATTTCCTGTTCGCCTACGCCACCCAGCCCGACAACGTGGCCTATGACGGTACAGGTCGGAACAGTTTCTTCACCGAGGCGCTGCTGAGCCATATCTATACGCCGGGACAGGATATCTCGGACCTGCTGATCTCGGTGCGCAAGGATGTCCTGACCTCGACGGGCGGGCGGCAGATTCCGTGGGACAACTCGTCGCTGACGCGGCAGTTTCGTTTTGACAACAGCCCTGTGACGGCCTCGGAAGAGACGCTGTTGTGGCAGGTGGCGGCGAATTCGCAGGAGCCGTCGCTGATGCAGCTTTATGTCGACCGCTACCCGCAAGGCGCGCATGTGAATGAGGTTGTGGCCTTTCTGGATCGCGCCGGGCAGGCGGGTCCGCAGACCCGCGCGCTGTCGGTCGAGGAAGAGGATGAACAGGCCGAGCGTCTGTGGAAACTGGCCCAACGCAGCCGGATGCGGCCTTTGCTGGAATTTTACCTTGAGCAATACCCCGATGGTGTCCATGTCGATCAGGCGCGACGGTTGATCGCGTCGGTGCCGCGCCCCGAAGACAGCACGCCGGGCGGGATTTGCGAGCGTCTCGCGACCCACCCAAGGGACCGCACCGCCAGCATTCCCGGCGTGCCCTTCACCCGGTTGCAGGAAAACGCCCTGACCGCGATTCAGGCGTGCAGCGCCGCCGCCGCGCAGTCGCCGGAGTTGTCGCATTACGTCGCCCTGCTGGCGCGGGCCACGATTGCCGCCGGGGATGTTGACCGGGCCGTGACCCTGTATAAGCAAGCCGCGGATGAGGGCGACTTGCGGGCCATGGTCTCGCTGGCGCAACTGCATGAAAGCGGCACCGGCGTGCCGCAGGACATGACCCGCGCACTGGACCTGTATGAACGGGCCGCCGCCGGGGGCAGTTTCGATGCCATGATCAACCTGGCCGTCACCCTGTTCGAAGGCCAGATCGTGCCCAAGGACGAGGCGCGCGCCATTTCCCTGTTGCAGCAGGCCGCTGACGGAGGTTCGGCCAAGGCCACTTTCAATCTGGGCGTTCTGGCGCAGGACGGGGTGGCGGGCGTGCCCGCGCAGGCGCTTGGTTATTTCCAGAAGGCGGCCCAGAATGGCGAATATCAGGGCTATCTGGCCGCCGCCATTCTGCTGGACGAAGGGCGCGGCATCCCGCGCGATCCGCAGGAGGCCGCGCGTATGCTGCTGCGCGGTGCGGCTGAGGATAACGGCGCGATCCTCGATCAGCTCTCGCTCGCCTCGGACCAGTGGTCGCGCGACACGCTGATGGAGGTGCAGAAATTCCTGCAGACCGCTGGTTACTACAACAGCACCATTGACGGTGTACCGGGGCCGAACTTTGTCGAGGCCCTGCGCCAATGGCGCAGTGGCGGGTTCGACCCGGTCATTCTGGCCGCGAACTAAACGCCAAGCCCCGCCCGGCAAGGGCAGGATCAGTTCACCGGAACAAACTCGATCCGGCGGTTGCGGCGTTTGCCCTCTGCCGTGTCATTCGAGACTACGGGACGGGTTTCGCCATAGCCCACTGTCACCAGACGCTCGGGCGCGATGCCTTTTTCGACAAGGTAGGTGTTCACCGCACGGGCGCGACGCTCGCTGAGGGCAAGGTTGTCCGCATCCGATCCGTCACTGTCCGTATGACCGCCGATTTCGATCTTCAGCTCGGGGCAGCGATCCACGATGTCATAGAGGTTGGTCAGCAGCGGGATCGAGTCAGTTTTCAGCCGCGCACTGCCCGAGTTGAAATAGATATTGCCGGTGCGCGACAGGATTTCCATCCGGCCCTCACAGGCGGTGCGGTCCAGATCGCCCTTGGTTTCCAGCGCGGCCGCACCCGGCGTGGCCGACACAAGTTCCAGTTGCGGCGGTGTACCCGCCTTGGCGCGGTCGAAGACAAAGCCGAAGCTGACAAAACCAAAGGGCAGGATATCGACGCCAGCAGCCTCTTGCAGCTTGCCACGGCCTTCTTCCAGATTGAAATCGGGCAGGGCGATGGCAATCGGCGTCGTGTTCGCCACCGCCACCCGGTCATTGTCGACCAGAGTGATCGCCACCTGCGCCACGCTGTCCTTGGTCACGCCATGCAGGGTCAGCCGATAGGGCAGGTCGATGATCTTGTGGCGGGACTGATGCAGATCGACCAGTTGTTCGGGCGGCAATTGGGCGGTGATCACGGCCTCGGGGAAGTTGAAGGTCTCGAAAAACAGAAACCGCATCCGCACGTTGCGCAGGTCGATCTTGGTATCGACACTGTCCATCTGCACCCGGATATCCGCCGCCCCGTCCGGGCCGATCACGCCCGACAATGTGGCAAACCCGGAATTTTCGGCGACCGAGTTCTTTTTCACCGACAGGAATTGCAGTTCCGAGGCTGCGGCATCCAGTTTCCAGCCGTGTTCGAACGGATCCACGTTTTGTGCCCACGCGGATTGTGCGATCAGCACCCCGGCTATCGCAGAAACGAGTCGCATCAGGGTTGAATGCGGCATGTGTGAACCTCTTCCTATTCTTGATACCTTTTTCGGGATATGGCAGGGCGTGGCCATAAGAAAGCCCAAAAAGGTTTGTAAGGGATTTCCGGGTCAAATGATGCCCGCGGATCACGGGCAAGGGCCGAAGATTAGGATCAAGGAACCAGACGTGCTTGGACTGTGCAGAATACTGATTGCGATCTTCGCGATGACGTGGGCGGCAACGGCCATGGCCGAGCCGCGCATTGCGCTGGTGGTCGGCAATTCCGCCTATGGTTCGGTCTCTGCGCTGGACAACCCGGTCAATGACGCGCGTCTGATGGCCGAAAAGCTGGAAGGGCTGGGGTTCGAGGTCCGGCACCTTTCCGACAGCAATCAGATCGATATGAAGCGGGCCATTTCCCAGTTCGGGCGCGATCTGCGGCGCGGTGGTGAGGATGCGGTCGGTCTGTTTTATTACGCAGGCCATGGCGTGCAGTCCTTCGGGTCGAACTATCTGCTGCCGGTGGATGTGTCGCTGGACGACCCGGCGGATCTGGACCTGATGGCGGTCGAGGCGCGCTCGGTCCTGCATCAGATGGCCTCGGCCAACAACAAGACAAACATCGTGATTCTGGACGCTTGCCGGAATAACCCGTTCGAAGATCTGGCCGATATGGACGACAATGGTCTGGCCGAGATGAAGGCGCCCACCGGCACCTTTCTGGCCTATGCAACCGACCCCGGCGGTGTCGCGCTGGATGGTGAGACGGGCAACAGTCCCTTTACCCTGAGCCTGGCCAAACATATCGAAACGCCCGGCATGGCGATTGAGCAGCTGTTCAAGAAGGTCCGGGTCGAGGTTCTGGACCAGACACGCGGCTTGCAGACGCCGTGGGATACCTCGTCCCTGACGCAGGATTTCGCGTTTTCGCTGGAGACTGAAACCCAGATCGTTCAATCTCTGCAAAGCGAAGAGGAACAGTGGCAGCAGGCCGTGAACTCGCGCGATCCGGTGCAGATCATGCTGTTCATGCGCAGCTTTCCCGAAAGCGTCCACGCCGACAAGGCCAGCGATCTGTTGCAGGTTGTTCTGGCCGAATCCTTCGGCACCGCCCTGACGCCTCCGACCCCCGAGGCAAAGCCCGAAGTGGCCGATGCCAATGAAACCGACCGTCTGATGTTCGAACTGGCGCAGGTGGACGATTCGATTCATTCCTACGAGGTCTATTTGCACAGCTTCCCGGACGGCGCGTTTTCGGATCAGGCCATCGAACGGCTGGCGGCGCTGCAGTTGCAGGGCGAGACAATGACCCGCAAGGCCGAGCCCAACGTGAAGGCCCCCGACACCCAGACCACCGGCACCATCGACGCCTCGGCTGCGGTGACGATGCAGTCGGTCCTGACCTTCGGAAACTCGCATGTGCGCGGCAAAACGATTGAAGAGCTGGTCGCAGGCTCACCGCAATTCCCACCTATCGAGGGGCTGCCGGATGAACTGTGGAAGAACCAGAACTGTTCGAACTGCCACCAATGGACCGCTGACGCGCTGTGCGAACAGGCGCAGACCTATGTCAAACGTCCGGCAGCAGGCAACGTGGCCAAACAGCATCCGTTCGGCGGTGGGCTGAAAGTCAATCTGCGCCGTTGGGCCATTGACGGGTGCCAGGGCTGAGCGTCCTTGGATTGCGCCCGAAAATCACCATTTGCAAATCCTGGGTATATTGGTCGTATAACCCACGGCTCAGTCAGATCTTTCGGAATCACGCCCGGCCTTTACGAACTCAGCCCGCCTATCAGCCCGTGCGCGAAAGGAGCGCTCTATGACGCTTGCATCCTTCGCCCCGACGGATGGCCGTCTGGACGCGACTGGCCGCTTGCCGCTGGATGGTTTTTGAGACCGGCTTGCCGCAATGGGTTTCGCAGCAAGCCAACGTCTGGGTTGCTAACGCTCAGCTATGGACCTCGATCTTGCAGATCGACATCTCTTCGACCTCATCCCAGTCGATTTCAAGACCCAGCCCGGCACCGCCCGAGGCGTTGATGTAGCCGTCAGCGTCAACCTCGATCCGGCCAAGCGCGTCGACCTGAAAGTCGGCATAGGGCACCGGCATTTCGAAATAGTCGCAATTGTCGTAGGCCAGCATCAGGTGCAGGTTCGCCGCCATCGACAGGGCGCAGCCCCAGCTTTGGAACTCGACGTTGAAATTGTTGGCCTCGGCCAGCGCCATGACCTTGCGCGAGGGCGTGATGCCGCCCGCGGTGGTGGCGTCGATGCGCACCCCGTCCCAACAATCGTGCCGCATGGCGTGGGCGATGTTCGGCAGGTCGACGATGGTGTTGCCGCCCGGCAGGATCGGCAGTTCGGTGCGGCGGCGCAGCTCGCGATAGCCGTCCAGATCGTGATCGGGGAAGGGCGCTTCGAGCCAGACATAGCCCATTTCATGCATCGCCCGGGCCACTTTCAGCGCGCCCTTGTGGCTGTAATAGGCGTCGGCGTCGAACATGAAATCCAGCCCCTTGTCGCCATGGGCGGCATGGACCGCGCGCATCATGTCGATATCGGCGTTGGGCTCGCATTTATAGTGGAATTTGAACGCGCCAAAGCCCTGTTCGCGCAGCTCGTCGATCAGATCCACATAAGGCTCGGGCCCGTCGAATACCTGGGTCGAGGCATAGGCCTTGACCCGGTCGCGCGCGCCGCCGAGGAACATATACAGCGGCATGTCCGCCCGTTTCGCGGCCAGATCCCACATGGCGATGTCCAGCCCGGCGATCGAGGTGTTGGGGATCGAAAGGCGGCGCAGCTGCATCCATTTCCAGATGTCCTCGCGGCGCAGCGCCGCACGGCCCAGCAGCCCTTTGAGCAGCGGCCGCATCCCTTCGGCCACGGCGCGGTCGAAGTCATGTTCGGTGCACGAGAACACGCCACCCGCGCCCTCATACCCGTCCGAAGTGGTGATTCTGGCGATTGTATTCGTCGTCAGCAGTGCGGGCATGGTCGGCGACCATGAGAATTTGGGGATTCCGGTCTTGACCACATAGACCTGGATTCTTTCGATCTTACCAAAACGATCTTCTGTCATTTCAGTCATTTGCGCGCCCTCGGATGCGGGGGTTGAGGTTGAATTGCGTTGCTACGCTCTACTCAACTATGTCAAAGACTATTGACGATCAATAGATATATCAATTAATGCGCCAAAAATCGATCACCGCCCAAATGGCAGTCAGTTGTAGAGGAGACCGCAGATGGCCAGCTTTGAAACGCAGTGGCAGAGCACCTATAAGGACAGCGCGGACAGCACTCTTCCCGTGTTCGCCGATGTCGATGTTGTTGTCGTGGGCGGTGGGGCCGCCGGTGTTGCGGCGGCTGAAACGCTGGGGCGCAAGGGGCGCTCGGTTCTGGTGATCGAACGCTATGGGTTCTGCGGCGGCGGGGCCGTGGCGGGCCTGTCCGGCACGATCTGCGGCATGTTCCTGTCGACCGAGAATGAAAAGGCCGCGCCCGAGCAGGTGGTCTTTGGCTGGGCCGAGAAATTCCGCGCCGCGTTGGAAAGCCGCAATGGCGTCAGCGGGCCGCAACGCTATGGCAAGACCTTCACCGTCACCCACGACCCGCTGGTCTGGCGCGAGGTTGCCGACGGTTTCCTGCGCGAGGCGGGCGTTCAGATCCTGTATCACTCGCAGGTCGTCGGCGTGCTGATGGAAGGCGACGCGTTTGGCGGCGTCATCGTGAACTCGAAATCCGGGCTGGCGCAGGTACGGGCCAAGCGGATCATCGACGCCTCGGGTGATGGTGACGTGATCCACCGTGCCGGTTTTGCCACCACCAAGGGCAACAATGGCGCGATCCAGAACCCGACCATGATCTTCCGCATGGGCGGCATCGACGTGGACCGGTTCTGTGATTACTGGGGCGAGGATACGATCAGCCCGCAAAAGGTGATCGACAAGCTGATCGCGGCCGACAATGAAGGCCGTCGCCTGCCGCGCAAGAAGATCTGGATTTTCCCGACCACCCGCCCGGGCGAGCTGATGGTGAACGCCACCCGCATTCTGGGCTTTGACGGGCGCGATCTGGATGTGACCAACCCGGTTGACCATTCCGAGGGCGAGTTGGTCGCCCGTCTGCAGGTGCGCGAATACGCGAACTTCCTGCGCCAGCACATTCCCGGCGGCGAAGAGGGCTATGTCAACGACACCGGGGTCGAGATCGGCATCCGCCAGACCCGCACCGTGACCGGCATCGCCACCCTGACCAATGACGACGTGCTGGGCCGGGGCAAATCGCCCGACGCCATCGCCGCTTCACCCTGGCCGATCGAGCTGCATTCCGGCACCAAGCCCAAGGTCGAGTGGCTGTTCGATGACACCTACGAAATCCCCTATGGCACGCTGGTGCCGGTGCAGGGCGAAAACATCATCGTCGCGGGCCGCTGCCTGTCGGCCGAGCATGAGGCGCTGGCCTCGGCCCGTGTGACCGCGCAGTGCTTTGGCTATGGCCACGCTGCCGCGTTGGCGACCGATCTGTCGATCAACGAAGGTATCGCCATCCGCGACATCAAGGGCGCCGATATCCGCACCCTTCTGAACCAAGAAGGCGCGCGCCTGTAACCGCGCTTTCGGTGCCGTCCCGGAATGCGCCTTGGGGCCGTCGTTTGGCGCCGAAGCATTCCGGACGGCGGCTGACCAAGGCGTACCGGGATCAGCCCATGGCAGGGCGCAGGTCGATGGTCGCCCTGGCAAATTCTTCAAGGTAATCGATCAGCGCATGGGATGCAGCGCAGGCCGCCGCCCGGTCGCCAGAGCTGACGGCGCGCAAAATCGCGGCGTGCAGACCGGCGGCCTTCTGATAATCGTCAAAGGTCGCGTTGAAGAACCAAAACCGTCGCGACAGGCCCTGAACCGGGCGCATTGCGTGGATCAGATAGGGGTTCTCGGCTGCATCCGTCAGTGCCTCATGCGCCGTGCGCAGGGTTTTCAGAAAATCGGTACGGTTTTCCACATTCTGCGCCATGCGGGGCAGGTCGTCGGCCAGAGCGGCCAGTTCCTTGCGCTGATGGTCCGAGGCATTGTCGCAGGCGGATTCGACACAGATTGCCTCGACCGCGCGGCGGACCTTCAGCAGTTTGAGCTGATCGCCCGCGCTGATCTGCGGAACCTGAATGCCGCGGCGCGACTGAACCTCGAGCATACCTTCATGTGCCAGCTTCTGCAGCGCCTCACGGACCGGAGTACGCCCAAGGTTCAACATCTCGCCCAACTCGCGTTCGGTATACAGGCCGCCGGGGGTCAGCTGGCCGATAACCACCATCGCCTCAAGCGCTTCATACGCCTTTTCCGTGTCTGTCACACCAAACTCCGATCAATTCATATATCAGGGTCAGCCCTTATTATGCCAAGCCGTCCTCTTCTGCCAGTTCAGAGTCCCAAGGCGTGCAGTCATGGCTTTTCGGTTTCCTCGCGCAGCCAGTTCAGGAAAGTCTCGCGCGCTGGGGTCATCGCATGCGGGGACGGAGGGAACAGGTAATACCCTTCGACCTGTTTGACCGACGCCTCGAATGGCCGGACCAACTGCCCCTTTGCCAGCAGATCGGACACCAACGTGTCATGGGTCATTGCCATCCCGGCATTGTTGAGCGCCGCCGTGATCGAAATCACGTAGGTCGAGGCCAGATTGACATTTCCGGATCTGCTGAACGGGATGTTGCTGGCCTTGCTCCAGGCATCCCATGTTCCGGTTGTTCCGGCGCAATCGAACAGAACCGCCGTATTCAGGTCGATGTTTCCGCCTTGATAACCGGGTGTGCAGACCGGAAAGAAATTGTCGGTGGACAAGCGTTCGGCGGACTCGAGCATTTCCTCGGGCCGTCCAAACCGGATTTCCATCGCCGCCTGTGATGCGTGGCGCTCGGGGTCCCAGATCGGGGTCACAATATCGAGAACAAGCCACGGATAGCGCGCATAAAGCCGGTGCAGGCGCGGGGTCAGCCAGAAGACGGAAAACGCCATGTTGCACTGCACGCGCACGATCTCGCCGCTGGGAGAGCCGGTAAAGGCACGGGTCCCGCTGGCGATCAGGGCAAAGGCCTCGCGGATGCTGGGCAGATAGTTCGCGCCATCCTCGGTCAGCTCTAACACTCTGGTTTTGCGGATAAATAAGTCCCGGCCCAGATAAGCTTCGAGGTTTCGCACATGCTGGCTGACCGCTGATTGCGTCAGCCCAAGTTCATTGGCCGCGCGGGTGAAGTTCAGATGACGGGCGCTTTCTTCAAAGGCGCGCAGCCATGTCAGCGGGGGAAGGCCCGACGCCGGGTCGATCATTCGCGATCACTCCATTAATTTTTCTAATAGAATAGCCAAAGATTCATCATTTGTCACCAAAGCCCATCCTGAGGCATCTCTTTTTGAATTCAGGAGGAGAGGGCCAATGCTGCAAACCGCGCATAGCGAAAACCTATCACACTGGGCGGAACGGGCGGATCTGGCGGCAACGTTCCGCTGGACGGCGCGGCTGAACATGCATGAGGCGGTCGCCAACCATTTTTCCCTGGCGGTCAATGAGGACGGAACCCAGTTCCTGATGAACCCCAATCAGATGCATTTCAGCCGCATCCGGGCGTCGGACCTGTTGTTGCTGGATGCGAACGACCCCGAAACGCTGGACCGTCCCGGCGCCCCGGACCCGACGGCGTGGGGGCTGCATGGCTCGGTTCATCGCGGCTGCCCGCATCACCGCTGTCTGATGCATGTGCATTCGATCTATTCCACCGTTCTGGCCTGTCTGGCCGACAGCACCCTGCCGCCGATCGACCAGAACACCGCGACCTTCTTCAACCGCTATGTGGTCGACGAAAATTTCGGTGGGCTGGCTTTCGACGACGAAGGCGCGCGCTGCGCCGCCGCCCTGCAGGACCCGAAGAAAAAGGTCATGATCATGGGCAACCACGGCGTTCTGGTCATGGGCGACAGCGTCGCGGACACGTTCAACCGTCTCTATTACTTCGAGCGCGCCGCCGAGACCTATATCCGCGCGCTGCAATGCAATGTGCCGCTGCGCGTCCTGTCGGACGAGATCGCCGAGAAAACCGCACAGGAACTGGAAGACTACCCCGGTCAGGCGGAACGCCATCTGGCCGAACTGAAAGCCATTCTAGACCACGAAAACGACGACTACGCGAGCTGAGTTCATGCCAGACTACGTCCCAACGAATGCGGCTTCTTCCGGCGTCAAGCTGGACAAGAAGACCCTGAAATCCATCGCTGCCCGGTCTGATCGTCCGGGTCTGATCTATCTGGCCAAATGGGCGGTGGCCCTTGGCCTGACCGGCGCGCTGGTCTGGCTGAGCCTCGGGACGCTGTGGGTCTGGCCCGCCATGTTTGTGCATGGCGTCGTGCTGACCGTGCCCGCCTATTCCTTCAGCCACGAAGCGGCCCATGGCACCGCCTTCCGCACCCGCTGGCTGAATGAGACCGTGCTGTGGGTCACCTCGCTGCTCTATATGGAAGAGCCGCTGCACCGCCGTTACACCCACACCAACCACCACACGCATACATGGCATGTTGGCAAAGACAGCCAGATGCCGTTCGACACGCCGATGGGTTTTGGCGGCTGGATGACCGAGATCACCGGCTTTGGCCTGCTGCGCTTTCACATGCAGGTGTTCTGGCATCTGGCCATCGGTCACTACACCGACACCATGAAAATGGTAACGCCCGAGAACGAGTTCGCGAAGATGACCCGCAACGCGCGGATCATGCTGGCGATCTATGCGCTGATCGCCGTGGCCCCCTTCGTTGGCATCTGGTGGCCGGTCTGGTTCCTGGTGATCCCGCGCATCATGGGCGCGCCGGTCATGCTGCTGTTCACCCTGATCCAGCATGTGGAATTGCAGGAAAACTCGCCCTCGATCCTGGACAGCACCCGGTCGTTCCGGGGGCATTGGCTGGCCAACTTCCTGTATATGAACATGAACAACCACGTCGAACATCACCTCTATCCGCAGGTGCCGTTCCACGCCCTGCCGAAACTGGCAGAGGCGGTGCAGGATCAACTGCCCGAACCCGACCCCGGTTTCCTGCGCACCAATTGGGAGGTCTTCGTGGTCACGCTGCGCCGTTCGCTGGGCCTGTCGACCAAAGCGGGTTCCATCCGGCAGGCCCCTCATATGATCACCAGCGGCGGGCCGATCGAGCGTGTCGCGGAAAGGACAATGTAAATGAAGCGCATCTACGATTTCAGTCGTAACCCTGCGGTCCGCAACTATACGGTTGCGGACCTCAAGGCACTCAAGGGGTCGGGCAAAAAACTGTCGATGGCAAACCCGGCGGACCGGGACCAGATCACCGCCTGTGTCGAGGCGGGGATTGACCTGTTCGTGGTCGGCACCGATCAGATGGAAGACGTGCGCGAACTGGCCCCGGCGCATTTCACCGGCGCGGGCTCAAGCTGGGCGCAGTTCGGATCAGACGATGAGATCGTCGCCCACGCCTATGAGGCGATGCGGCACGGGGCGGATATGTACTATACCCTGCGGTCCTTCGACGTGATGGAGCGTATGGCCAGCGACGGCATCCCGGTGCAAAGCCATATCGGCCTGGTCCCCACGTTTAGTCACCATTGCGGCGGCTTGCGCGCCTTTGGCCGCAAGGCGGATGAGGCGATACAGGTCTGGAACACGCTGAAACGCATGGAAGATGTCGGCGTCTTCGCGGTCGAGGTTGAATGTCTGGCCGAAGAAGTGCTCGAGGCCGTGAACGACAAAACCTCGGTCGTCACCTTCTCGCTGGGCTCCGGCATGGCGGGCGACGCGATCTTTTCCTTTGTGGCGGACATCTGTGGCGAGGCCAGCGAAGAGGATAAGCCACCGAAACACGCCTATGCCTTTGGACAGGTGGGCCGTCTGCACAAGCAGATCCACGAAGAACGCGTGGCCGCCTTGGGTGAATACCACCGCGAAGTCACGGCGGGCAACTTCCCCTATCCGCAAACCAACATCTCAATGCATGCGGGCGAGAAAGAGAAATTCCTCGAAGCCCTCGATAAATGGACGCCGACCCATCAATGAACGACGCCACCGACTATAGCCAAGCCTTCGCCGCCAAGCCCCAGCCGCTGACGCTTGAACAAGCCGCCTGGATCACCCCCCCGATGCAGGCCGTCGATACCGAAGGGATGATCGACGTGCCCCGGATGCGCCGGTATCGCCAGAACCGGCTGCGCGAACAGATCAGGGCGCAAGGCCTTGATGCGATCATTCTGGTCGAGCCGCTGTCGATCCGCTACGCCACCGGCGTGCGCAATTGTACCCTGTTCCAGATGCATATTCAGGCCGGGTATCTGTTCATGCCCGCCGAGGGGCCGGTGGTGTATTTCGACTCGGAACCGGGTCGGAATACAGGCAGCACGCTGGAGACCATCGACGAGATCCGGGACGATCTGCTGCCGCTTTCCTATATGTTCGCAGGTCCGCGCCATGACGAATGGACGCGCAAATGGGCCGATCAGATGGATGATCTGATCCAGAAACATTGCGGCCCGGGCAAACGGAAAATCGCCATCGAACGCGCCGGTTTCCATGCCGAGCAGGCGCTGGTCGACAAGGGCCACACTGTGTCGGATGTTGCCCCGGTTCTGGCCCATGCCCGCAAGATCAAATCGCCCGAGGAAATTCTGGCGATGAACCTGACCATTGCGGTGGCCGAGGATGGCATGACCCGGATGCGCGACAACCTGCGTAACGGCGTGATGGAGCAGGAACTGTGGGCACATATGTGGTCGGCCCTGATCGAGGGTGGCGGTGAATGGCTGGATTACCGCCTGCTGGCCTCGGGCGAGCGGACGAACCCGTGGCAGCAAGAGGCCTCATCGCGCATGATCCGCGCCGGTGATCTGGTGGTGTTCGATTGCGGCATGGTCGGGCCGTTCAGCTACGGCGCCGATATTTCACGCGCCTTCCGCTGCGGGCCGGGTCGGCCGTCTGACTATCAGAAAAGCCTTTATACGATGGCCCATACAGAGGTGATGGAAAACACCAAGCTGGTTCAAAGCGGTGCGGCCTATTCCGACATCGCGCTGAACCGCCACCTGCCGCCCACGGGCTTTGGCGATCAGCCTTACCCCTGCATGATGCACGGTCTGGGCATGGCCGATGAATGGCCGGTGATCCTGCATTCCCCCGATCACCCGGAATTTTATGACGGCGAGCTTGAGCCCGGCATGGTGATCTGCGTCGAAAGCTATATCGGCGAGGTTGGCGGGGTCGAGGGCGTGAAACTCGAAGACATGGTGTTGGTCACGGAAAGCGGACCCATAACCCTGTCGCGGTATCCCTTTGAAGAAGAACTGATGACGAAAGAGGTCTAGGCACATGAGCAACTGGATTGAAGCGTGCAGCACCGATGACATCGACGAGGAAGACCTGATCCGCTGGGATCACGGCGGTCAGACCTATGCGATCTACAACACCGAAAAAGGCTTCTTTGCCACCGATGGGCACTGCACCCACGAAGAACAGCACCTTGAGGACGGTCTGGTCATCGACTGCGTGATCGAGTGCCCGCTGCATGGCGGACGGTTCGACATCTGCACCGGCAAGGCGCTGTCCGCGCCCTGTACCGAAGACCTGAAAACCTATCCCGTCAAAATCGAAAACGGTCACGTTTTTGTGCAGCTCGGATGACGCGCGCGGCTGATGACCTGTCGCTTCCATGCGGCGGGTCCATCAGCCAGCAACTAAGAAAACTAAGTCTACAGGAGGAGAAACATGAAACCACCCCTAATGGATCTGCCCATTAAGGTCGCAGATAGCGGCTTTTATCGAGGGTTTACAAAGGACGTAACCGTCTCGGCCAAATTGATCGTGGGCATCATTATCATCTGGGCTGTGGCCTTCCCTGATAATGCTGCCGCCTTTCTTGGCGGGATAAACTCGTTCATTCTGTCCACGTTCAACTACTGGTACGTCTACGCCATGGCGTTCTACGTGCTGACCTGTCTGGCGCTGGCGGTCTGGCCCGCATCCGGGCGGCTGAAACTGGGCCTGGACGATGACAAGCCCGAGTTCTCGAACTTCTCATGGTTTTCGATGATGTTCGGTGCCGGGATCGGTATCGGGATGCTGACCTTTGCAACAGCCGAGCCCATCTATCACTTCAAATCCAACCCCTCGACCATCATGGGCCTGACCGAAGGCGAAACGCTGGGCAACGTCCGTGACGCCTATATCTGGTCATTTACCCATTGGGGCGTGGCGGCTTGGGCCTCTTACGCGGTTGTCGGCCTGTCGCTGGGCTATTTCTCGTACCGTCGCGGCCTGCCGCTGACCATCCGTTCGGGTCTGACCCCGATCTTTGGCAAGGCGCTGTCCGGTCCGCTGGGCCACCTGGTTGACGTTGTGGCGGTTGTCGCAACCATTCTGGGTATGGCGCAAACGCTGGGCTTTGGCGTCGATCAGTTCGTGTCCGGCCTGTACCGGATCGGCTTTGGCGAATGGCTTTATACCGTTGATGCCGAAGGAACGCGCACCGTGTCCAAGGCGGCGATCATCTTCTCGCTGTTCGTGATCATGGGCGCCTCGACCCTGTCGGCGCTGTCCGGTGTGGGAAAAGGCATCAAGTGGCTGTCGAACCTGAACATGGGCCTCAGCTTCTTCCTGTTGGCCTTCTTCCTGATCTTCGGCTCGACCTTCTTTGGTCTGCAGGCGCTGGTTGTCGGGATTTTCGACTATATCACCAACTTGCCATGGATCCTGTTCAACGTCTGGAGCAGCGATGGCGTCGAAGGCTCGGTGGCCGATCAGCTGGCCAGCTGGCAGGGTGGCTGGAACATCTTCTACTGGGCGTGGTGGATCGCATTCGCGCCGTTTGTGGGCCTGTTCCTTGCCCGCGTTTCGCGCGGTCGTACCGTGCGTGAATACGTGATCGGCGCGATGTTCATCCCCGGCCTGATGTGCTTTGTCTGGTTCTCGATGGTTGGCGGCACCGCCATTGATCTGGAACTGAACGGCGATGCCAACCGCGCCATTCTGGATGCCGGTCAGGCGGATCAGCTGTTCGCCATGCTGGGCGTGATGCTGAGCGAGGGTATGGCCTGGGTCATGTCCCTGGTCGTCATGGTCCTGCTGCTGACCTATCTGGTCACTACGGCGGACTCGGGCGTTCTGATCATCAACACGATCAACGCAGCCGGTGACGAAGGCCCGAAAGCCCGCCCGCACATCCTGTTCTGGGGTGTTGCCATGGCGCTGGTTGTCGGCGGTCTGATCATCGCGGGCGGCTTGTCGGCGATCCAGACGGCCATGGTGATCGGAGCACTTCCGTTCAGCCTTGTGATGGTTCTGATGGGCATCTCGGTCCTGAAGGCGATCTACATGGATGGCAAACGCCAGGCCGCAGGTGTGAAAAGCACCGTAAACGACGAAGTTGCCGCCGAATAACGCGGCATATAGATATGGGCCGCCGGTTTCGGCGGCCCATTTTTCCCGGCTAAAGGGCGGCAATAGTCCGAACCTTTGGTGCCAGAGAATGGCCTTCTCATCCCAGCCAGTGCAAACGCCCCCTCAGGTCTGACCCTGCAACCAATCGGAAAACAGCCGGGCGGTTTCGGTTTCAACAACGTGATGCGGTCTGAACAGGAAATAGCCGTAGTCGGACAGCACAATATCTGACAGCCGGGCCAATCTGCCAGTGCCCAGTTCGTCGCTGACAAAATCATCCATCAAGGCGATGCCCTGACCGTCGATCACAGCCTGCGCCCGCACGTTCGGGTCCGGCACAATCAACGCGTCCCGCCTAGTTTGCAGGGGCAGGCCCGCCAGGGTCAACCACTCGGACCAGGCGTTGCTGTCGTCGCGATCCCGCAGCAGCGTCAAACGCGAGATTGCGTTCCCGATGCCCAGTTGAGCGACCAGCTGCGCGGCTTCTGCATTGCCAACTGGGAACGATCGGATGGGCATGAATGGCGTGACCACGCCGTCCTGCCAGTTTCCGTTGCCCCAGCGAATGGCCAGATCGACATCCTGCAACTCTTGCCCCGAGAACTGCACCATGGGTTGAATTCGCAGCTGGACGTCCTGATGGCTTTGCATGAAGGACATCAGCCGGGGCGACAGCCAACGCGCCGCGAAATAGGTCGAAACGCCCACAGTCAGGGTTTTCGATGTTGTGCCCTTCAGGGCAAGCAATCCGGCCTCGATCCCCTCGTAATGCGTCTGGCAGGCGGCCAGGACCTTCAGCCCTTCACCGGTCAAAGCAACCCCGCGCGGCGTGCGCCGAAACAAGGCCATGCCCAGATCACCTTCCAGCGTTTTGATCTGATAGCTGATGGCCCCCTTGGTCATGTTGAGCGCCTCGGCGGCGTCAGAGAAACTCGGGTAGCGGGCAATTTCAACAAACTGCCTGAGAAGATCGTGATGGCGGAACAGGGTGCGCATAGTTTTTCGTACAAAATTCTTGAACGCATGGGAAAGAAAAACTCGATTTTCAAAGCCTGATCGCCATGCATAGCTGGTTCTGTTCCTACTGGTCGGAGGGATGACGTTGGGCAGGTTGAACGCATCGGGTTTGTCAGGCGATCGCGGCAGGATGCGCCGCGGGCGTTTGTCGCGCCATAACACGCCGCCCGAGGTTCAGCCGTTTCAGGGGCGTAAGATTCCACAATACGCTCTGTTGGGCGAAGCAGCACTTGCCCGGATCGAGGATCAGGCAGACTGGATTCTGGACAGGATCGGGGTCGAGTTTCGCGGCGACCAGACGGCGCTGACCTACTTCTCCGAGGCGGGTGCCCGGGTGGAAGGTGAGCGGGTGCGGTTCAAGCCGGGTCATGCGCGCGCGCTGTGTGCCACCGCCCCCGAAGAATTCCTGCTACATGGCCGCGACCCAAAGCACACGGTCACATTGGGCGGTGACAATGTGGTGCTGATGCCCGGCTATGGCTCACCTTTTGTCAGCGATCTGGCGGGCGGTCGGCGCTATGCCACGCTGCAGGATTTCCGGAACTTCGTGAAGCTTGCCTATAGCTCTCAGGCTTTGCACCATTCCGGTGGGACAGTGGTCGAGCCGACGGATGTGCCGGTCAACAAGCGCCATCTGGACATGATGCTGGCGCATCTGACCCTTTCGACCAAACCGTTCATGGGGTCAGTCACCGCACCAGAGCGCGCCCAGGACAGTGTCGAAATGGCGCGGCTGGTCTTTGGGCGCGACATGATGGATCGCCATGCGGTGATGCAGGCCAATATCAACGTGAACTCGCCGCTGATCTACGATCACACCATGTCCGGCGCGTTGCGCGTCTATGCCGAGGCGAACCAGTGCGTCTGTGTTTCACCGGCGATCTTTGCCGGAGCCATGGGGCCGCTTTCCCCCGCGGCTGTGGCGGCGCAGACTTTGGCCGAGGCGATGGTGGGGATTGCGCTGGCGCAGCTTGTCCGGCCCGGTTGCCCGGTGGTGTTCGGCTCGTTTCACTCGACAATGAACCTGCGCAGCGGTGCGCTGACCTTCGGGTCGCCCGAGGCCAACATGACCACCATGGCGCTTGGACAGCTGGGCCGCAGGCTTGGCGTGCCCGTGCGGTCCGGCGGCGGTCAGATCACGGCCTCAAACGCACCGGACGGGCAGGCGATGCAGGACAGTGTTGGCGCGATGTGGGCGACGCTATTGTCGGGGGCGCATCAGGTCTGGCACGCGGCGGGGTGGCTCGAAGGTGGGCTGGTGATGTCCTATGAGAAATTTATCATGGATCTCGACCACTGCGGCGCGATGCTGAAACTGTTGCAGGGGTTTGATACCGATGACGAGGCATTTGGCCGCGATGCCTATTTCGAGACCGGGCCGGGCGAAAACTTCCTGTCGACCAGTCACACGCTGCGCCACTACACCTCGGCCAATTACGAGCCGCAGATCGCGGATGCGGGCCCGTACGAGACCTGGGTCGAGAACGGTGCGTTGACGGCGGATCAGCGCGCCTCGACCCGGTGGCGGCAGATGCTGGACGACTACCAACACCCTGAAATGAAACCCGGTATTCGCGCCGCGCTTGAGGCGTTCGTTTCCGAACGCAAGGCGGCAATGCCGGATGAATGGCACTAGAAAGGACTGAAAATGACCGAAGAGCTCAGCCGAACATCTGCCCTGGCATCCCGACACAGGGCGCTTGGGTCTGGGTTGGAGGATTGGAACGGCATGGGCACCGCCTGGACCTATGACACCGACCCCAATGATGAACATGACGCGGTACGGGAACGGGCAGGCATGTTTGACATGTCGCCGTTGAAAAAGGTCTTTGTGCGCGGCCCCGATGCCCAGGCGGCGCTGGATCATCTGACCACGCGCGATCTATCCAAACTTGCACCGGGCAAGGCGGCCTATCTGTGCGTGCTGACCGATCAGGGCGGGATCGCGGACGACGCGATCGTGTCGAACAATGGCGGGGACGAATGGATGATCGTGCATGGCTCGGGCGACACGATGGCCTTGCTTGAGGCGTCGGCCAAGGGGCGCGACGTCGAGGTCGAGTTTACCGACGATCTGCATGACCTGTCGGTGCAGGGTCCGACCGCGCTGGAGATTCTGAACGCCCATACGGATATTGACCTGACCGGGTTGGCCTATTTCGAACACGTCACCGCAAATCTGTTTGGCCATCCCTGCCGGATCTCGCGCACCGGATATTCCGGCGAACGCGGGTACGAGGTTTTTGCGGATGGCGCAGTGATTGGGGACACCTGGGACAAACTGGTCGATGCAGGCGTGATGCCCTGTTCCTTCACTGCGCTGGACAAGGTTCGGATCGAAGCCGGTCTGCTGTTTTACGGCTACGACATGACCGAAGAAAACACGCCTTGGGAAGTTGGGTTGGGGTTTACGATCAGCACAACCAAAGGCGACTTCCGGGGCAAGGCGGCCGTGTTGGCGGCCAGGGGGAACAAAAAGGTCTGCAATGTTTGCCTCGATATCGACCACCCGGACATGGTTGCGGGCGGTGAAACACTGTTTCTGAACGGCGAGGATGTGGGTGTAATCAACAGTCCGTGTTTCTCGCATCGGATGGGAAAATCACTTGCGATGGCGCATGTCAGGCCGGGCTTTGCGGTTGGCACCAAACTCGAAGTGACGGGCGACGGTTTGAAGACATCGGCCTTGCTGGTGTCCAGCCCGGTCTATGATCCCGACAAGACCCGAACCCATGGTTAGAACCGCCATCCAACAACGGCATCAGGCGACAGAAGCCACTTGAAAGGCATGATCTGGGCAAAGATCGGGTAATGTTGCCGTCAGAACCCGGTTCCATCAGGTGGTTTTCATGCCCAAACACGTCCAAAAGAAGGTTGAAAGACAAGGCGTTGCCTGTGCGGGCAACTGGATCCTGGACACGGTTCACACAATTTCGCATTGGCCCGAGAAATCGGACCTTGCGCGCATTGAAACGCAGCATGTGGGCCTTGGAGGCGGTCCGGCAAATGTCGCGTTGGGCTTGAAGGCGATGAAGGTGTCTTACCCGATTTGGCCAATCGGTCTCATAGGCGCCGGAGCGTTGGGAGACGAAGTCCTGCGCCTGTGCAAAGAGGCAGGGTTGCCATTGGACGGGTTGCAGCGGACGGCGCAAGCGGCCACGTCCCAGACCCACGTGATGAACGTTCCGGGCGACAGTCGGACCTTCTTTCACTATCCGGGAACCAACAGCCATCTGGATGCATCCTCGATCAATATCGAGCATCTGTCAGAGTCTGGCGTCAAGCTGCTGTATCTTGGCTACCTGACCTTGCTTGATCAGTTGGACGTCATTTTGCCCGGGGGCGAAACCGTTGCGGCGCAGGTTTTGTCAAAGGCTCGGGCAAAGGGCATTCAAACCTGCGTTGACCTCGTGTCGTTCAAGTCGGACAGGTTCAGGGATGTGGTCGAAGCCACGCTGCCCGCGATTGATGTTCTGTTTGCCAATGAACAAGAGGCCGAGCACGCGACCGGAGTGGCTGTGGCCGGTTCCGCCGATGCAATGATGCAGGCTGCCCGCGCTTTGAAGGCGGGCGGTGTGAAAAAGGCCGTTGTTCTGCATTCTCCGGAGCAGGTCGTTTGGTGTGGCAATGACGCAGAGTATTCGATTGAACCGGACCCCATCCCTGTGAGCCAGATCATCAGCCCGGTCGGCGCGGGGGATGCCTTTGCCGCCGGTGTCATTCACGGTCTGCACGAGGATTGGCCCATTCAAAGCAGCCTTAGGTTCGGGATGCGCGCGGCGGTGGCGTGCCTGTCAGGCTATACGGCAACCGAAGGTCTGACCGATCTTGTTGCACCGACAAAGCCGCCATAAGGGCGACAATTGCGTTTTGCCCGGCAGCGACGGCGGCTCAGGTCAAAATCCGCTCGACCACCCGGCGGCCGAAATCATGGGTTGGTCCTTCCCAATGCGGGCTGAGGCGTCCTCCGTCATAAGCCGGGGACAGGCGGCCCTGTTGCAACAGTTCCAGCATACCCAGATCTTCGCGGTTCAGATCGTCCCACATCTGCATCAGTTCGGCCCGCGCTTCGGCATGGTCGTCCGAGGTGGCGGCATCGCCGATCAGAAAGACATGCAGCTCTTCGCGGGTTTTGTTCGGGGCAATCGGATAGCTGACCAGCACGGTGAATTGATCGGGGAAGACTTCGGCAGCGAAATGCGGGAAGCACAGGAACCAGAGGCCCCGTTTGGCATCCTGTTCCGACAGGCCGGGATAATGGGGCAGGCGGTCGCCTCGACCTTCGCCCAGTTCCGGGAAGATATAGTCGTTATAGAACACATGCCGGTCCCATTCGCCGGACCAGCGCACGTTCATGGGCGCGAATTTCAGCAGCTTGGGATGTACCGAAAAGACGTGATAGCCCTCCATGTAGTTTTCATAGACCAGCTTCCAGTTGGCCTCGACCTCAAAATCGATCTTGCCGGCCCAGCGGATCGACGTGAAATCATATCCCGGCGTCCGTTCAAGCATCGGTGCCAGCCACTCCTGCAGCGGTTCAGCATCGCCCGAGACGTTGACGAAGATGCAACCGTTCCAGACCTCGGACCGCACCGGCACCAGATCCAGCTTGTCGCCGCCACCATCCTTGAACCGGTCGGTCACGTCAGGTCCGCTGAAATGCGGCCGCGCCCGCAGCTTGCCGTTCAGCCCGTAAACCCATGCGTGATAGGGGCAGGTCAGGGTTGACCTTTTACAAGGTTCCGTCACCAGTTTCAGCCCGCGATGGCGGCAGACATTGTGCAGCGTCCGAATTTCCCCATCCTGATCGCGCAGAATGATCAGCGGGGCACCTCCGATTTCCAACGGTTTCATGTCGCCGGGTTCGGGCAATTCGGCCGCCGCACCCGCAAACACCCAGGACCGGCGAAAACAGTGCTCTTTCTCAAGCGCCAGCCAATCGTCAGACCAATAGGCGGCATTGGGCAGCCCGCTGGCCTCTTCGATCGGGGCAAAGGTCTGGGCAAAGCCTTCGGGGCCAAGCAACTCCTTGACCTTTTGCAAAACTGGCGTGTCCGGGAATTGTCCGTCCATCTGCTGCTCCATTCAGAAAATTCTTGCGGGCCTAGGAAAATTATGCACGGTAAATTTTCATGAACGTCAAGAAAAATCATCAAACAAGTTCTCGAGACTCGCTTGGCAAACTGGGCGAAGACCTGCGCGCATTGCGCAAGGCGCAGAAGATGACGTTGAACGATCTGGCCGAGGTGTCGGGGCGATCGGTGTCCTTCCTGTCCAAGATTGAACGCGGTCTGGCCCGCCCTTCGGTTACTGCGCTGCAGGAAATTGCCGAGGCGCTTGGCGTTCCGGTGGGCTGGTTTTTCGAAACCGACATGCCCACCCCCGCCGAGGAACGCCCCTATATCGTGCGCGCTGACCGGCGGCGAAAGCTGACTTACTCGGGCCTGTCGGGCACGGATTACATGGGGTTCGAAGACCATCTTTTGTCGGCCAGTCTGGACCGGCAACTCGCGATGGGCATTTCCACCTACGAACCCGGCGGCAGTACCGGCGATGACCTTTATACCCACGAAGGCGAAGAGGCCGGGATGGTTCTGCGAGGCGAGATCGAACTGACGCTGGACGATCAGGTGTTTCACCTGAAAACCGGCGACAGTTTCAGCTTTTCCGCCGACATTCCACACAGGTATCGCAATCCCGGCAAGGTCGAGGCCCAGGTCGTCTGGGCCAACACGCCGGTCACACTGAAAAGATAGGCAATGACGGAACACGCGCGCGTAGTTGTGATCGGCGGCGGCAATATCGGTGCGGGTGTGCTGTATCACCTGGCCCATATGGGCTGGACCGATTGTATCCTGATCGAGAAATCCGAACTGACCAGCGGCGCGACCTGGCACGCCGCCGGTCTGGTCAGCCGCATGGTCGGCGGGCAGGCGCTGGGGTCGATCCATGACTATGGCGTGGAATTGTACAAACGGATCGAGCGTGAAACCGAGGTCGGCGTCAGTTGGCACAATTGCGGCTCGTTGCGGGTGGCGACCAGCCCCGCGCATATGGATTGGATCAACCACATCCGCGACGCGGTGCTGGCGCGCGGGCAAGAGGCTCATATCATCGACGCGGCCGAGGTGGCGCGGCTGAACCCGCTATATGACGTCGAGGCGGCAGGTGTTCTGGGCGCGATCCACACGCCGGATGACGGACATGTTGATCCCTCGGGCACCTGTCAGGCTATGGCCAAGGGTGCACGGCAGTTGGGGGCGCAGGTGCGGCGCAATTGCCGGGTAACGGGCCTGACGCAGCTGCCCTCGGGCGAATGGCAGGTCGAAACCGAGCAGGGCACGATCATCGCCCAGCATGTGGTCAATGCTGCCGGGTATCACGCCCGGCAGGTGGGGGCGATGGTCGGGCTGGACCTGCCGATCACCACCATGCTGCACCATTACGTCGTGACCGACGAGGTGCCCGAATTTGCGGCGATGGCGCATGAGATCCCCGTCACGCGTGATGACTATTTCTGCGGCTATATACGGCGCGAACAGGGGTCTGCCCTGATCGGTCTCTATGACAAGCAGGACCCGCAATCGGTCTGGCCCGATGGCTGCCCCTGGGACAGTGAGAACGAGCTGTTCGAGCCCAACTGGGATGGCATCACCCCCTGGCTGGAAAACTGTTTTGAACGTATGCCCGCCCTGATGAATCGCGGGATCAAGCGGGTGGTGAATGGTGGCATCACCTATACGCCTGACGGCGCGATGTTGCTTGGCCCTGCGCCGGGGTTGCGGAATTTCTGGCTGGCGTGTGGGGCTACCGTGGGCATTGCCTGGGGGCCGGGGGCCGGGCGTGCGCTGGCCGAATGGATGATCGAAGGCAGCGCGGGTATTTCGACCCGTGCCTTTGATCCGGGCCGGTTCGGCATCTGGGCAGACGCCGACTATGCCCGCCAGCGCGCGACCGAGGATTACACGCTGCGCCAAGCCATGCCCTATCCGCAGCACCAGCGCCAAACCTGCCGCGACGTGAAACGATCCGGCGCCCATGACCGCACCGCCGCACTTGGGGCCACGTTCGAAGAGGCAGGAGGTTGGGAACGCCCCCGCCTTTACGCGCCCGAGCCGATGGGCTGGCGACGCACCAGCAGCTTTCAGCAAACCGCTGCGGAATGCCATGCAGTCCGCAACCATGTGGGCCTTGCGGATCTTTCGGCCTTTGCCAAATTCCGGATCGAAGGGCCGGGGGCCGAAACTTTGCTGAACGCGGTCTGCGCCAACAGGATGCCGCGCGTGGGGCGGACCTGTCTGACACTGCTTCTGAACCATAAGGGCACAATCGAAGGCGAGGCCACCATCGCCCGCACGGGGCCAGAGAGTTTCTATTTTGTCACCGGCGCGCCCTCGGAACGGCGGGTTTGGGATTGGCTGACCCTGCATTGCGGTGTGCCGATGGAGGGCGTGACAATCCGGAACGAGACCGATGCAATCGGTATCCTGTGCCTCGCCGGTCCCAAAGCACGTGAGGTTCTGGAGACCGTCACCCCGGACGATGTCAGCAACAAGGCCCTGCCGTGGCTGTCGACCAAACAGATCACCATCGCGGGTATTCCCCTTCACGCCCTGCGGCTCAGCTTTACCGGAGAGCTGGCCTATGAGCTTCACGCCCCCAACGATCAATTGGGTGCGTTGTGGGATGTGCTGTGGAAGGCTGGGCAGGCCTACGGCTTGGCCCCGTTCGGAACCCGCGCGCTGGACAGTCTGCGGATCGAGAAATTCTATCGTGGGGGCCACGAATTGGCCAACGATGCCAGTCACAAGGATGTCTGTCAGGAACGGTTTGCGGCCACCGCCAAGGATTTCGTGGGCCGCGCGGCCATGCTGGCCCGCCAACCGCAAAGCCGCATCGCCCTGCTGGCGCTTCAGGGTGAAACCACCGATGCTCTGATCGGCGAAGCGGTGTTTCTGAACGGTGAACGGGTCGGCTCGATCACCTCGGCGGCCTATGGGCACAGCGTTGATCAATCTTTGGCCATTGCCTTCCTGAAAGATCACGCACGCGCCGCCGGGACGTTGGTGCATGTCTCGCTTCTCGGGCGATTGATCGACGCCACCGTCCTGTCCGAGGCCCCATGGGACAGGAGCAACGCCAGAGCAAAAGCCTGAAGCTATGTCTGCGACCTCTTACCTGAACGCGCGTGCGAACTGATCGGTCAGTGGTTTTGTCAGGTAACTCAAAGGCGTGCGGTTTTCTGTGATCAGGTAGACCTCGGCCTTCATGCCGGACAAAAAGGACAGGTTGGCGTTGTTCAGTTCCTTGACAGAGTCGCGCGTCAGGCTGACCCATACCGGGTAGCGCGGCTCTTGCTCTAGCGACGGTGCGATCAACCGATATTCAGAGAGGTCGTCGCCTGGTTTGGTTCAGTGGCGTTGCGGGACGCTGAATGACTGTGGTTCAGACAGGCAGGCAACAGAGTTCAAGAAGCCGAGCAAAACGGACGCTGTCCAGACTGTCGAATTGCAACGCCAGCTCTGCCATTTCATCGGCGCGGTCCGATCCAAGGGCGGGGTCGGCGAGCAGGTGGAATTTCTCGTGAATTTCGGCGTCGCTTAGCGGCATGTCTGCGTCACCGCGGGGGGTGCGGGGTGCATCGGCGATCTGGCGGCCATCGCTCAGAATAAGAGTCACCTGAGCCCAGCGTTTGTCGGTGCTGATACGCGTCATCTCGGGGTCGTCTATCAGGTGAATGGCGCGGCTGACGCGCAGGATGTCGGGGTCGCGCAATGTGTCTGCGCTTAGCTCTTCAATCCCCAGGCGGCCGCGCACAATCATTGCCGCCACCGGAAAGGCAATTGCATATGCAAATTCGTCCTGATTTGCCGGTTCGTGGCCTGCCAGACGGGTGGCGTAGTGAAAGGTTCGGATTTCTACACGTTCGATTTGCTGGTGGGACAGAGCATGTTCGCGCATCAGGTCCCGAACCGAATCAAGTGAGGGATGGGCCCAACGACAACACGGGTAAGCCTTGTAATGCGTGTGATCGACCAACCGCCAACCGGATCCCAGATCGTTCCAGAAGGCGGCGCCGTCATCGCCTTCACAGGTCAGGGCAGGGGCGCCCGTAAAGCCTTCCATGGCCAGATAGGCGGCGGTGACGCCTGATGGTGCCCCCCAGCCGACCCCGTCGCGCAGCATGGTCGGATGATCGATGCAGCGCATCATCTGGCTGCGCGGGCCGTGGTATTCGCCGATGCCTGCGGCGTGACGGATATGCTGCGCATGTCCGCCCAGCAGCTTTGCACCGGCTGCCGCGACGCCAACGGCCGTCCAGGCCCCGGATGTGTGATAATCGGCGCAGGTTGCGTGCTGTACCAGACCGGCGCGATAAGACAGCTCGTACGCAGTCGCCAAAAGCGTGGCAAAGTCGCGCCCGTCCATCTTTGGCGCACTGGCCTGCGCCATTGCGATCAGCGCCGGGAAGATGGCCGATCCCGCATGGCCCTTGCAGGGTGTAGTGCCATCATGGGCGTCTATACTGTCAATCGTGAAGGCGCCGGCCATTGCCGCGCCGACGGGGCTGACAGCGCGCCCGTCCATCAGCAATTGTGCCTGTCCCGCACCGCCCGCCCCGAAAATCAGCGGGGCCACGCGGCGCGCGATTCCCGACAGCTCGGTGGTGGCCCCGATGGCCGCGACGCCCATGGTATCAAGAAAGGAGCGGCGCAGAGTCCACAACGCCTGTTCGGGCAAATCCTCATAGCGCAGTCCGGCTGCAAAAGCGTCGAAACTGGGGGCCACGCGTTTATCCTTTGCAATCAGAAGGGCTGTGTTCGCGGCTAACTTTCGTGGGCTTTGCGCAGAATATCCAGAAACAAATTCAACCGACGTCCCTTTGATGCGCTTTTTCGGACAATGGCTGCCATGGTCGACGAAAACTCGGCCTCGGGGCAGTTGATCTGTTTAAGGAAACCGTCCTTCACCAAAGCGCGTGCTTTATGTGTCGGCACGAACCCCAAGTATCGACCGGACAGAACCAGAAGCATCAAGGATTCTTCGTTTTGGACAAATGCGGATTTCCTCAGCATCAACTTTTGGTGAACGGCCATGTTGGGCGAGTTGAAGCTCAGACCGGCATAATTGTACTTGCGCAGCTGGTTCAGGGGGACGATGTCGGACGCGGAATGAAACAGCTCGTGCTCTCGGCCGCAGAACAACCGCATTCTTTCGACATAAAGTTCCGAGTAGGACAGCATCGGCGACTGCCGATGCAAGGGAACGATCCCCAGATTAAAGCGCCCGTTGATGACGCCTTCTTCGATGATGTTCGGCGGCTCCATGGATATGTCCAGCGTCACGCCCGGCGCTTTGTCGATGAAATGTCTGATCGCCCCGCCGAGGTTGGATTCCTCGTTTGAAGTGGAATGATCAAACAAGGCTATACGCAGTTTTCCGGTCAGTTCCGAGCGCACATCGCCCAGCCCGTTCTGGAACTTGTCGATGGCCAGAAACAGCTCATTCGAGGAGTCCAGGACATACTGGCCGTCCGATGTCAGGGAAAACCCGGCGGCCCCCCGATGGCACAGTTTTGCGCCCAGCCGGGTTTCGAGATCGGCAATATGCTTGCTGATCGTCGACCGGCTGATGTTCAGTTCAAACTCTGCCGCTGTGAACCCACCACACCAAACAACAGTACGGAAGACCTGAAGCAGCCTGATGTCGACATCTGATATGCTAGTAATTGCTTTTTTCTGTGGCACGGGTTACGTGTAGTTTTCTGCACCTTTACGTCGATTACTTTATCTTAGCGTTACAGTCAAAACAACTTAGTGTTCGTGCGAAGTGAGTCTAGTGAGCGCTCGTTCATGTCAGAACACTTTCCAAAAACCAACGAACAGGAGGAGGTTTTATGACTCTGCTCAACAGTATCAAAACATTTGCGGCGGTTGCATCGCTTGGCGCATTGGCAATGGCCGCGCCTGCAAACGCCAAGAACTTCAAGATCGCTGTCGGTGACAGCGGCGGGTCCAGCCAGGAAGCAACCGGCCTTGCCTTCAAGGAAAAACTGGAAGAGCTGTCAGGCGGCAATCACACCGCGACACTGTTCCTGAACGGTCAGCTGGGATCCGAGCAGGACACCGTCAACGATGCCGCAATCGGCACGCTGGACATGTCGCTGCTGGCGATCAACAACGTCACGCCGTTCTCGCCTACCGTTGGTGTGTTCACGCTGCCTTACGTGATTCTCAGCCTGGAAGACGCGGAAACGCTGACCCAAGGCCCGATTGGTCAGGAACTGACCGAGAACACCATCAATGACGCCGGTGTTCGCATCATCGCCTGGACCTATACGGGTTTCCGCGTTCTGACGAACTCGAAAAAACCGGTCAAATCGGTTGCTGATCTGGAAGGTCTGGTCATTCGCGTTCCCAAGAACGAGATCATGATCGACACCTACAAGGCATGGGGCATCAGCCCGACCCCGATGGCATGGTCGGAAACCTTTGCCGGTCTGCAGACCAAAGTTGTGGACGGTCAGGACAACCCCTACACCACCATCAACGCGATGAAGTTCTACGAAGTTCAGGACTACGTCACCGAGATCCGCTATATCTTCTCGATCGAGCCTCTGATCGTGTCCGAGCAGGTATTCCAGGGTCTGTCGGCTGAAGATCAGGCCATGATTCTGGAAGCTGGTGAATACGCCACCAAAGCCTCGGCTCAGTTCCTGCGCGACAAGGAAGCCGAGATCAAAGAACTGCTGGTCGAAAAGGGCATGGAAATCCACGTTCCTGAAAACGACGAGGCAGAATTCATCGAACTGGCAACCACCGCCGTGTGGCCGAAGTTTTATGACAGCATCGGCGGCGTCGAAAAGCTGAACGCCGTGCTGGCCGCAATCGGCCGCGAGCCGGTCTCGGAATAATAATACAAAAAGACCAAGAGAGCGCCCAAGTGGCGCTCTCTCACTTCTAGGGAGGGGCATATGAAAACCTTTTTAGGGATCCTCAACAATATAGAAAGCTACCTTTGCCGCTTTCTGCTTGCGACATTTGTTTGCTTGTTGTTCCTTCAGGTTGTCGTCCGAACAGTGTTCAATTTCTCGTTCTCCTGGGTCGAGGAGCTGTCTGTCTACATGTTCGTCTGGTTCGTGTTTTTCGGCGCGAGCTATGCGGCCAAGATGGGCGCCCACAACCGGGTGACGTTCCAGTTCAAGTTTCTGCCGCCGCGCGCGATCAAGTATATCGAAGCGTTCGCCGACCTGTTCTGGATCTGCTTCAACCTGTATTTCGTCTATCTGGCGCTGGACTTCATCTTCAATCGGATGAACCGGTTCCAGTCGTCCCAGACGCTCGGGTTCCACCTCAGCTGGGTCTACATCGTTCTTCCCATTGCATTTGCCCTGATGACCGTTCGCATCATTCAGGTGAACTACAAGAAAATCGTTCTGGACGAGGATCTGCGCGATCCGGACAAGGTTGACCTGGAAGAGGTCCGCGCAGAACTCGGCGAAGAAGGGGGCAAGTAATGGGCACCGAAATCATCTATATCCTGTTCGGCGGCTTCCTTCTGCTGTTGTTCATCGGCGCGCCGATCACGGTGGCGTTGGGTGTGTCGACGCTGATCACCTTCCTTGTGCTGGATGAAAACCCGATCAAGTTCGTCCAGATCGCCTTTACCTCGGTGGGGTCCTTCCCGCTGATGGCGCTGCCTGCCTTCATTCTGGCCGGCGCGCTGATGGAGGCGTCGGGCCTGTCCCGCAGGCTGATCAACGTGGCCGAAAGCTTTGCCGGGCCGTTTACCGGCGGCATGTCTGCAGCGGCGGTCTTTGCCTGCCTGTTCTTCGGCGCGATCTCGGGCTCGGGGCCCGCGACAACGGCGGCGGTGGGCATGCTGATGATCCCCGCGATGATCCAGCGGAACTACAGCCGCGACTATGCGTCGGCCATCACGGCCTCGTCCGGTGGTCTGGGTATCGTGATCCCGCCATCGATCCCGCTGATCATCTTCGGCATCGCGGCACTGGGTATGCCACCCCCACCCGAGGCGGTGGCCGAGCATGGCACCTTCCAGACCGTTTCGATCCCGAAACTGTTCATCGCGGGCTTTTTCCCGGCCTTCCTGATCGCCGGAAGCCTGCTGATCATGAACTACATCCTGGCCAGAAAGCGCGGCTATAAAGGCACGACCGAAGGCTGGTCCGCCCGCCATATCTGGTGCGAGATGTATCGCGGCTTCTGGGCGCTGATGGCACCGTTGGTTATTCTGGGCGGCATCTATTCGGGCTTTTTCACCCCGACCGAGGCGGCGATTGTGGCGATCTTCTACACGCTGATCGTGGGTGCGTTCATCTACCGCGAACTGACATGGCCGAAGCTGTTCACCTCGCTTGAGACCACGACCTGGCTGACCGGCCGCGTGCTGCTGATCATGTTCACGGCGACGGTGTTTGGCCGCCTGCTGGTTGAAAACCAGATCCCCGCCATCATCGCGGACGGGATGCTGTCGATCACCGACAACATCTATATCATCTGGACGCTGGTGATCCTGTTCCTGCTGTTCGTGGGCATGTTCATGGAGACGCTGGCGACCATTCTGATCCTGGTTCCGGTGATGTTACCCGTAGCCTACAGCATGGGGATCGATCCGATCCACTTTGGTGTTGTCATGGTCTGTACCCTGGGCATCGGCTTTCAGACGCCGCCTTTGGGTGAGAACCTGTTCATCGCGTCGGGTATTTCCAACATCTCGATCGAGCGTATTTCGGTGGCGGCCCTGCCGTTTGCCTTCATCAACACGGTGGCGATCTTCATAATCGCCTTCGTGCCCGAAATCGCGCTATGGCTCCCAAGGTTCTTTGGGTACTGATCCGCGACACGGAGGAAGAAGACAATGCTACCCAAAATCGAGAATATCCTGATCGCAACGGACCTGTCCGAAAACGCGGACAACGCGCTTCGGCACGCATTGAGCATCGCAATCGCACATGGGGCAAAAGCCCATGTGCTGCATGTCACCGAACCGTTGTCGCAGGATGCCATCGTCACCATGCGGATGTTCATTCAGGACGACAAATCTCGCAAGCAGGCCATCAAGGACCGGCACGATGCCGTGAAGTCCCTGCTGACGGACAATCAGCACGATTTCCTGAAATCGCTGACCCCCGAAGATCAGGAGAAATATTCTGCCGTGTCTTCGGTGGAACTGATCGACGGGCACCCTGCCGAATCGATCCTGAAACGCGCCAGAGAGCTGAAATGCGATCTGATCGTGATGGGGTCGCACGAACATGGCACGTCGCATACGTTTCTGGGCACAGTCGTAAAGCGCGTTCTGCGCAGATCAACCATTCCGACGCTTGTTGTGCCGAACCAGAACTAGCAAAACTCCCCCTCGCTTAAGCGACCTGGGCAGCCTTTTGGCTGCCCTCTTTTTTTGGTGCCCCAGGGTTCGCAGCCCGCTCCTTTTGGGCTTAGGACCCTGTTCAGGTCGCAAAGAGACAAGTGCACACCGCAAAACACCTAAGCCAAGCGATCCAGAATCGCGCATTGTGGGGTCAAACTGACACGAGAGACCCATGCGCTATTCCGGATTTCGGATCATCAAAGAGGCTTTGACCGGCCACAAAGGGTGGACACCCGCCTGGCGCGATCCTGCGCCGCAAAGCGAATATGACATCATCGTTGTCGGCGGCGGCGGGCACGGGCTGGCCACCGCCTATTATCTGGCCAAGGAATTCGGCGAGGCCCGGATTGCCGTGCTGGAAAAGGGCTGGATCGGCGGCGGCAATGTGGGGCGGAACACGACCATCATCCGCTCGAACTATCTGTTGGACGGGAATGAGCCGTTCTATGAGTTCTCGCTGAAACTGTGGGAGGGGTTGGAACAGGATTTCAATTTCAACGCCATGGTCAGCCAGCGCGGCATTTTGAACCTTGTGCACACCGATGCGCAGCGTGATGCGGCGCGGCGGCGGGGCAATGCCATGATCCTGAACGGCTCGGATGCCGAACTGCTGGATACCGAGGGTGTGCGGGCAATGTACCCGTTCCTGAACTTCAACAATGCGCGGTTCCCGATCAAAGGCGGCTTGCTGCACCGACGCGGCGGCACCGTACGCCATGACGCGGTGGCCTGGGGCTATGCGCGTGGCGCGGATATGCGCGGCGTCGATATCATTCAGAACTGCGAAGTGACGGGTTTTCGCATTGAAAATGGCAAGGTGCAGGGGGTCGAAACCTCGCGCGGGTATATCGGGGCCAAGAAGGTCGGGGTGGCCGTTGCCGGATCATCCAGCCGGGTGATGGAGAAGGCAGGGATGCGCCTGCCCATCGAAAGCCATGTGCTGCAGGCCTTTGTCTCGGAAGGGCTGAAGCCGTTGATCGACGGCGTGATCACCTATGGTGCCGGGCATTTCTATTGCAGCCAGTCCGACAAGGGCGGGTTGGTCTTTGGCGGCGATATCGACATGTACAACACCTACGCGCAGCGCGGTAACCTGCCCGTGATCGAGGATGTGGTCGAAAGCGGCGTCTCCCTGATCCCGGCCTTGGGTCGCGTGCGCCTGTTGCGGGCCTGGGGCGGTGTCATGGACATGTCGATGGACGGCTCACCCTTCATCGACCGGACGGGGATCGAGGGGCTCTATTTCAATGGCGGCTGGTGCTATGGCGGCTTCAAGGCCACCCCGGCCTCGGGCTGGTGTTTTGCGCATCTGCTGTCCACCGACCGCCCGCATGAGGTTGCAACAGCCTATCGTCTGGACCGGTTCCGCACCGGTCACATGATCGACGAAAAAGGGGTGGGCGCGCAGCCCAACCTGCACTGACGGAGGCCATTCATGATTATCGAACACCCGCTTCTTGGCCCTCGCGATGCGCAGGAATTCGTTTACCTCGGCGACGCTTCCATGATCGACCGCCCCGATTGGCAGGCCGATAACGCGGCCGAGGCGTTTCACGACTATCTCTATCTGCGCGACAACCCGGCGGGGGAGCATCAGGAGCTTTGGTATCACGAGCAGGGCGACCGGTCCTGGCTGGTGGTCACGCGCAACACGCTGACTCATGAAATTACCGATGTAAAACTGGCCCGCGACGTGGCCCGGGAACGGGGGCGCGGCAGATGAGCGGACAGATCAATCGACTGAAAGGCGGTCTGGTCGACCACGGGCAGAACCTGAACTTCACCTTTGATGGCAAGCGTTATCAAGGGCTTGCGGGCGATACACTGGCCTCGGCGTTGTTGGCCAATGGCGTGCGTCTGATGGGCCGATCCTTCAAATACCACCGTCCGCGCGGGGTGCTGACGGCTGGGTCGGAGGAACCGAACGCTCTGGTCGAATTGCGCTCGGGCGGGCGGCAAGAGCCGAACACGCGCGCCACTGTGGCGGAGCTTTATGAAGGGCTGGACGCGCATTCGCAGAATCGCTGGCCGTCACTGCAGCGGGATGTTCTGGCGGTCAATGACCTGTTCAGCAATTTCCTGACGGCGGGCTTCTACTACAAGACCTTCATGTGGCCCAAGGCGTTTTGGGAAAAGCTGTACGAGCCGATTATCCGCCGGGCTGCCGGATTGGGCAGTGTTTCGGGGCAGGATGATCCAGACCCATACGACAAGGGTTTCCTGCATTGCGATTTGCTGGTGATCGGGGCCGGTCCTGCCGGTTTGTCGGCTGCCCTGACCGCAGGGCGCGCCGGGGTGCGGGTTATACTGGCGGATGAGGATTTCGCCCTTGGTGGTCGGCTGAATTCGGAATCCTTTGCCATCGACGACATGGCCGGGTCGGACTGGGCAGCTCAGGCCGTGGCCGAACTGACGTCGATGGACAATGTGCGCCTGCTGCCGCGCACAACGATTGTCGGCGCGTTCGATCATGGCATCTACGGCGCGGTCGAGCGGGTGGCCGATCACAAACCGCAACCCGGTTCTGCAGAGCCACGCCAGATATTCTGGCGGATCTACTCGAAACGGGCGGTTCTGTGCGCCGGTGCAACCGAACGCCCCATCGCCTTCCCGAATAATGACCGGCCCGGGATCATGATGGCGGGGGCCGTACGCTCTTATTCCAATCGCTGGGCCGTGACGCCGCATGAGCGGGTGGCTGTTTTCACCAACAATGACGACGGGCACCGCACGGCTGCGGATCTGATCGCAAAAGGCGTGCAGGTGGCCGCCGTTGTTGACACGCGGGCCGATGCACCCGAGGTCGCGGGCACCGAACTGTTCGCCGGGGCGCAGGTCATCGGCAGCAAGGGCCGGTTGGGCCTTGAGACCGTCACGATCCAGACGCAACAGGGCTTTACTCACGACATCATCTGCGGGGCTTTGGCTGTCTCTGGCGGCTGGAACCCGAATGTGCATCTGACCTGTCATCAGCGTGGGCGACCCCAATGGAACGAAGCGCTGGCTGCGTTTGTGCCGGGTGACTCCCTTCCGGTTGGCCTGTCGGTCGCCGGGGCGGCGGCGGGCGTGTTGTCCACCCATGGGGCCATGGAAACGGGTGTCGCGCGTGCCGCCGAAGCACTGGCCGATCTGGGCATTCAGGCCACGCCGGGGGATGTTCCAAAGGCCGAGGATGCCGCGGTCAATCTGCAACCCTTCTGGTATGTGAAGGAGGGCAAAGGTCGGGCCTGGATCGACCAGCAGAACGATGTGACCGTCAAGGATGTAAAACTGGCGCATCAGGAGAATTACGTCTCGGTCGAGCATCTGAAACGCTACACGACCCTCGGGATGGCGACCGATCAGGGCAAGACCTCGAATATGGGTGGTCTGGCGGTGATGGCCGAGATGACCGGCAAGTCGATCCCCGAGACCGGTACAACCATCTTCCGTCCGCCCTATACACCGGTGGCGATGGGCACTTTGGCGGGCCGTGCAGTCGGCAAGCAATTCCACCCCACCCGCAAAACCCCCAGCCACACATGGGCCACCGAGCAGGGCGCGGTGTTCACCGAAGTCGGCGACTGGCTGCGCGCGCAATGGTATCCGCGCAAGGGCGAGACCCACTGGCGGCAATCGGTGGATCGCGAGGTTCTGGCCACCCGCAACTCGGTCGGCATCTGCGATGTGACCACGCTGGGCAAGATCGACGTGCAGGGCGCGGATGCGGCTGAGTTTCTGAACAAGATTTACTCGAACGCATTTGCCAAACTGCCCGTCGGCAAGGTGCGCTATGGGTTGATGCTGCGCGAGGACGGGATTGCCTATGATGACGGCACCGCCGCGCGGTTTGCCGAGGATCATTTCGTTGTCACCACAACCACAGCCAACGCGGTGCTGGTCTATCGCCAGATGGAATTCGCGCGGCAATGCCTGTGGCCCGATCTGGATGTTCAGCTGATCTCGACCACAGAAGCCTGGGCGCAATATGCGGTGGCAGGTCCGAACGCGCGCAAGTTGCTGCAAAAGGTGGTTGATGCCGAGTTTGACATTTCGAACGAGGCCTTCCCCTTCATGGCCTGTAGCGAAATCACCGTCTGCGGCGGCTGCCGCGCGCGGCTGTTCCGTATCTCGTTCAGTGGTGAGCTGGCCTATGAGATCGCCGTACCCACCCGCTATGGCGACGCCCTGATCCGGGCGCTGATGGAGGCAGGGGAAGAGTTCGATGCGGCCCCGTATGGCACCGAGGCACTGGGCGTCATGCGGATCGAAAAGGGCCATGCAACCGGGAATGAGATTAACGGGACCACAACGGCCCTGAACCTGGGTCTGGGGCGGATGGTCAGCAAGAAGAAGGACTGTATCGGCAATACGCTCTGCGAGCGGGACGGGTTGAATGAACCGGATGCCTTGCGGCTGGTCGGGCTGAAACCTGTCGATGCCAGCCGGACCGTGACAGCCGGGGGGCACCTGATGAACAAGGGCGGCCCTGTCGATGCGGCCCACGATCAGGGTTATGTCACCTCGGCGGCCTATTCCCCGATCCTTGGGTCCTCGATCGGGTTGGGCCTTTTGAAGAACGGGGCCGAGCGGATGGGTGAGGTCATGCGTCTGGTCAATCCGCTGGAAGGGTCCGAGACCGAGGTCGAAATTGTCAGCGCCCATTTTGTCGATCCGGAAGGGGAGCGTTTGCGTGCATAAACTAAAAGCCATCACCGCCCTTGGATCTGCCGAGGCACGTGTCTCGACCATCGCAGGGCTGACGATAACCGAGGTGACAGACCGCGCCCTGGCCTCTGTTTCGATGCGTCTGGGGCAGGGCGCGGAATTTGCCAGCCGGGCCAAAGACGTTTTGGGGTTCGATCTGCCGGGTCCCGGCGGCGCGGCTGTTGGGTCGCCATTTTCCGGCTTCTGGCTTGGCCCGGACAGCTGGATGATCGATGCGGATTATGCGGCGCATGAAACGCTGGCTGCAGACCTCAAGTCGGCCATGCAACAGACCGCTTCGGTGGTCGAGCAGACCGACGGATGGTGCCGGTTCGACGTTACCGGCCCGACGGCCTGCGATCTGTTCGAACGGTTGTGCAACGTGGACATTCGCGCGATGAAGGCCCAGACGGCGACACGTTGCGCCATTCATCACATCGGCTGCTACCTTTGGTGCCTTGAGGCGGGTCAAAGCTTTGCCGTGCTTGGGCCACGGTCATCGGCGGGGTCCCTGCATCACGCATTAGTAGAGGCGGCGCAGGCTATCTCGGCGGGCTGAAACGATCAGTGCAACACGGTATCGCGGGTGACGCGGAACCGGTTACGCTCTTGCCGGTCCTGGCGCGGTGACGCCCCGAATTGTTCTGCATAGTGGCGCGACATGGCGGTTGGGTTGGTGTAGCCGATGGCATGGGCAATAGATGTCAGGGAATCCTGCGTGTAGATCACCAATTGCCGTGCCGCACGCAGGCGCAGATGCCGGTAATACTCTGCCGGGCTTTGATCCAGCGCCTGACGGAAGCAGCGTTCCAGATGTCGCGAGGATACACCGACCTGACGCGCAACATCGCGCGTGGTCAGTGGAAATTCCAGATTGTCGGCAAATAACCGGACCGCACGGGCCACGACTTGCGGCAGATGATCGGCGGTTTCGTCAGTTTGAAAGGTCGGCGTTTTTTGCGGGATATTGGGGCTGCGGATCGCCGGGTGCTGGAACCAGCAGGCGACCTCGGTCATCGTGGCCTCACCCAGCATGGCTTCGACCATGTGCAAGGACAGATCAAACGCCGAGGCCGCGCCGGATGCGGTACAACAGCGCCGGTTCACCGCGATCACGTCATCGGTTACGGCAATCTGGGGAAATTCAGCCTCGAACGCCGTACGGTACAGCCAATGGACCGAGCAGGTCTGCCCCTGCAAAACGCCCGAGCGGGCCAGTGGGAACACCCCGCCGCTGATCGCGCCCAACCGCGTGCCATGACGTGCGAGATAGCGCAATTGCGCCGTAACCTCGGCGGGCGCGCTGAACTGGCCATCGGGTTCGGACAGGACAATCAGAAGATCGACATCGCGCAAGGTCTTCAGGGCGCACTCGGTCTGAAACGGGATACCCGCGCTGGCGGTAACGGGGCCTGCGTCCTCAGAACACAGCACCCAGGAAAACACTTGTTTGCGCGCGATTTCATTGGCGGCGCGCAACGGCTCGATCACCGAGGTCAGACAGGCCATCGGAAAGCCGGGCAGCAGCAGGAAGCCAACCGAAATCCGGCTCCGCCCGTCGAAATCAAGATCCTTCAAAGGTGCCGATAACTGGTGCATGTCAGCTTCCGTTGCAGGGAATTTCGATATACTATGGGGAAAAATACTTTCCTGACAAGAGTGACTACACAAATCAGGGTCTCGTGTGCCATGGTTGGCAGAACCACCCTCAGGGATCAAGGGAATAGCAATGGCGCAGGCCGAAACGACCGATGACAAGCTGACATTGTCGCAGGACCCGCACAGGGTTCGGGACAGCGGTGAAAAGAACCTGGAAACGGCAATCGGGCGCGAAATTAAGGCGTTGCGCCTGCAGCAGGGGACAACGATTGCCGAATTGTCCGGGTTGACCGGCCTGTCGATCAGTATGTTGTCCAAGATCGAGAACGGGGCGACCTCGCCTTCCCTGACAACCCTCCAATCTCTGGCCGATGCGCTGAGCACGCCGATCACATCGTTTTTCCGACGTTATGAAGAAACCCGCAACGCGGTGCACACCAGATCGGGCGAAGGGGTCGAGACCGAGCGGGCCGGCACGCGGGCCGGGCACCACTATACCCTACTGGGTCATTTGGGGGCCAATGCCAGCGGTGTCGTGGTGGAACCCTACCTGATCACGCTGACCGAGGAATCCGACCGCTTTCCAACATTCCAGCATGACGGGATCGAGATGCTGTATCTGCTGGAAGGTGAAGTGGATTACCGTCACGGGGACAGCATTTATTCGATGAAGCCGGGCGACACGCTTTTCTTCGATGCCGATGCCCCGCATGGGCCAGAGGGTCTGGTGAAACTGCCTGCAAAATACCTGTCGATCATCTCGTATCCACAGACAAGCTGACCATTTTCATCATTGGTGTCGTCTAAACCGGGCTGCTTGAGTGCTGCGCCGGACCGTGGACCTATTCCTGTTTTGTGGATTTTCCTCACAGGAATATTTATTTCTCGGTGTTGTTTTTCACACTTCGGCCTGCTAGCGTCAGATTCGACGAAATTTCAGAGGACCAAAGCGGATGTGTGGAATTGTCGGTCTGTTTCTCAAGGACAAGAGTTTGGAGCCTGAACTGGGCTCGATGCTGACGGATATGCTGATCACGATGACGGACCGGGGACCGGACAGCGCTGGGATTGCGATTTATGGCGCCGAGTCCGATGGGACAGCAAAGCTGACGGTGCAATCGGATGCGCCGGATGAAGACTTTGCAACGCTGGCCGCCGATCTGGGCGAGGCGATTGGCGCGCAGGTTTCCTTGCAGGCCAACGACACGCATGCGGTGCTGCAGATGGACGGTGCCAAGGTCGAACAGGCCCGTCAGGCCGTGCGCGAACTGCGCCCCGGTCTGCGCGTGATGTCGGACGGCGCGGCGATTGAGATTTACAAGGAAGTTGGCCTGCCACGAGATGTGGCCGACCGGTTCAACCTGTCGACCATGGGCGGCAGCCACGGCATCGGACACACGCGGATGGCCACCGAATCCGCTGTGACCACCGAAGGCGCGCACCCTTTCAACACCGGCTCGGATCAGTGCCTGGTGCATAACGGCTCGCTTTCGAACCACAACGCGTTGCGACGCAAGCTCAAGCGTGAGGGCGTGCGGGTGGAGTCGATGAATGATACTGAAGTTGGCGCGGCCTATCTGACCTGGAAGATGCAGAACGGGGCCACCTTGGGTGAGGCGCTGGAAAGCAGTCTGGAAGATCTCGATGGGTTCTTTACCTTTGTCGTCGGTACCAAGGACGGGTTCGGCGTGGTGCGCGACCCCATCGCCTGCAAACCGGCGGTGATGGCCGAGACCGATCAATATGTGGCCTTCGGCAGCGAATACCGCGCTTTGGTCAACTTGCCGGGCATCGAAGACGCCAGGGTCTGGGAACCCGAACCCGCAACCGTCTATTTCTGGAGCCACTGAGATGCAGACTTACGATGTTGCAGAAAACGGCCTGCGCGGTTTGAATTCGACCCTTCAGGCCCAAAGCGCCGACACCAACCAGACCAGTTGGGAAGTGCGGAACCCCAAGGGCAGCCACGCCATTGCCGTGGGGTTGGACGCGCCCATCGAGGTGACGGTCAAAGGGTCCACCGGCTATTATTGTGCAGGGATGAACCAGCAGGCGACCATCAAAGTCGAAGGCTCGGTTGGTCCAGGCGTGGCCGAGAACATGATGTCGGGCACCGTGATTGTCGATGGTGATGCCAGCCAATATGCCGGGGCCACTGGGCATGGTGGTTTGCTGGTGATCAAGGGCAATGCCAGCTCGCGCTGCGGGATCTCGATGAAGGGGATCGATATCGTCGTGCATGGCAATATCGGTCATATGTCGGCCTTCATGGCGCAGGATGGCAATCTGGTTGTCTGCGGCGATGCGGGCGATGCGCTTGGCGACTCGCTGTACGAGGCGCGGTTGTTTGTGCGCGGCTCGGTCAAAAGCCTTGGGGCGGATTGCATCGAGAAAGAGATGCGGCCCGAGCACCTTGAATTGTTGGCCGATCTGCTGGACCGCGCCGGAGCGGACGCCAAACCGGAAGAGTTCAAGCGGTACGGCTCGGCCCGTCAGCTTTATAATTTCGATGTCGACAACGCGGCTGCTTACTGAGGATATGGGTATGAAAGACACAGATCACGCCATCCCCCGCACCATGCCGATCCAGTCGGCGACCTTCACCAACCCCATCAATGCCGAAATCCGGCGGGCGGCGGCGACCGGCATCTATGACATTCGCGGTGGCGGTGCCAAACGCAAGGTGCCCCATTTTGACGACCTGCTGTTTCTGGGTGCCTCGGTGTCGCGCTACCCGCTGGAAGGCTACCGCGAACGCTGCGACACCTCGGTCACGCTGGGCACGCGCTTTGCCAAGAACCCGATTCAACTGGACATCCCGATCACCATTGCGGGCATGAGCTTTGGGGCCTTGTCCGGCCCGGCAAAAGAGGCTTTGGGCCGCGGCGCTTCCGCGGCGGGTACGTCGACCACCACGGGTGATGGCGGCATGACACCCGAGGAACGCGGCCATTCGTCCAAGCTGGTCTATCAGTACCTGCCCTCACGCTATGGCATGAACCCCAATGACCTGCGCAAGGCCGACGCGATCGAAATCGTGGTCGGTCAGGGCGCAAAACCCGGTGGCGGCGGCATGTTGCTGGGTCAAAAGATCAGCGACCGCGTGGCCGAGATGCGCACCCTGCCGAAAGGCATCGACCAGCGCTCGGCCTGCCGTCACCCGGACTGGACCGGGCCGGATGATCTGGAGATCAAGATCCTCGAACTGCGCGAGATTACCGGCTGGCAGGTTCCGATCTACGTCAAGGTTGGCGCGACCCGGCCCTATTACGACACTGCGCTGGCGGTCAAGGCCGGGGCCGATGTGGTGGTGATGGACGGGATGCAGGGCGGCACCGCCGCAACGCAGGATGTGTTCATCGAGCATGTCGGTCTGCCGACGCTGTCGTGTATCCGCCCTGCCGTGCAGGCGCTGCAGGATCTGGGTGTGCACCGCGAGGTGCAACTGGTGATTTCGGGCGGTATCCGCACCGGCGCTGATGTGGCCAAGGCGATGGCATTGGGCGCAGATGCGGTGGCTATCGGGACTGCGGCTTTGATCGCCTTGGGCGACAACGACCCGAAATGGGAATCCGAGTACCAAAAGCTGGGCACCACCACCGGGGCTTATGATGACTGGCACGAAGGGCAGGACCCTGCGGGTATCACCACGCAGGACCCGGATCTGGCCGCGCGGCTGGACCCGGTCGAAGCGGGCCGCCGGTTGCGCAATTATTTGAAGGTGATGACCCTTGAGGCGCAGACTATCGCGCGCGCCTGTGGCCACAATCACCTGCACAATCTGGAACCCGAGGATCTGTGCGCCCTGACGATGGAGGCCGCCGCCATGGCGCGCGTCCCATTGGCGGGTACCGACTGGTATCCCGGCAAGGCCGGGTTCTGAACTGCAAGCGAAACGAAGGCGCGGCCCAAACGGGCGGCGCCTTTCTTCTTTTGAACCAACAGGGAAAGGAAGGCCGACCATGACGACAGATCTGGCAGCTTTCGCCAAGGAAAAAGGCGTCAAATATTTCATGATTTCGTTCACCGATCTGTTCGGTGGGCAACGGGCCAAGCTGGTCCCCGCGCAGGCTATTGCGGATATGCAGGAAGAGGGCGCAGGTTTTGCCGGGTTTGCCACCTGGCTGGACATGACCCCGGCGCATCCCGACATGCTGGCGGTGCCCGATCCGTCCTCCGTGATCCAACTGCCCTGGAAGCCCGAGGTCGCGTGGGTCGCTGGCAACTGCGTGATGGAGGGTGAGGACGTCGCCCAGGCCCCGCGCAACGTGCTGCGCCGCCTGATCGAAGAGGCCGCCGACATGGGCATGCATGTCAAGACCGGGATCGAGGCCGAGTTCTTCCTGTTGACGCCCGATGGCGAACAGATCAGCGATCCGTTCGATACGGCCGAAAAGCCTTGCTACGACCAGCAGGCGGTGATGCGCCGCTATGACGTGGTGCGCGAGATCTGCGACTACATGCTGGAACTGGGTTGGTGCCCGTATCAGAACGACCACGAGGATGCCAATGGCCAGTTCGAAATGAACTGGGAATTTGACGATGCCCTGCGCACCGCCGACAAGCATTCCTTCTTCAAGTTCATGACCAAGTCGGTGGCGGAAAAGCACGGCTTCCGTGCCACCTTCATGCCCAAACCGGTCGAGGGGCTGACGGGCAATGGCTGCCATGCCCATATCTCGGTCTGGGATGCGCCGGGCGCGGATGCAAAGACCAACGTATTTGCCGGTGAGGGTGACGGTCCGACCGGTGAGGTCGGTCTGAGCGAGAAGGGCAAGCACTTCCTCGGCGGCATCATGAAGCACGCCAGCGCGCTGGCGGCGATCACCAACCCGACGGTGAATTCCTACAAACGCATCAACGCCCCGCGCACCATGTCGGGCGCGACCTGGGCGCCGAATACCGTGACCTGGACGGGCAACAACCGCACCCACATGGTCCGCGTCCCCGGACCCGGCCGGTTCGAGCTGCGACTGGCCGATGGCGCGACAAACCCCTATCTGCTGCAGGCCGTGATCATCGCGGCTGGTCTGTCTGGTATACGCTCAAAGGCCGACCCGGGACGGCGCTATGACATCGACATGTATGCCGAGGGCCATACGGTGACCGACGCACCCAAACTGCCGCTGAACATGCTGGACGCGCTGCGCGACTACGACAAGGATACCGAGCTGAAAGCTGCGATGGGCGAAGAATTCTCTGCCGCGTTTCTGAAGATGAAACATCAGGAGTGGAACTCTTTCGTCAGCCATTTCTCGCGCTGGGAAAAAGAGCACACGCTGGATATCTGAGATTCATCGCCCTTTTTGAAACAGGGAAAGGCCGGAGTGTTTCGCAGTCCGGCCTTGCAGCATGACGGAGCGCGCGCCTCAGACGCCTTCGATCAGCGCAATATCCGCCTGACATGCATCCCGGCGCCTTTCTCGTGCTGCGCGGTATTCGTCAGAGGCATAGCAGGCGCGGGCGTCCTCGATACTGTCGAACTCGATGATCACTCGGCGTTGCCATGGCTGGCCTTCCAGCGTTTCGGCCTCGCCCCGGGCCAGGAACCGCGCGCCGAATTTCTGAAAGGCCGCTGGGGCGATATCCTGATAGCCCTTATAGGCCTCGGGGTCGGTTACGGTGACGTTGGCGATCCAATAGGCTTTGGGTTTTTCACTCAACTTGGTTTCATTCATCTGATGCAAACAGCCGTTCGGCGATTTTGGTGGTGTCGTCCAGATGCCGCTCGACCGCTGCGCGGGCGGCGACCGGGTCACCCGAGGTAATGGCGTCGCAGATCTGTTCCATATGGGTCAGGCCGGGCTGATCCCGATCGTCCGAGGACAGGGTCATCATGCGCAGCCTGCTGATCCGGCCATTCAGGCGCTGAACGATATCCCAGGCGATGTAGTGGCCCGCGCCATCGAAAATCTCGGAATAGAAATCCGCCGTGGCGCGGAACAGGGCACCCGGTGTCTTGTTCTCAAACCCGCGTCTGAGATGGTCCAGCGCCTGTCGCAGCGCGCCTGCGCGTTCGGGCGTGATATTGCGCGCACAGTTTTCCGCGGCGGCAGTTTCGAGCATGCGGCGAATATCGTAGATCTGGCGCGCATCCTCCCACGACATGACAGCAACGATAGGTCCGCGTCCGGGCAGGATGTCTACCAGACCTTCGGCTTCGAGATAGCGAATGGTTTCGCGGATCACGGTTCGGCTGACGCCCAATTGATCGCAAAGCGGGCGTTCGACCAGCCGCTCTCCGGGTTCGAACGTGCCTTCGATGATCGCCTCGCGCATCCGTTCCTGCACCATATCGCGCAGGGTCGCGGGGGGATGATCAATCTTGGTCAGTTTGGGTTCCGTCATGGCCAGATACCTATCGGCTTGGAAGATCACTCGCAAGGTATGATTGACAGATGGTATGATGGTATACCAAATAGTCCTGCACCGAATCGTAAGGAGCAGAACCATGCCCGCCGAAATCCGAAAAACCCTGTTGCATGTGGAAAACACGCTGATCGAAGGGGGAAAGGTCGCCGAGACGCCGTTGAGGATGATTGCGGCTGTTGCGGTGATCCGGAACCCATGGGCCGGGCGCGGTTTTGTTGAGGACCTGAAGCCCGAAATCCACAATTGCGCGCCGGGTCTGGGAAAAATGCTGACCGATATGGTGCTGCAGGCCGCAGGCGGGGGCGACATGGTCGAAGCGTATGGCAAAGCCGCCATTGTCGGTGTGAATGGTGAGGTCGAACATGGCTCGGCCCTGATCCACACGCTGCGGTTTGGCAATTTCTACCGCGAGGCGGTCGGGGCCAAATCCTATCTGGCCTTCACCAACACGCGCGGCCCGGCAAATGCGTCGATGCAGATCCCGCTGATGGACAAGAACGATGGCGGCCGACGCAGCCATTATCTGACCATTCAGTTGCAAGTGGCGGACGCGCCTGCGCCGGATGAGATCATGATTGCGCTGGGGGCATCCATCGGGGGCCGTCCGCATCACCGAATTGGCGACCGCTATCAGGACCTCAGGGAACTGGGCCATGACGTCGACAACCCTGCAGCTGTCTGAGCCCTTCGGGCAGGTTGCCTGTCGCGAGGCAGGCCTGTCCCATGCCGGGAAGGCCCCTCCTGTGGTTCTGATCCACGGGGTTGGAATGCAATCGGCAGCCTGGGGTCCGCAGATCGAGGCGTTGTCGGAAACGCATCACGTGATCGCGCTGGATATGCCGGGGCATGGGGGCAGTGACAGTATCCATTCTGGCGCGGACCTGCCGGTGTTTCTGGACTGGTTGCTGGCCGTTCTGGATGCGCTGGGGGTCGAACGGGTCAGTTTGGCCGGGCATTCCATGGGGGCCCTGATTGCAGGCGGGTTTGCCGTGTGTCACCCGGACCGGGTGGCCCGCGTGGCCTTGCTGAACGGTGTGTTCTGCCGCGACGCCAAAGCCAGCAAGTCCGTGATCGAACGGGCCGAACTGATCGGAACCGGGTCCTTCGATCTGGACACGCCCCTGCGCCGCTGGTTCGGGGACACACCGACCGACCGCGCCGCGCGGGGCCACGTGGCGCAATGGCTGTCGGAGGTGGATATTGACGGCTACGCGACCGCCTATGGCGCGTTTGCGCGGGGTGATGCGCTGTATGCTGACGGGTTCGGCGGGATCAAATGCCCGTTGCTGGCGCTGACCGGGCAGGACGATCCCAACTCGACCCCCGCAATGTCGCAAGCGATGGCAGAGGCGGCACCATACGGGCGCGCTGTTATCATCGAAAACCACAGACATATGGTAAACCTGACCGCGCCAGACGTGGTGAACGCTGCGCTGACGGACTGGTTGCACATGCCATCTGAACAGGGTGAACTGACATGATTGAATTTGACCCGAACACGCTGAACAACCCGCGCGCCCTGCGCAATGCCTTTGGCACCTTCATGACCGGCGTGACCGTTGTGACGGCCCATGACGATGCGGGCAACCCGTTGGGCTTTACCGCGAATTCCTTCACCTCGGTCTCGCTTGATCCGCCTTTGGTTCTTGTCTGTCTGGCCAACACCTCCAGCAACTATGAAACCTTCGCCAATACATCGAAATTCGCGATCAACATCCTGTCCGAGGCACAGATCGCGCTGTCCAATACCTTTGCCCGCCCGGTCGAGGATCGGTTTGCGAGTGTCGACTGGGAACCCGGCCCGCATGGCTCGCCCATTCTGGGGGGTGTCTCGGCGTGGTTCGATTGCGCCATGCACAGAACCGTTGAAGCGGGCGATCATCTGATCCTGATTGGTCGGGTCAAAGCCTTTGATCAGGATATCGCGCCGGGCTTGGGATACGCGCGCGGGGCCTATGTCACACCGGCGGCCGAGGCGAGGGCGCTCAGCAAACGCTCGGACATGGTGGTGTCGGCCCTGATCGAGCGCGACGGGAAGATCCTGCTGCAGGACGATGGCAACGGCTATTTGACCATTCCAAATACCGACGATGTCTCGGGCGGCGCAAACGCGGCTCTTACCCGCTTGATCGCCGACAGCGGTGTGAATGCCGAGCCCGGCTTTATCTATTCCGTCTTTCAGGACGACGCGCGCCAGCAGCAGCATATCTCGTTCCTGTGTCAGGCCGACGGCGGTGAACCGGTGAACGGGGTTTTCACGGAAGTTAGCCCGTCCACATTGATGGATGTGTCGGACCCGGCGCTCTGCACCATGTTGGAACGGTTCGCGGCGGAAAGTCAGATCGGGAATTTCGGGGTGTATTACGGCAATGAGGTGAGCGGGCGGGTCAAGCCTCTCACCGGGGGAGTTAAGCGGACATGAAATTCTCACTCTTTGCGCATATGGAGCGGATCTCGGCGGATCAGGACCAGAAGCAGCTGTATGACGAGTTCATCCAACTGTGCAAAATCGCCGATGAGGGCGGGATGCACGCGGTCTGGACGGGCGAGCATCACGGGATGAATTTCACCATCGCCCCAAACCCGTTCCTGAACCTGATCGACGTGGCGCGCCATACCAAAAATGTGCGTCTGGGCACCGGCACCGTGATTGCACCGTTCTGGCACCCGATCCGTCTGGCCGGTGAGGCCGCGATGACCGATATCATCACCGAGGGCCGTCTTGATCTGGGTATCGCACGCGGGGCCTATAGCTTTGAATACGAACGTCTGATGCCCGGCATGGACGCCTGGGAAGCCGGCCAGCGGATGCGCGAACTGATCCCTGCGGTGCAAAAGCTGTGGCTGGGCGACTATGCGCATGAGGGAGAGTTTCACCAGTTTCCCAAGACCACTTCGGCCCCGCAGCCGGTTCAGAAAGATGGCCCGCCCATCTGGGTCGCGGCGCGCGATCCCAACAGCCACGAATATGCTGTATCGCATGGGTGCAACGTGCAGGTGACGCCGCTTTGGAACGGCGATGATGAGGTTGAAAGCCTTATGGTCAAGTTCAACGACGCCTGCGCCAAGTTTCCTGATGTAGCACGACCCAAAATCATGTTGTTGATGCACACCTATGTGGCCTCGGACGACGCGGACGTGAAACAGGCGGCGGTCGAGCTGAACCGGTTCTACAACTATTTCGGGGCCTGGTTCATGAACAAGCGCGATATCTCGCAGGGCCTGATCGACCCGCTGAGCGAAGATGAGATTGCCGCGCATCCCTTCTATACCCCGGAAAACATGGAGCGTGATCTGGTCATTGGCACAGTCGACACCGTCATCGACCGGCTGCGCCGCTATCAGGCGCTTGGCTATGATGAGTATTCCTTCTGGATCGACTCCAGCATGCCGTTCGAGCGCAAGAAAGCCTCGCTTGAGCGGTTTATCAAAGACGTCATGCCGGCGTTTCAATAAAGGGGTGCCATAAGATGCAGCAGTTTCAACAGTATATCGATGGCGCTTTTTCGGATGGGGCGACACAGTTCGACAGTCTGGACCCGGCCACCGGAAAGGTTTGGGCAAAAATGCCCGAGGCCAATGCGGATGATGTCAATCAAGCTGTTGAGGCCGCGGATCGTGCGTTTTTTGCGCCTGAATGGGCCGGGATGACGGCCACAGCCCGTGGCAAGTTGCTGGCCCGGCTGGCGGATCTGATTGCGGAAAATGCCCCACGTCTGGCCGAGCTTGAGACCCGCGATACCGGCAAGATCATCCGCGAAACCTCGGCCCAGATCGCCTATGTCGCTGATTATTATCGGTATTACGCCGGGCTGGCTGACAAGATCGAAGGCGCTCATTTGCCCATCGACAAGCCGGATATGGAGGTCTGGCTGCGCCGCGAACCCATCGGCGTTGTGGCCGCTGTGGTGCCCTGGAACTCGCAACTATTCCTGTCGGCGGTCAAGATCGGCCCCGCCTTGGCGGCGGGCTGTACCGTGGTGCTGAAGGCATCCGAAGAGGGGCCCGCGCCGATGCTGGAATTTGCCCGCATCTTCGATCAGGCCGGATTCCCCAAGGGTGTTCTGAACGTCATCACCGGTGGACCGGTGGTAGGGGCAACGCTGACCGGCCATCCTAAAGTGGCCCATGTCGCCTTTACCGGCGGGCCGGAGACCGCGCGCCATATTGTGCGCAATTCGGCTGAGAATCTGGCTTCAACCTCGCTGGAACTTGGCGGCAAATCCCCGTTCATCGTGTTCGAGGATGCCGATATCGAAAGCGCCGTGAATGCACAGGTGTCGGGGATATTCGCGGCGACGGGGCAAAGCTGTGTCGCCGGGTCGCGGCTGGTGGTGCAGGCCTCGATCAAGGAGGAATTCCTCGCTCGCCTCAAGGACAAGGCCGAGGCGGTCGTGATCGGTGCCCCCGACGACATGGCGACCGAGGTCGGGCCGCTGTGCACGCTGCGTCAGCGGGACAATGCGGTCGACCTGATCCAGCGGTCTGTGGCGCAAGGGGCCAAGCTGGTGACCGGCGGGCAGCCGATTGACCGCGACGGATTTTTCTTTCCTCCGACCATTCTGGATTGTTCCGACGTGCCGGACGCCGACAGCCTGACCAACGAGTTTTTCGGTCCGGTCCTGTCGGTCGTTTCGTTCGAGACCGAAGCCGAGGCCATCGCCATCGCCAACAATACCCAATTCGGTTTGGCCTCGGGCCTGTTCACGCAGAACCTGACGCGGGCGCATCGCATGATCCGTGCCATCCGTGCGGGGATTGTCTGGGTGAACACCTACCGCGCCGTCAGCCCGATCGCGCCGTTTGGGGGCCACGGTCTGTCGGGCCACGGGCGCGAAGGGGGTCTGCAAGCGGCGCTGGATTACACCAAGATCAAATCGGTCTGGCTGCGCACCAGCGATGACCCGATCCCGGATCCGTTTGTCATGCGCTAAGCGCGGCGGATCAGGTTTAGAAGTCCAGACCCAGATCGACAGTCTGATAGGAATGGGTCAGCGCGCCAGATGAAATGAAATCCACGCCGGTCGCGGCAATGGCAGCCACAGTCTCTTGTGTGACATTGCCCGAGGCTTCGGTGACCAACCGACCGTTCACCAGCGCGACTGCCTCGGCCAAGGTTTCGGGCGACATGTTGTCCAGCAGCACAACATCGGCACCGCCAACCTCAAGCACTTGGGCTAGTTGATCCAGCGTATCCACCTCGATCTCGACCTTCATCATGTGCGAAGCGCGGGCCTGTGTCGCCTCAAGCACCGCGCGCACGCCGCCTGCCGCCGCGATGTGGTTGTCCTTGATCAGGATCGCATCCGATAGCGAGAACCGGTGATTGAACCCACCGCCATGCAAAACGGCCTGTTTTTCGACGATGCGCAGGCCGGGCGTGGTCTTTCGCGTGCAGGTGATGCGCGCGCGGGTGCCCTTGGTTTCGGCGACCAAAGCCGCTGTGGACGTTGCCACGCCGCACAGCCGCCCGGCAAAGTTCAGTGCCACGCGCTCAGCCGACAGGATCGAGGATGCCTTGCCCGTGATCTCCATCAGCGTGTCGCCCTTGGCGCAGCGTTGGCCATCCGCGATATGTGTCGAGATTTCCAGTGATGGATCAATCAGACGGAACGCCAGTGCGGCGACCTGCATCCCCGAGACCACGGCATCCTCGCGCGCGTTCAAGCGGGCCGCATAGGTCGTATCCGACGGGATTACGGTCTGGGTGGTGATGTCGCCATAGGCACCCAAATCCTCCATCAGTGCTGAGCGCACCAGGGGTTCAAGGATCATGTCGGGCAAGGCCGGATGGGTCATGCTGCGTCCTTTGCAATGCGGTCCCGCAGGGTCAGCGCCTCGTTCAGCGTCAGGGCCGAGCGTTGGCCGGGGCCGGGGATAAGGTCAGGAAAATCAGAGCGGTAATGCGCGCCACGGCTTTCCTCGCGCAAAAGCGCGGCGGCGGCGATCAACGTGGCGGTGGCGGTCATGTTCAGAAACACGTCAGAGCCCGGATGCCGGGCCTCAAGCGCCGCGATTTCGGTCAGGGCGCGATGCAGACCGGCCTGATCGCGGACAACGCCCACATGCTGGGTCATGGCATGGCGCAGGGCAGCCAGATCCGGAGTTTGTTCGGTTGCGGCGTCGGGGGTTAGCGTAACAACGACCTTTGGTGCATGCTGCCCGGACACAACGGTTGCAATGTCCTGTGCGCAGGCGCGGGCAAACACCAGCGCCTCAAGCAATCCGTTCGATGCCAGCCGGTTCGCGCCGTGCAACCCGGTCGAGGCCGCCTCGCCACAGGCCCAAAGCCCGTTCAGCGAACTACGGCCTGCCAGATCGGTTTCGATGCCGCCCATATGATAATGCGCCGAGGCGGTCACCGGGATCGGATCGCGCACCGGGTCGAGACCGTGATGCAGACAGGCCTCGGTCACTGCCGGGAAATGGTCCGCGATCTGTGCGCCAATCGCCGCGCGGGTGTCCAGCGCCGGGCGCTTGCCCGTCTGCGCCTGTGTGTAGACGGCACGTGCAACGGTGTCGCGCGGGGCCAGATCGGCATCGGGGTGGATGTCGGGCATGAACCGATGCCCGTCATTGTCGATCAGAACAGCCCCTTCACCGCGCAGCGCTTCGGTCGCGAGCGGGGTGGGGTCTTCGCCGACGTCGATGGCGGTGGGGTGAAACTGGACAAACTCGGCATCCGCAATCCGCGCACCGGCGCGCGCGGCCATGCCGATACCCTGACCCCGGATGCGCGCAGGGTTGGTGGTTTGCGCATAAAGACCCGCCGAGCCGCCGGTCGCCAGTACATGCGCCGACCCGCGCAGCAGAACCTGTGGTGCGCCCGGCGCGTCGGCGCTGGTCAGATAGACACCGCTGACCTGCGCGCCGTCGCTTTCCAGCCCAACCGCCAGAGCGCCTTCGATGACTTGAATCGACGGGGTTTCGCGCAGGGCCACAATCAGCGCGCGCATGATCTCGGCCCCGGCCTGATCGCCCTTGACGCGGACGACCCGCGCGGCGGAATGCGCTGCCTCGCGCGATTGCATAAAGCCGCCATCGGCGGTGCGGTCGAACCCGGTGCCCAGATCGGACAGATCAAGGATATGTTCAGGTGCCGCCTTGGTCACAAACTCGGCCACCTCGCGCAGGACCGACCCGGCCCCGGCGCGCATCGTGTCCTCGGCATGGGCCTGCGGGCTGTCCGTTCGTGCCATCGCCGCCGCAACACCGCCCTGCGCCCAGGCCGAGCTTGCGCCGGATCCAAGCGGTTCGGGTGAGATCATCACCACGGGGCAGGGGGCCAGTTTCAGCGCCGTATAGACCGCCGCCAGCCCGGCCCCGATGATCACCACACGCGGTGTCTGAACGGTTTGCATATCGCCGATCAAATACCCAACTGGCGCGACAGGTCGATCATGCGTTGCACCGACAGGCGGGCCTTGTCCGCCACTTCGGCATCCACCTCGACCTGACCGGTCATGGTATCCAGCGCGAACAGCACCTTTTCCAGCGTGATTTTCTTCATGTAAGGGCACATGTTGCAGGGGCCGACAAAATCGACTTCGGGCAGAGAATCCGCGATATTCGACGCCATCGAACATTCGGTGATCAGCAACGCCTTTTCCGGCTTCTCATCCGTGACGTATTTGATGATCCCGCTGGTCGAGCCCGAGAAATCAGCCTCGGCCACCACATCCGGCGGGCATTCGGGGTGGGCAATCAGACGCGTGCCTGGGTTCCATTCGCGGAAGTCGCGCAGATCGCTGGCGCTGTATTGTTCGTGCACGATGCATGAACCTTCCCACCAGACCACGTTTTTCTGCGGCACGTCCCGCGCCACGTTTTGGGCCAGATACTGATCCGGGGTCATGATGACGGTATGGCTGTCCTGCGCCGCAACGATCTGCGCCGCGTTCGATGAGGTACAGCAGATGTCCGAGGCCGCTTTGACCTCGGCCGTTGTGTTCACATAAGACACGACCGGCGCACCGGGATAGCGGCGTCGCATTTCCTCGACGCCTTCGGCGGTGATGGATTCCGCCAACGAGCATCCGGCTTCCATATCCGGCATCAGCACGGTTTTGTCGGGGCTTAGAATCTTCGACGTCTCGGCCATGAAATGCACACCGCATTGCACGATCACATCCGCTTCGACCTCGGTCGCCTTGATGGCCAGTTGCAGGCTGTCGCCGCCGAAATCCGAAATGCCATGGTAAATCTCGGGCGTCATGTAGTTGTGGCCCAGAATGACCGCGTTGCGCCTGGCCTTCAGATCGTTGATCGCCTTGACGTAAGGCGCGTAGATCGCCCAATCCATCGGCGACACCACACGGGACATGCGGTCGTAGATATCGCTCATGCTTTCGGCAAGCTCGGGCGAGGGGGCAAGATCATATTTTTCGGAGAGATGCGCGCGCTGCGCGGGAAGGTCGAACACGGGACTGTTTTTCTGCCTGTTAAACGCGTGGCGTTCCTCATATGGGGTCTTCAGTGGAATGACCAGCGCTCAGACAGGACGAATTTCCCAAAAATCGGATCGGGCGCAAAACAATCCGTTTTTTTGGCCCTTGTTTTGGGCATTATCGGAAATTTCCTGCCCGGTTTCGGCCCGACGCGGCCCTTTCAGGCGGCACCTGCGGGCAGCGAATCTGGTTGTCTTTTGATCCGTTCCCCCCTAGTCAGGCTTTTACCTCGGGGTGCGTGACAAAAACGCTGAGATGCCATGGGCGAACCCGTTGAACCTGAACCGGCTAGAACCGGCGGAGGGAAAGGTAACGGTTCATCCATCCTTGCCCTCTCGCCGCAATGGAGGATGACATGAAACATCTGCTGATTGCTGCGGGAATTCTGAGTGCAACAGCCGCCATGGCGGACGACAAACCTCAGCTGACCGTTTACACCTATGACAGCTTCGCCTCGGATTGGGGCCCCGGTCCCAAGGTCAAAGAGGCGTTCGAGGCCGTCTGTGATTGTGACCTGAACCTTGTTGGCGTTGAAGACGGCGCAGCGCTTCTGTCGCGCATCCGGCTTGAGGGCGAAAGCTCGGACGCGGATGTGGTGTTGGGTCTGGATACCAACCTGATCACCGCCGCCAAGGAAACCGGCCTGTTTGCGCCAAGCGCAGTGACCGCTGAATATGCGCTGCCGATCGAGTGGTCGGATGACGTGTTTGCCCCCTATGACTGGGGCTATTTCGCCTTTGTTCACAACGCGGATGCTGCGGCCCCTGCGAATTTCCGGGACCTGGCCGACAGCGACACCAAGATCATCATTCAGGACCCGCGCTCCTCGACCCCCGGTCTGGGTCTGCTGTTGTGGGTCAAGGCGGCCTATGGCGATGACGCGCCCCAGATTTGGGCCGGTCTGGCCGACAATATCGTAACCGTGACTAAGGGTTGGTCCGAGGCGTACGGGCTGTTTCTGGAAGGTGAGGCCGACATGGTCCTCAGCTATACCACATCACCCGCCTATCATCTGATTGCCGAAGAAGACGCCAGCAAGGCGGCGGCGGCTTTTGACGAAGGTCACTATATGCAGGTGGAAGTGGCCGGGAAACTGGCCGGAACCGATCAGCCGGAACTGGCAGATCAGTTTCTGCAATTCATGGTCTCGGACGCATTCCAGCAGATCATTCCCACGACCAACTGGATGTATCCGGCAGTGACTCCGGCATCGGGCCTGCCCGAAGGGTTCGATACGCTGATCACCCCCGAAAAGTCGCTGTTGTTGTCCCCGGATGAGGCCGCCGTTGCGCGGGATCAGGCGCTTGCGGAATGGCTGGGCGCGCTCAGCCAGTAAGCCCCTGGCCGGGTGTTGGCGCAGCGGCGCTTGTCGCTGCGCTGATCCTTGGGACGCTGGCCGCCGTTGCCCTGCGGGCTGATGCAGCCGGCGGGTTCGGCCCGGCGGACTGGGCCGCGTTGCGCTTTACGCTGGTGCAGGCCATCTTGTCGGCTCTGTTCAGCGCGGCCCTTGCGATCCCTGTGGCCCGTGCACTGGCCCGGCGGCGATTTCCGGGGCGGCGCGCGCTGATCGCGCTGCTGGGTGCACCGTTTATCCTGCCGGTCATCGTTGCAATCCTTGGTCTGTTGCAGGTCTTTGGCCGGGCGGGCTGGATTTCCGACGTTCTGGGTCTGTTTGGCTTGCCGCCGATACGGATCTACGGGTTGCACGGCGTCGTGCTGGCGCATGTATTCTTCAACCTGCCGCTTGCCACACGGCTGATCCTGCAGGCGTGGCAGGAAATCCCCGCCGAGAGGTTCCGTCTGGCCGCGCAGCTGGGCTGTGACGGACTGGCGATGTTCCGTCTGATCGAACTGCCGATGCTGAAACGCATCCTGCCCGGCGTGCTGGCGGTGATCTTCGCGATTTGCCTGACCAGCTTTGCCGTCGCCCTGACGTTGGGAGGGGGGCCGCGCGCGACAACCATCGAACTGGCGATCTATCAATCCTTTACCTACGATTTTGATCTGGGCCGCGCCGCGCTGCTATCCGCGCTGCAACTGGCCCTGACAGCTGCCGCTGCCCTGGCCGCCCTTCGGTTTTCGCGGGGTGACGGCTTTGGCACCGGGCTGGACCGGGCCATTCGCCGCTGGGATGGAGGGGCACCCGTCTTCGACACATTCTGGATCATCGCCGCGGCGGCGTTTCTGCTGTTGCCGCTGGCGGCGGTCGTGATCTCGGGGATCGGCGGGATATTCGACATGCCCGCATTGGTCTTCCGCGCGGCGCTGACCTCGGTTCTGGTGGCCGCCGTCAGTACCGCCGTTTTGCTGATGCTGGCGTTGCCTATGGCGATGGCGGTTGCAACCGGGCGACATGGCATTGTCGAGATCAGCGGCATTCTGGGCCTTGCAGCGTCACCTCTGGTGATTGGCACCGGCCTGTTCATTCTAATCCGACCGGTGATCAGCCCCACGTCGCTGGCCTTGCCGGTAACCGCGTTGGTGAATGCGGTGATGGCGCTGCCGTTTGCGCTGCGCATTCTGGTGCCTGCTGCGCGTGATGTGGTCGCCAGGCACGGGCGGCTGGCGCTGTCGCTGGATATGACCAGATGGACCTTTTTCACGCGCGTCCTGCTGCCGCGTATGCGCGCGCAAATCGGCTTTGCCGCAGGGTTGGCGGCGGCGTTGTCGATGGGCGATCTGGGCGTGATCGCCTTGTTTGCCGATCCGCAGGTTGCGACCCTGCCGCTGCAGATTTACCGCCTGATGGGTGCGTATCAGATGCAAGCTGCCGCAGGGGCGGCGCTGTTGCTGCTGGTCCTGTCGATGGGCGCATTCTGGCTTTTGGATCGTGGAGGGCGAGCGCATGCTGAAACTTGAGGGATGCGTCATCGAAAATGGCGGCTTCTCGCTGCATGCGGGTTTTGAGGTCGAGGCGGGTGCCAGCGTGGCAATCATCGGCCCGTCCGGTGCGGGCAAGTCAACGCTGCTGGAGGCGATCGCCGGGTTTCGCGATCTCAGGCAGGGGCAGATCCTGTGGCAAGGCGCGCGGATTTCCGACCTCGCGCCGGGCAAGCGCCCTGTCGCGATGCTGTTTCAGGACGGCAATTTGTTCCCACATCTGACCGTCGCGCAGAATGTGGCCCTGGGCCTGCGCCCCAACGGACGCCTGACTGACGCTGAGCAGTCGCAGGTTCGGACCGCACTGGCGCGCGTGGCCCTGTCCGGGTTCGAGGCACGCAAACCGGCCGAGTTGTCCGGTGGTCAGCAAAGCCGGGTGGCATTGGCGCGGGTTCTTGTGCAGCGGCGACAGCTCTTGTTGCTGGACGAACCATTCGCGGCCCTTGGACCCGCGTTGAAGGCAGAAATGCTGGACCTTGTCGCGGATTTGCTGGCAGAAACCGGAACGACCCTGATGATGGTCAGCCACGACCCGCAGGATGCGCGACGGATCGCAAGTCAAACCGTGCTTGTGGCCAACGGCCAGGCGCATCCTCCGGCAGCGACTGGCCAGCTATTCGAAAACCCCCCGCCTGAGCTGCGCGACTATCTGGGGTGATTGGTTGGTAGAAGACTGCCCTTATCCCGATGCCTGACTCAGATGCTGGCGGATCTTGGACTCGATCCTTGGACTGTGCAGGTCAAAGCTGCCGCTATTGGCAAAGAGTTCGCGCACCGAGCGGTAGCTTTCGACCTTCTTCCACACAACCGGCGAGGAGGTTGGCGCCCGGCCCGAAAGCGAGGCCAGATAGGACATTGTGCCAAACAACAGGCGCGATTTGTCCCGGTGTGGTTTATTCAGAATATACAGGCTTAGCGGTGCGTCCGGTCCGCGCTCGGCATCGACGACAAATACCTGACCGGCGCGGAAGGCCGCTTTGCCATCACACCGGGTCCAGCGACGCGTCGAGGATTTTCCTTCGCTCAACGCTTCGACAATTCGGCTGTAGACGGTCCCGTTGCGCTCATCCAAGAAGGCTACGTTGACAATCACTTTGGTCGGATCGTTGGGCGCGCGAAAGAACACCTGATACGATCCCAGGAAAGGTCGCAGTCTTTGCAGATCGCCCGGAAACACGTCGATCAGCGGGTCCCGCCGTCGGTCGGCTTCGGTTTTGGCCAATCGGGTGGTGTGGCGGCGCAACTCGGCCGGGTCGCCCAGTAAAATATGCTCGTCAACGCCAAAGAACCGACCGATCCGGCGCAGGTTGTTGGGCGAGGGCTGACTGCGGCCGCTGAGGTATTTGGCAAATTGCTGGTGGTTGATTCCGATGTCCCTGCACACCGCAGCAACCGAGGGGTGATCGGCGCACAGATGACGCAAGTTCGCTGCCAGATGTTCATGCATATGCGGGTTGGTCTTTCGCTTAAACTCGCTAAAGAAAGCATAATCTGGCGTTATTGTTAAGCCCATTTGGGCGCGCAATCCTTGGGCCAACGCATCCATGCCCAGGGGAGATCAAGCAATGGATAAATTTCAGTATGTGCGGCAACTGGAACACCGCCTGCAAATGCGTCAGGTGGACCGCCGCCAGTTCATGCGTGGTGTACTGGCAACCGGGATGACCGTCAGCGCTGCAACCTTGCTGGCCGACCGGGCAATCGCTGCGGCACCCAAGAAAGGCGGCAGCATGGTCGCAGGGATCGGCCACGGCGCATCCACCGAACAACTGGATCCGGGGCAGATTTCGGCAGGCTTCCTGATCCCGTTGAGCCTGGGCATGAACGGCTTCCTGACGGCTGTTGACGCCGACAGCAATGTGCAGCCATCGATAGCCCAATCCTGGGAAGCGTCGCCGGATGCATCGGTCTGGACATTCCAGTTGCGCGACGGGGTCGAGTTTCACAATGGCCGCAGCGTGACCTCGGACGATGTGATCGCGTCGATCAACTATCACCGGGGCGAGGGTTCGACCTCGACCGGTGCGCCGCTGCTGGCAGGGGTCAAATCGGTCCGCGCGGACGGGCCGCAAACCATCGTGTTTGAACTTGAAGGCGGCAATGCGGACTTTCCGGCCATCCTCAGCGACTATCGTTTTGCCATTCTGCCGGCCGAAGGTGACAGTATCGACTGGCAGTCGGGCATTGGCTGCGGGGCCTACCAGTTGACCGATTTCCAGCCCGGCATCTCAGCCGATCTGGTGCGTCATGCCAACCACTGGAACGATGATGTCGCCCATGTGGATGAATGGAAGCTGCTGGTGCTGCTGGATACGACCGCACGTATGGCGGCCCTGTCGGCGGGCACGGTTGACGTTGCCGACAAGGTCGATCCGAAAACCGCAAAGTTTATCTCGCGCGATCCCAATGTCACGTTGCATTCGGTGGCGGGCACCCAGCATTACTCGTTCCCGATGCTGACAAATACCGCGCCATTTGATGACAACAACATCCGTCAGGCGATCAAATGGGGCATCGACCGGCAGGAATTGGTCGACAAAATCCTGCTGGGCTATGGCGCGGTTGGTAACGACCACCCGATCGGATCGGGCCAGAAATACTTCAACGCCGAGCTTGAGCAGAAGACGTTCGACCCCGACAAGGCGAGGTTCTATCTGAAACAGGCCGGGTTGGACTCGCTGGATGTCGAGCTTTCGTCGTCAGATGCCGCCTTCCCCGGTGCGGTGGACGCCGCGACGCTGATTTCGAACTCGGCAGCGAAATGTGGGATCAATGTCACCGTCAAACGCGAGCCCAATGATGGCTACTGGTCCGAGGTCTGGACCAAGAAACCCTGGTGCGCCAGCTACTGGGCGGGTCGCCCGGTCGAAGATCTGATGTTCTCGCTGGCGTTCCAGTCCGGCGTTGCCTGGAACGAATCCTTCTGGTCGCACGAAAAATTCGACAAGCTGCTGGTCGAGGCGCGGGCCGAGTTGGACACTGACAAACGCCGCCAGATGTATGGCGAGATGCAGGACATCGTGGCCAATCAGGGCGGCGTTGCGATCCCGATGTTTGCCTCTTACGTCTTTGCCACGCGGCCCAGCGTCGGCACGCCGGAGAAATTCGGCTCGAACCTCGATCTGGATGGCAGCAGCTTTATGGAACGCTGGTGGAAAACAGAATAGCAGCTGATCTATGCTAGTATCGTGAAAGAAAGGGGATGGCTTTTGCGGTCGTCCTCTGTCGTGTCGGGGATAGGATTCCATGAAACTCTTCATTGCAACGCTATCGACCGAGACGAATACGTTCTGCACAATGCCAACCGCGATATCGGGGTTCGAGGAGTATTTTCTGCGCCACGGAACCGCAACGCAGGAACCGCCCAACCTGATGACCGAGGCGCTGCATTTGTGGCGCGCAAATGCAGAGGCCTTGGGGTGGCAGGTCATCGAAAGTCTGGCCGCCATTGCCGAACCTGCCGGGCCGACCACCCGCAGCTGTTATGATGCGTTAAGCGGCGAAATCCTGTCTGATCTGACCGAGTGCGGCGGTGCAGATATCATTCTGTTGCAACTGCATGGCGCGATGGTGGCCGAACATATCGAGGATTGCGAAGGTGACCTTTTGGCCCGCGCCCGTGCGCTGTGCCCGAATGCCACGATTGGGGTGTCTCTGGACCTGCATTCTCATCTCACCGACAGGATGCTGCAGGCCAGCGATCTGATCGTGCATTTCAGGGAATACCCCCATGACGACGCAACCGCCTGCGCGGCTGAGCTGTTCGACCTGGCCCGGCGCGCCCATGTGGGTGAGATCGTGCCTTGCATGGCGTTTTATGACACGCGGATGGTGAATCTTTATCTGACGAAAGCGGGGGCGATGAAGGATTTCGTGGCCGAAATGGCCACCGCTCAGTCCGCGCCCGATGTGTTGTCGGTGTCACTCAGCCACGGGTTTCCATGGGCGGATGTTGCGGATGTTGGCGCGCGGATGCTGGTCGTGACCGACAATCAGCCGCAACTGGCGGTCCAACTGACAGAGACACTGGGCCGTCGGTTTTTCGATCTGCGTCACCGGGTGACCACTGACTATCTGCCGATCGACAGCGCGCTTGATCAGGTGGGAACGCACGCAGGGCTGTGTGTTCTGGCGGATATGGGTGACAATTCGGGCGGCGGCGCACCCGGCGATGCCACCTATCTGCTGGCCGCCATGCTGGAACGCGGGCTCAGGAATTTTGCCAGCGGGATGTTCTGGGACCCCGGCGTTGTTCGCATCTGTCAGGATGCGGGTATCGGCAGCACGTTGACCGTTCGGCTGGGCGGCAAGACAGGCACGGTGTCGGGCGATCCCATTGATCTGCGGGCGACGGTCATGAATATCGCAACAGGTCTGGGTCAGCATCTGGGAACAGGGTTAGAGCCGATGGGCACCGTGGTCTGGCTGCATCTGGACGGCCAGATCGACCTTCTGGTCAACGACCTGCGCGTTCAGGTGTACCACCCCGAAGCGTTTGAGCAGATGGGTATCCGACTGGCCGAGAAATCGGCAGTGGCGGTGAAATCTCTGTTCCATTTCTACGGCCCGTTCAGCAAAATCTCGGATCACATCCTGCAGGTCGCCAGTCCGGGCGGAACCCAGCCCGCGTTTCGTGACATCGCCCTGCACAAGCGCAAACTTCCCTATTGGCCGGCGGTCGAACACCCGTTCGTGGATGACTGCCTTGCGGATACCGGCTAACGGCCTCAGTCAACAGTTCGGGCCGACAGAATCCAGTCGCGGACACTCTGGGCCTCGGGCGTCAGGGGGCGGGATTTCGACCAGACCAGATAGAAGCCTTTGCCGGTTCTCCATGTCCATTCCGGCCGCGCGGCCAACACGCCTTGCTGCACCAGATGTTCGACGATGTGGTGCCAGCCAAAGGCAAACCCTTCGCCCGCCATCGCCGCCTGCAAAACCAATGCGTAATCGTTGAGGCGCAGACCACTGCGGGGCGTAACCTCGGATATGCCGAACGCGCGGAACCATTGCTCCCACGAGGGGCGCTCGCGGATGGGTTCCTCAAGATGGATCAGGCGTTGGTTCAGCAGGCCCGGTACGCTGCGCAAGGTCACTGCGGCGGCCATGACGCGGGGGGCGGCAACGGGGTAAATGATCTCGTCCGAGATCAGCTGCGCCTCGCAATCCGGCCAGTTACCATCGCCGAGACGCACCGCAAGGCTGATGGTTTCGACCGTCAGGTCAGGCTCGCGGTCGCTGGATTGCAGGCGCAGGTCAATATCAGGGTGTTTTTGCTGGAACGAGGCAATACGCGGCACCAGCCAATAGTTGTTGAAGGCCGAAGAGGCGCTGAGTGTCACGTGATCATTGCTGGCGAACTGCCGGATCGAGGCAGCGGAATGCGACAGCATCTCGAATGCGCGGGTCACATCGGCAAACAATCGCGTTCCCGCATTTGTCAGGGTGATCCTGCGATGGCTGCGCCGGAACAGGATCACGCCAAGCGCGGTTTCCAGCTGCTTGATCGACGCGCTGACTGCCGGTTGCTGCACATTCAGCTCTTGCGCCGCTTTGGTGAATGACCCCGTCCGGGCGGCAGCTTCGAACACAACCAGATGACGGGGGGATGCGAGTTGGGACCAGAGGTTTTGCATAAATTCAGCTTATGCAAAAGATCATTCTTTTCAACCGTCACAGACGGGCGTTTGCGCAGTATGACTATGCGCGAACAAGTCGATGAGGGTTTGCAATGGCACGGCGCGCACGGGGATCCAGACAACGACAGGACACGCAGACAGCGTCTCCGTTTGTCCAACGGCAAGCACCGTATTACGACCTGCTGGACGAAGAGCAGATTGCCCGGCTGGAACAGCAAGTCGACTGGATCATTCAGGATGCCGGCATCGCCTTTCGCGACGACCCCGAGGCGCTGGAATTGTGGAAAAGGGAAGGGGCCCGGATCGAAGGCGATACCGTGCGCGCCCCGGCGGACTGGATCCGCAGCCTGTGCGCCAAGGCCCCGCGCGAGTTTACGCAACTGGCCCGCAACCCCGAACGCTCGGTTCGGATTGGTGGACGCAATCAGGTCTTCGCGCCGATCTACGGCGCGCCGTTTGTGCGCGATTTGCACGGCGGTCGGCGTTATGGTGACATCAAGGCGTTTCAGGACCTTGTGCGCCTGACCTATATGCACCCGAACCTGCATCACGGCGGCTTTGTCACCTGCGAGCCCTGCGACGTGCCAGTCAGCAAGCGCCATCTGGACATGCTGCTGGCCCATATGACGCTGAGCGACAAACCCCATCTGGGCGCAATCACCGAGATGAGCCGCGCGCAAGACAGTGTCGATATGGCCGAGATTGTGTTCGGTGCCGATGTGATGGCCGAAAACTGCGTCATCATGGGCAACGTGAACACCAATTCTCCGCTGTTGGTCGACAAGGTAGTGACCGAGTCCGCGCGGGTTTACAGCAGCCGGGGGCAGGGCATGATCGTCGTGCCGTTCATCCTGTCGGGGGCGATGGGTCCGGTCTCGACCGCCGCCTCGGTCGCGCAAGCAATGGCCGAGGCGATGATGGTCTGTGCATACATTCAGCTTATCCGACCCGGCGCGCCCTTTGTTCTGGGCAACTTCCTGTCGTCGATGTCACTGAAATCCGGGGCGCCGACCTTTGGCATGCCCGAGCCGGTGATCTCGAACTATGCCATCGGCCAACTGGCCCGCCGCGCGGGTCTGCCGCTGCGCTGTGGTGGCTCGCTGACGGCATCCAAGATCGAGGACGCGCAGGCCGCCTATGAAAGCGCGGATTCGATGCATTCGACCATGCTGGCCGGAGCGAATTTTGTCCTGCACTCAGCCGGTTGGCTGGAAGGCGGCCTGTGCACCGGGTTTGAAAAGCTGATCATGGATGCGGACCGGTTGGGGTCTTATCAAAAGGTTCTTAGCCAAGGGCTGGATACCTCGGATGAGGCACTGGCCCGCGACGCCTATGCCGAGGTCGGCCCCGGCGGTCATTTCCTGGGCTGCGGTCACACCATGCGCCACTATCAGAACGCCTTTTATGAACCCGCGCTGAGCCACAGCGAGAATGTCGAAAGCTGGGAGGATGAAGGCGCGAAAGACATGCGGACGCGCGCTTATGACCGTTGGACCCAGATGCTGAAGGATTACGAAGCACCGCCTGTCGAAGAGGCCACGCGCGAAGCCTTGGAGGCGTTTGTAGCCAAACGCAAAGAAGCCCTTCCCGATGCCTGGTACTGATAGCCCCCTTGCCGCGAACAGGATGATGTAAGGAACACCCCCATGCCCGAGATTCAAAAAGACGAAACCGCCACCGGTAAACCGCTGCCGTCCCACGCCAAGGTTGTTGTAATTGGCGGTGGCGTTGTTGGCTGTTCGATCCTGTTTCACCTGGCCAAGTTTGGCTGGAAAGACGTTGTGCTTCTGGAACGTGACGAACTGACCTCGGGCTCAAGCTGGCATGCGGCGGGGCAGATTCACACGATCAGTTCTGACCCGAATATCAGTCGCCTGCAAAGCTATACCATTGATCTTTATAAAGAGATTGAAGAAACATCGGGCCATTCGGTCGGCCTGCATATCACTGGCGGGTTCTACGCGGCCTCGACCAAGGAATGGTATGATTATCTGAAACGCGAACGCTCGAAAGCGCGGTATATGGGGCTGCATCAGGAATTCATCTCTCCGTCAGAACTGGCCGAACGGCATCCGCTGATTGATCCGAAACACTATTATGCGGCGCTATGGGATGATCAGGATGGTGATCTTGATCCGTCTGGGGCCACTTATGCTTTTGCCAAATCCGCCCGCGTTCATGGGGCGCAATATTTCACCCATTGCGGCGTGACGGCAATGTCTCAGCGGCCGGACGGGTCGTGGGATCTGACCACGCCCAAAGGGCGGATCAACGCTGAACATGTGGTCAATTGCGGCGGCCTTTGGGCGCGTGAGGTGGGGCATATGTCCGGCATCCATCTGCCGGTGCAGCCGATGGAGCATCACTATCTGATCACTGAAAAAATCCCTCAGATCGCCGAGCGGATGGAAAGCATGGGTGAGGCCGGTCGCCTGCCTGCCGGGATCGATTATGAGGCCAACATCTATTTCCGGCAGGAACGGCAGGGGATGCTGCTGGGTACTTACGAGCCGAAATCGACCCCGTGGAAAGTGGATGGCACACCGTGGGATTTTGGTCACGAACTGCTGCAACCCGACCTCGACCGTATTGCTGACCGGCTTGAGATGTCATTCGAACGTATCCCCACTATCGGTCAGGCCGGGATCAAGGACATGATCAACGGTCCGTTCACTTTTGGCCCCGATGGCAACCCGATGATCGGACCAGTGCCGGGGATGAAGAACTATTGGGTCGCGGTTGGCGTCATGGCGGGCTTTTGTCAGGGCGGGGGTGTGGGCCTGACCATGGCCGAGTGGATGATCGACGGCGAACCCTCGATCGACGTCTGGGCCATGGATGTTGCGCGATTTGGCGAATTTGCGACGCCCGACTGGGGCACGGTCAAATCGTCCGAGAATTATGAGCGGCGGTTTGTGATGACCTTCCCCAACGAAACCTTGCCCAAGGGCCGGATGCAGAAGACCACGGCGCTTTATGACCGGTTGGTCGCCAATGGCGCGCGGATGGGGCAGGGGTTCGGTCTGGAAAACGCGCTTTGGTTCGCAGATGGCCCCGACGACGCACACGAAGACCCGACATTCGAGCGCAATCGCAGCCACGACTATGTCGCGCGCGAGGTCAAGGCGGTGCAAGAGGCCGTGGGCGGGATTGAGATTGCCAACTTTGCCAAGCATGAATTCAAGGGTGAAGGCGCGCGTGCATATCTGGATCACGTACTGGCCGGATATGTGCCCAAACCGGGTCGCCTGACACTGACGCCGATGCTGACACCCAAGGGCAAACTGTACGGAGATCTGACTGTCGCCTGTCTGGCCGAAGACCACTTTGTCCTGTTCGGCTCGGGTGCGATGCAAGAGGCGCACCGCCGCTGGTTCGAAAAGGACCTGCCCGAGGGTGTGACCTATGCCAATGTCTCGGACGACTGGCATGGCATCGCGCTGTCTGGTCCAAAATCCCGCGACTTGCTGGCGCGGCTGACGCGTGAGGATGTCTCGGCCGACGCGTTCAAATTCCGTGACCTGCGTCAGACCTTTGTGGCCGGGGTTCCGGTAATTCTGAACCGCATCTCGTTCAGCGGCGAGTTGGGCTATGAAATCTACTGCAAACCGCAATATCTGCTGCGTCTGGCTGAGGCCATAGAAGAGGCCGGGGCCGATCTGGGTTATCGCTGGTACGGCGCGCGGGCGCTGATGTCGATGCGGTTGGAAAAGGGCTGGGGCGTCTGGACCCTGGAATTCCGTCCCGATTTCAATGCGGTCGAAAGCGGAATGGACGCGTTTATCAACTGGAAGAAAGATTTCGTCGGTAAAGATGCGACTGAGGCGTCGCGTGCACAGGGCGTGAAGCAGAAACTGGTGACAATGACGATCGACGTGGACGGGATTGACGTTTCAAATGACGAGGCGATCCTGAAAGACGGCGCCGCTGTTGGATATGTCTCATCCGGCGGCTTTGCCCACCGGGTCGGGCGATCCATGGCGATGGGATATGTCGCGACCGAGCATGCCGCTCCAGGCACGGCGCTTCAGGTGGAAATTCTGGGTGAATTCTATGATGCCGAAGTTCTGGGCGGACCCATCTATGATGCAAACGGGGCCAACATGCGGGCGTAAAAACCGATGTGCATAAAAACCCTATAAGCAAGGTTATGTTAAGTGTGTACTCGACCTTCTTCAAGGTCGAAAACCCACCTTCAGCCTAACCGGTTGCTTCATCCCTCAGACAGTTTCCGACACCCGGATCCGGTTGCGGAACAGATGGTCGTAATGCGGCTTCATGCGGCGGTGAACGCGGCGGACGCGGTCCGGGGTGTTGGACAGATCGACGTATTTGCGTTCCTGCCGCACAAGGCCGGTCGATTTGGCGAGGTTTGCGTGGAAGGATCCTCCGTCCCACCAGCTATGCGCTGAAGGATCGCCGCCCGCCTCCCAGCTCAGCGCCTCTTCGATGAACGGGATTCCGACGGCGTCGCAGAAGGCCTGGGTCATTTCATACGGGTTCTCCAGCACATCATCGCTGTCGATCACCGGCGGTGGTGTGCCGTGCAAGGCAGTCAGAAGATCGTAAAGCGCGCGCTGTTCGGGAAAGCCGACCTCTAACTCGTCGAAATCGGGCCATTTGTTATACATCGATGTGATCGTCTTGGCCGGATCGCGGATCAGGAAAGCGTGGGTGAAATGAGACAGGAACTCGGCATCCCACATGTGATTGATATAATGTGGGAAATCCTTGATGAAGACGGGGCCTTTCTCGGCGCGGGCCCTGACGTCCTTCCAAACGCTTTCAAGGGTCAGGCCGGGTGTTGTTTTCTCACCCTCCTTGAACCGGGGCCACATGGGATCCTCGCCCTGATACCAGGCTTCGCCGAAAGGTTCATGGAGACAGTCCAGATCGCCACGCTGACGCATCATCCATTCAAACGCTGTCGAGGTTGAGCGTGGGATGGCCCAAAGGGCGACGATCTTGTGCATGTTCAGCCTTTCAGTGATGAGAGCAATCGGCCCTGCTGCGTTTCCGGGGCAATGCCGAGTGTCTTGAAAATCCGCCAGTAAAGCGCCGTGTCATGGCCGATGATCGGTTTGCCCAAACGGCCTTCCAGCGCGACCTCATAATGCACGGGGCGTTGTGCGATCCCGTCTGATTGGCGGCGATAGTTGCTCATCCCGTTGATCAGATAGGCGTCCACATTCGGGGCCTGCTCTGCTGTGTAGTCGAAGGACTTCCACAACAGGTCTTCGTCAAAGCACCAGATGCAGTCGTCAACCGCCTCCTGACTTTCAAACCAACCCTGATCGAAGAAATTGCCCGCCCAGACCACATCAAACCCAGCTTCGCGCAGGAAGCCAACCGTGCCGGTGTACCAGCTGTCGGGGTGGTAGCAAGCGTTCAGCGCGACTTTTTCAACATTCAACTCGCGCAGCGCTTCGACCATGGCATAACCCGCCATGTGAAAGGGGGTCTGGTATGTGTCGCTGAGTTGCTCGCAATGTTGCCGGATGCCCTCGACACCCAGACCGCTGGCATGGACCCAGTTCGATCCGACCTGACCGCAGACATCCGCTCCGTTATTGGCCATGCATTCGACGAATTCTTCCAGAAGGCCAAAGTTCTTTTGCCGCTGATCCAGACGGTGCGCGTAATCCGGCACGTGCAGCATCCGGCCATGCACGCCCACGCTGCGCGGGGCCATGCGCAGAAAGTCCGAAGGTGCTGCGTCAAAGTCATGCGGCGGGGCGGTAAACCCCACCTGATGCGGGAACAGCTTGACCTTGGGGTTCTGCCATTTTGGGGGTTTTACATAGCTTTCCATGCGCCAGCCTTGTGCCGTTCCGAACCTGTGGTGGGTTTTCGGACCTTGCTGCCGCGCAGCCCGAAATGCCATTGCTTTGACGTGCAGCATTTAATATCAAAACTGATATGGGTCAGCGCAAATATAACCTGCCGTCGATCAACGCGATGATTGCGTTTGAGGCGGTGGCACGATTACAGGGTTTTGCGCGGGCCGCAGAAGAGCTAAGGACATCGCAGCCCGCGATCAGCCGACATATCCGAAATCTGGAAATCCGGTTCGGAACCACCTTGTTCGAGCGGCAAGGCGCGCGCGTTTCACTGACCAGAAAAGGCAGGGATTTCTATCATTCTGTCGCGCAGACGCTGGATAACATGCAATCCGCCGTGAACAGCCTGGCGCGTCCGCAAAGCGAGGTGACAGTTGTGTGTTCCCATTCGGTATCGCATCTTTTGCTGATGCCCCGCTATGGCGCGTTGCGCAGGGCGTTGGGAAGCGGGTCCGAGCTGCGATTGCTGACAGCGGAATACAACCTATTAACCGCCGCTATTGATACCGGGGCCGATATCGTCTTTGAATACGCTTCGGCCACTCCGGACGCGCCGCATGTGGTTTTATGCAAGGAAGAGATCAAGCCGGTCGGCTCGCCCGCCATCGTTGAACAGGCCGTTGCCGCCCTTGCGGGCAAGGCCAAGCCCCCTCCTCTGCTCAGGCTGCAGAAAGAGAATTTCGGATGGATGGACTGGCCCGACTGGGTGAATGTGCATCCCGCCTATGCCGGGTGGCCGATTACCGAAGAGTTTGACAGCTATGTCTACCTGCTGGAAGCCGCTGCCGCAGGGCAAGGTTTGGGCCTTGGCTGGCGCAGCTTTGTGGATTCGTACCTGACCCGGGGCGCCTTGGTCGAGATGCCGGTCGACTGGCATTCAAACAAAACCAAGTTCTTCGCGCGCCTGACCCGGTTCGGCCAACAGAACCCGGTTGCGCATAAGTGCCTGTCCTTGCTGGAGCATCTGGATCAGCGCTGACAGGGTTTGGGCAACGGATCAGAATGTCGCCTTGGCGTCCATCGCTTTGACACCGTCCTGACGCCGCGCCCAAAGCTGGATATCTTCGCCGGATCTGTTGCCCTCGATATGAAACGGGCCCATGCCCGCAATCGGCGACAGCCCACGAAACGCGAAGGTTTCTGGCGACTTGCCTGTTGTCCGGCAGGCCAGATCGACAAGAAGCGTGGCGGTCAGTGGGCCGTGGAAAACCAACCCGTCGTAGCCTTCGACCGACCTTGCATAATCAACGTCATAGTGAATGCGGTGGCCGTTGAAGGTTAACGCCGAGTAGCGAAATAGTGTGACTTGCGACGGTTTCACCTGCTCAGAGATTTGCGCATCCGTGGGCGCAACTGGCGGGATCGGCTGTGGCGCATCGGGATGTGGGTCTTCGCGATAGACGATATCATGTTCTTCGGTCAGGGCGAGGCTTCCATCCTCAAGCATCAGTTCGTGCAGAATGGTTACAAAGCAAAGCGGGCCGCTGCGACCGGTCTTTTCCACGACGCTTTTGATGGTCGAGCGTTTTTTGACACGCGCGCCCAGAGGCAACGGCGCATGAAAGACAAATCGCCCTCCGGCCCACATGCGTCGGGGCAGCGACACGGGGGGCAGAAAACCACCCTTCTTCGGGTGGCCATCGCGTCCCAGGCCATCCATCGGCTGCGCCTCAAGGAAATAAAGCCAGTGCCACAGCGGCGGCAGCGGGTCGCCGTTCTGAAGGCTGGGGGCCCGCCCCAGAGTCGCCTGCATGAAGCGCGCAGGCTCGGGCCGCAGAACGTCCCTGTGGGTCTCGGTCCGTCCGATCCAATTGTCGAGGGGCTTGGACATGGTGAGTTCGCCTGCAATTGCCAGGGCACTTGTGCCGCTGGCGCAGCGTAGGATCGACCGGTGCCAGGGGCAAGGCGGCAGCCCGGTGAATTGGGGCTGCCACTGAGGTCAGTCTATGATCGTGACCGGCTGGCCAAGCGCGTCCGCATCAGGTGTGACGCCAAGCCCCGGCCCTTCGGGCGGGGCGATGCGGCCGTTTTCACGCACCGGGCCATCCGGTGCCAGACGCGGGCCGACATAGTGGCTCAGGTCGCAGGTGTTCATGATGCCGCGCGCCGGTGTCGATGCTGCCAGATGCAGCAGCGCCGCCGTGGTGATGTCACTGCCCCATGTATCCTCGATGCACATCCGGGTGCCCAGGGTCAGGCACAGATCGCGGATTTGCCGCATCGCCGACAGGCCCCCCATCTTGGACAGTTTCAACGCTGCGGCCTGCATACACCCGGCCTGATGCGCCTCGATCACCGAGGCGATGTCATGGGCGTTCTCGTCAATCTTCATCGGCAGACCGGTGGTGCGCTGGACATGGGCGCATTCCTGCAAGGTGGTACAGGGCTGTTCCAGCATCACGTCCAGATGCGCAGCGGCGCGTCCCACGCGGATCGCCGACAGCGCATCGCTGCCGCAGTTCCAGTCGCCATAGACCAGGGGCCCTGCCCCAACGGCCTCGCGCACCTTGGCCAGACGTTCGACATCCATCTGCCAGTCATTGTCGGCACCCAGCTTGACCTGAAACTGACGCATACCCTTGTCATAGGCATCCCGCGCCATGCGGGCCATTTCGTCCGGCGCGACGCAGGTGATCGAGTGATAAAGGGGCATGTCCTTGACCTGCCGCCCACCCAACAGGCGATGCAGCGGCAAGCCCGCCGCCTGCGCCGTCAAATCCCAAAGGGCCGTATCAAGAGCGGATTTGGCATAACCGTGGCCCTGAAGATACGCGTTCAGTTTCTCCATCAGTGTTTCAGGGCCAACCGGGTCGGCCCCGATCAGAACCGGGGCCAGTTCCATTACCGCAGGCACCACGCCCTTGGCGTAGGCAGGCAGGTAATGGGGAATGGGGCAGACCTCACCCCATCCTTGCAGCCCGGTATCGGTGTCGATCCGCACCACCACCGAGGTGGTGGTGTCGCAGGTTTTTCCGTCTGCCATGTAGTAGGTCTCATGGCTGGTCAGGGGGACTTCCCACAGCGCGATGCGCGTGATCTTCACGTCAGGCTTCCTCTACTTGCTCAAGCTGTGGGGCGTCGGTGCGCGGCAGCAGGCTGGCCGGGTCATAGGCTGGCTCACTCAGAATACGCCCTTTGCGCGGCTTGCCCGCTATGATGACTTCGATCTCGGTGCCGGGCACATGCGCGTGCGGTTTGATATAGGCAAAGGCCAGAATTTTACCGACTGTATGGCCATAAGCGACCGAGGCCGTTGCGCCGACGATTTCGCCATTTACAATAACGGCTTCGCCGCCATGACCATCCTCGACCCCGTCCGGTTCGATCTCCAGATAGGCGCAGATCCACGGCATTTCGCCTGTCTCGGCCTGCTGCGCGCTGACACGGGTGGCCTCAACGCCCAGATAGTCTTTGTCCAGCTTCATGAAACGGCCCACATTGGCCTCGGGCAGCGTGACCTCATTGGTCAATTCGCCCGCACCGGGGAAGGCTTTCTCCATCCGCATCGCGTTCATCGCGAAGGACCCGTAATTGACGATGCCAAAGGGCGCACCTGCGGCCCAGAGCGCGGAATAGACGTCAACGCAGGCCGCGTCCGGCATGTGCAGTTCCCAACCCAGTTCGCCCGCATAGGACATCCGGAACGCCCAGACCTTGTGGCCTGCAACGGTGATTTCCTGCGCCGACAGCCAGCGGAAACCGGCATTCGACAGATCCGCATCGGTGCATTGCGCCAGAACATCCCGCGATTTCGGGCCGTTCAGCGACAGGGCCGACCATCCGGCGGACAGCGCCGTGATGGTTACATCCTCATCGGCGCGGTTGTGGTTTAGGTGGTCCAGCAGACGCTGTTCGAAGAAGGCGGCGCAGACCAGATAGAACCGATCATCCGCCATGCGCACCAGCGTGGTCTCCAACTCGACCCGGCCCCGGCGGTTCAGCATATGGGTCAGCGTGATCGAGCCGGTTTTCTGCGGCATCTTGTTGGCGGTCAGACGGTCCAACAATGCGTAAGCGTCCGGGCCCGAAACCTCGACCTTGGTAAAGGCGGTGACATCCATGATGCCGACGCCTTGGCGCACGGCTTTGACCTCGGCGCCTACCACATCATGCACCACATTGCGGCGGAAGCTGTAGTGGTCGCGCTGCTCGACGCCGTCCGTCGCAAACCAGCGGGGGCGCTCGAACCCGTAAACCTCTTCATACACCGCGCCTTTGTCTTTGAGGATCTCATAGAGCGGTGACGGCTTGATCGGGCGACCTTCCAGTCGGTTGAAATGCGGGAAGGGAATCTCGTGGCGCAGTTTGTAATCCTCATGCGCTTTGATGACCTGCCAGTCCTTTTTGGCATAGCTGCCAAAGCGGCGGGGGTCGTAATCGCGCATCGAGATATCGGCGGCACCCCGCACCATCCACTTGGCCAGTTCGCGTGTCAGGCCGGGACCCCAGCCGATCCCGATCTGAGTGCCGCAACAACACCAATAGTTCTTGACGCCCGGAGCAGGCCCAACCATCGGGTTGCCATCCGGCGGGTGGCTGATGGCGCCGTGAACCTCACGGGTGATGCCCAGTTCCGCAAAGATCGGCATGCGTTCCAGAGAATTCTCCAGCCATGGCATGACACGGTCATAATCGGCCTCGAACAGCCAGTTCTCGTATTCCCATGGGCATTCGTCATGCCAGACCGAGTTTGAGTTCTCTTTCTCGTAAATCCCGATCAGGCCCTTTTTCTGCTCCATCCGGATATAGCCCGAGACCATCTTGTCGTCGCGGATCACGGGCAGCTCGGTGTCCAGATCCCGAAACTCGGGCACATTCTCGGTCACGAAGTAATGGTGCGTCATCGAGGTCATCGGCAGTTGCAGGCCCGACCATTCGCCCATCTGGCGCGCGTAGGTGCCACCGGCATTGACCACATGCTCGCAAATGATTGTGCCCTTTTCGGTTTCAACCACCCATTCGCCCGCGTCGTCTTGGGTGATGTTGGTGGCGCGGCAATGGCGAAAGATCTTCACTCCTTTCTGACGCGCGCCGGTGGCCATTGCCATGGTCACGTTCGACGGGTCCACATGGCCATCATCCGGGGTGTAAAGCGCGCCCAGAACGCCATTCAGATTATAGAACGGGTGCTTTTCTGCGATGAAGTCCGGCCCGACCAGTTCAATATTGAAGCCCAGCGAACGGCCGACGGACAGGGTGTGGCGCAGCCAGTCCATCTCATCCTCGGTATAGGCCAGCCGGAACGAGCCGCAACCGTGCCAGGTAACCGCCTGCCCTGTCTCTTCCTCAAGCGTCTTGGAATAAAGGCCGATGTTGTAATCGACCATCCGCCCCAGCCCGTAAGAGCTGGTGGAATGGGTGATCTGCCCGGCTGCGTGCCATGTCGACCCGCTGGTCAGTTCGGCCTTTTCCAGCAGGACGGTGTCGTCCCCCCAGCCTTCATGCCCCAGATGATAGGCCAGGCCGCAACCCATGACGCCGCCGCCAACAATGACGACCTTTGCACGCTGCGGCAGTTCTTTTTTGGACATCGCAAAATTCCTGTTCGAGAGTCGCAGATTTCTGTGGATTTGATATTCAAACAAATGTACCACGGTCAATGATAAATGATACAAATGATCGAGAAACGGATCGGAATGGAACAAATGCGTGAAACGGCCCGCGACGAGAACGGTTTGTCGCTGGTATTGGATTCGCTGTCGCCCAAGGCACGCAAGGCCGTTGTGTTTTGTGCTGACACTGGGATTGTTCGGACCTTTTGCGAACACCCCCAGCACCCTGGCTTCTAGGATGAGGAACCCAAATGAATAAGCCGCTCACCCATTCGCTGGACGCCAGCTACTATACGGATTCCGCCGTCTTCGAGAATGAGATGAACGGCCTTCTGGCGCGGACCTGGCAATTTGCGGGGCATTCGGCGGATATCCCGAATGTCGGCGACTATTTTGCGTTTCAGATCGCCGGGCAGAACCTGTTTGCCATTCGCGGGCGGGATGAGGTGATCCGCACCTTCTATAACGTGTGCCAGCATCGCGCCCATGAGATGGTGACCGGCACCGGGAACACGCGCGTTGTTGTGTGCCCCTACCACCAATGGACCTATGAGCTGACCGGCGGCCTGCGCGCCGGGCCGAATATCAAGAAAGTGCCCGGATTTGATCGCGAAAAGATTTGCCTGACCGAGGTTCGGACCGAGATCTTTCTGGGCTTCATCTTCGTCAATCTCGACAGGGACGCCGCGCCTATGGACGAATGGTATCCCGGCGTGCGGGAAGAGATCGCCGAATTTGTCCCACAGATCAATGACCTTGCGCCGTTGGAATGGGTGGAAATCCCCGAAAGCTGCAACTGGAAGGTTTCGGTCGAGAATTACTCGGAATGCTATCACTGCCCGACCAACCACCCGACCTTCGCGGAAGGCGTGGTTAAACCTGAAACCTATGACATTCAGCCGGATTCAGATGGCGGCTATGTTCTGCGCCACACGACCGAGTGTCAGGCCCTTGAAAAGATGACTTACCCCATCGACATGACGGTGCCGCATGCGGGTGATTACCAATCGTGGTTTCTGTGGCCGATGTTCTCGTTCCAGTGCTATCCGGGCAATGTGCTGAACACCTATCACTGGCGTGCTGAAACCGTCGATAGCTGCACGGTCTGGCGTGGCTGGTATACCGAAGGCGGCCATGAAAGCGATGTGATCCGCGGGCTTGCCGTGCAGGACCGGGAAACTACTGTGGCCGAGGATATTCGTCTGGTCGAATCCGTCTATCGTGGTTTGAAATCAAAAGGCTACGTGCCTGGCCCACTGGTGCTGGACCCCGAGGGCGGCGTGATGAGCGAGCATTCGATTGCCAAGTTGCAGCAATGGATGCGCGACGCGGTCGACTGAAACTCGGAATAGCGAAAGACAAGTTGTTCTAGGAATGCCAAGCGCGTTCCCTGAATACTCGGAGGCGCGAGATATGCATGACGTGAAACCCTATTGGCAGAACTATATCGACGGGCAATGGGTCGATGGCGGCGCGGGCCGCATTGATGTTGTCGATCCGGCCACGGGTGAGAAACTGGCCGAACACGCTTTGGCCGATGCCGCCGACGTGGACCGCGCCGTTCAGGCCGCGCGCCGGGTGCATCTGTCAGGCGCGCTCAGCGCGCTGCGCCCGGTCGAACGTGGGCGGATGGTTCAGGCCATTGGTCGCTATCTGCTGGATCATATCGATGAGATCGCGCCCGTTCTGACGCTGGAACAGGGCAAACCCCTTTGGGAAGCGCGGATCGAGGTCGAGGGCGCAGCGCGGTATTTTGAATATTACGGCAATCAGGCCGAAACGGTCGAGGGGCGCTCGATCCCGCTGGGGGCGAACTACTTCGACTTCACCACCTACGAACCTTACGGCGTTTCGGCGCAGATTATCCCGTGGAATTACCCTGTCGAGATGACGGCGCGGTCTTTGTCCGCCGCGCTGGCCACGGGCAACACCTGCGTGATCAAGACACCTGAACTGACCCCGCTGACCAACGCCTGGTTCGCCCACGCGGCCGAAGCGGTTGGCCTGCCCGCAGGCGCGGTGAATATCCTGTGCGGCTTGGGGCACGAGGCCGGGGCAGCCCTGTCCGCTCACCCGCAGGTCAACCAGATCGTCTTCACCGGTTCGGTTCCGACAGGCGTCGCTATCGCCACCGCAGCTGCGCAAAACGTTGTACCATGTGTGTTGGAGCTGGGCGGAAAATCGGCAGCCATCGTTCATAGCGACGCCGATATCGACGCCTTCACCAATGATGTCCGCTGGGGCATTTTCTTCAACGCCGGTCAGGTATGTTCCGCCATGAGCCGCGTGATCGTGCATGAGGATGTGCATGACACGCTTGTCGGCAAACTGGTGGACATGGCCGAAGGGCTGTCGGTCGGTGCAGGGATCGAGCGTGCCGAATTCGGTGCCAACATGGGTGCCATGGTCAGTCAGGCCCAACGGGACCGCGCCTTTGGCATGGTATCGCAAGCCGTGTCGGACGGGGCCAAGGCGGCAACCGGCGGGCGCAAGCTGAACCGGCCCGGCGCGTTTCTGGAACCGACCATCCTGTGCGATGTTTCACCCGATATGACCATCGCCAATGAAGAGGCCTTTGCCCCGGTTCTGTCGGTCCTGAAATTCAAATCCGACGCCGAGGCGATCGAGATTGCCAACGGCACCCCTTATGGTCTGGTCGGGGGCGTCTTTACCCGCGATATTGACCGCGCCACGCAGGCGGCCCGGCAAATCCGCGCCGGTCAGGTCTTTGTGAATGAATGGTTTGCAGGCGGCGTCGAAACCCCGTTTGGTGGCTATGGAAAATCCGGATATGGGCGCGAAAAGGGCCGCGAGGCGCTTTGGAATTATGTGCAAACCAAGAATGTCGCGATCCGGTTGAGGGCATAAGGTATGCGACACCCGCATTCCGTGAAAGATGTGGTCAATGCCGGTCTGTGCATCGGGTGCGGGTTGTGCGAGGCTTTGGCCCCCGCGCGTTGGAAAATGGCCTATACGGCCGAAGGTCGGCTGCGCCCTGCGAAAATCGGGCCCGGCTCGGATGCTGAAATTCTGCGCGCCTGTCCCGGCGCGGTTGCGCGCCCGAATGCCGAACTTTCGGCACATACGGATCAGATCTGGGGCGGCTATCACAGCATGCAGGAAGCCTGGGCCGCGGACCCGGACATTCGCTATCGCGCGGCAACTGGCGGAGTTTTGACGGCGCTTGGTGTTCACCTGCTGCGATCCGGGCAGGCCAAATTCATCCTGCATTGCGCCGCCTTGCCGGATGACCCGATGCGCACCGGTTGGTGCATCAGCGAAACGCCAGAGCAGGTCGTGGCGCGGGCGGGGTCACGATATGGGCCCAGCGACACTCTGGCCGGTCTGAGCGCTGCGCTGGACCGGGACGCGCCCTTTGCCATCATAGCCAAACCCTGCGACGCAGGGGCCGTGCGGGCGCGGGCAGAGGAAGATGATCGGTTGCGCCGAAATCTGGTTGCCCTGCTGGTGATGGTGTGTGGCGGGGCGTCGGACCTTGGCAAATCGCAGGCGGTTCTGGATGAATATGACCTGTCGGAACGGGACGTGACCCTGTTTCGCTATCGTGGGTACGGAAACCCCGGTGCCACGCGGATCGAAACCGGCGACGGGCAGGTGTTTGAAAAGACCTATCTGGATATGTGGGCGGACGAATCCGGCTGGCGCATCCAAAGTCGCTGCAAGCTCTGCCCGGATGCCTTGGGTGAGGCTGCCGATATTGCAGCCGCTGATATCTGGCCCGGTGGCGCACCGGTGGGTGAGGATGAGGGGTTCAACGGTGTGATCACCCGCACGACCGCCGGAGAGGATCTGTATCGCGCGGCCTGCGCCGCAGGCGATCTGCACTTTGGCCAGACCATCACCCCGCGCATGTTCGACGATTTCCAACCCCATCAGGTCCGCAAGAAACACGCTTTGGCAGCCCGGTTGAGGGGTATGACAGACGCTGGCGCCCCGGTCTACGCCCATGACGGTTTGCGACTGGATGCTCTGGACGCCCATGACCCCGACGAAGAGGCCGGAACCGCCAGACGCGTGCGCGAGGGCCGCTTTTATGAAAGCCTTCCGAATATTGAAACAGGAGACACGTAATGGACAATGATCTGTTCGAAAAAGGGCTGGAACAGCGCAAGGCGACGCTGGGGGCCGAGTATGTTGAAAAAAACCTGGCCGCAGCCGATGATTTCACGCGTCCCTTTCAAGAGGCGATGACCGCCTGGTGCTGGGGCTTTGGCTGGGGCGATGACACGATTGACGCCAAGACACGGTCGATGATGAACCTGTCCATGATCGGCGCGCTTGGGAAGATGCATGAATGGGAAATTCACTGCAAAGGCGCGCTGAACAATGGGGTATCCAAAGAAGAGATTCAGGCGATCATTCACGTGATCGGCATCTATTGCGGCGTGCCGCAGTCACTGGAATGCTTCCGCGTCGCGCGCAAGGTTCTGGAGGAGCGCGGGCTGCTCTGACGTCTGTCTGCAATGCAAACATGCCATCTGAGTGATCATCCGTGGCCGGGGAAACGGCCACGGATTTCGGGGATTGTGCCTCTAAATGCGGCGTGATGCGCTTTCGGATGCGGCGGAAGGCACCAGTGCCCGCACCAGATCCTTCATGTCCAAAACGCCCACATCCTGTCCGTTGGATTGTACCTTGTAGGTCTTGTAGGTGTCGCCGCCGGACAGGCCGATCAGGTGCTCAAGGTTGTCGTCCACATCGACCACCCCGGCGAAATCGGTCTCGCCATTCATCGGGTGCATGACGGACCGGACGCGCAGAACGCGGGCACGGTTAATGTCGCTGACGAAATCCTCGATATACGGATCGTTCGGGTTCAGCAGAATATGCTGCGGTTCACCCTGTTGGACCACGTAGCCGTCTTTCAGGATCACCAGGTGATCGGCCAGTTTCAGCGCTTCGTCCAGATCATGAGTGATGAACACGATGGTCTTGTGCAGGTCCTTTTGCAGCTCCAGCAACAGGTCCTGCATGTCGGTCCGGATCAACGGATCGAGCGCCGAGAACGCCTCGTCCATCAACATGATCGGGCTGTCCGAGGCCAGGGCGCGGGCGATCCCCACCCGCTGCTGCATACCGCCCGACAATTGGTGCGGATAGCGCTTTTCGAACCCGGCCAGACCGACGCGGGCCAGCCACTTTCGGGCCTCTGCCAGACGTTCGTCATGGCTTTCGCCGCGCACTTCGCGGGCCATGGCGGCGTTTTCCTCGACCGTGCGATGCGGCAACAGGGCGAATTTCTGGAACACCATCGACATCACGTTGCGCCGCAGATTGCGCAGGCGCTGTTCGCCATAGCTCAGCACATCTTCGCCGCGCACATCGATACTGCCTGCCGTGGGTTCGATCAGGCGGTTCAGGTGCCGGATCAGGGTCGATTTCCCCGACCCGGACAGGCCCATGATCACGGTGATCTCACCTTCCTGCATGTCGACATTGATGTCACGCAGGCCCAGCACGTGCTGGTGTTTCTCAAGCAGTTCGGCCTTGTCCATGCCTTGCAGAACCTGAGGCATCACCGATTTCGGGTTTGCGCCGAAGATCTTGTACAGTCCTTTGATGGAGACAATCGGGGTCTTGGTCATATCATGCCTCCTTAGTGATGCGTGGATTCGTCGACGCGCGACAGGGCGGCCTTGGACACACGGTCCAGCAGGATCGCCAGCAAAACGATGCAGAAGCCCGATACCAGACCAACCCCAAGTTCGAGGTTACGAATGCCGCGCAGGACCAGAACACCCAGACCGGGGGCCGAGACCAGCGAGGCAATCACGACCATCGCCAGGCTCATCATGATCGTCTGGTTCAGGCCGGCCATGATGTTGGGCAGGGCCAGCGGGATTTCGACCTTGAACAGCTTCTGGCGCGCGGTCATGCCAAATGCATCTGCCGCCTCGATCACGTCCTTGTTGACCAGACGGATACCCAGATCGGTCAGGCGGATGATCGGCACAATTGCATAAAGGATGATGGCAATACCGTAGAGTTTGGATTCCGTGACGCTGAACAGGAAGATAAGCGGGATCAGATAGACAAAGCTGGGCAGGGTTTGCAGCATATCCAGGATCGGGATGACCGATTTCTGTGTCTTGTCCGATTTAGACATAAGGATTCCGATCGGAACGCCAAAAAGGACGCACAGGAAGGTGCAGACAAAGATGATCGACAAGGTCTGGACGGCGAATGTGTAGTGGTCGATGAAGGCCATGAACAGGAAGGTCACGGCAACCAGTATGGTGACCGAAGCCTTGCGCACCGCCAGATGCGTGCCGATCAGGATCAGCGGGATCAGGATGAACCACGGGATTGCCAGAAACAGCCACAGCGACCCGTCCAGCATCCAGCTGAGCGGTTGCGTGAGCGGATCGAGAATGAATTTCAGACCATCCTTGATTGCCAGAAAACCATTCTCGACCCCCGATGTCATGTCCCGTGTCTGGGCGATGGCCGGGCAGGCATCGTGCAGCGCATCAAGCGACGGAAACGGCGTTTCATACCAGGGGGTCTTGGCTTCGCTGCCTTTGACCTGCGCCATGAGATCTGTGAGTGAAAGCTGTTCGCCGCCGGTCTTCCCGGCATTGCACCATTCCGTAAGGCCAAGCGTGCTGAATAGCCAATCGTAAGTTGCCATTGTACCCCTCTGCGTTCCGGGTCAGGCCAGCGAGGACGCCGCCCGGTGTTGGACTAGTTTTATTGTTGTATTTGTGCGCAAACCTTAGCCCGAGCAGCAGCGTTTCACCAGCGATGCGAGGCGTCTTTGCAAATCAATCTCAAATGTGCTGCATCTGCGTCAGTTCAGGTGTCTGGGCACGGTTTCGTCCCAATGGTCTTCGTGCACAAGCTCGTCACCTTCAAAGGCGCGCAGGTTTGCCTTAATCTGCCAGTCCGTCAGGCGGGCAGTCATACTGACCTCGGTTTCCGTGCGAATGAACCAGTCGCCGCGCGACATCTCATAGACCCACGTCGTTTGGCCCACAGCGCCTTCGGGGTCATGGTCCGATGCGCTGAAGGATTCCCGGCCCTGTACGCTCAGTTCAAGGTTGTTTTCGACGATCCGGTACCGGCCTGTTGCGTGTTGTAAAACCACGGTTGTGACGCCGTTGACCACATCATGGGTCACCCAACGCCCGCCTTCGGCCGCTTCCAGCATTTCGGTTTTCAGAGCCGGGGCCTGCGCGGCTGGCGGATACTCATGCAGCGTTTCGTCGATTGGGTTTGGCTGCCTGTCCGGCAGCGTCAGGCGGCAGTTTTCAAGCTTCAATTCCAGTGTCGCGGCTTCCGGCGCGGGCCAGATCAGGGGGAAATACTGTGTCGAAAGCGCGATCCTGATGCGGCTGCCTGCCCCGAACCGATGCGCGATGGCGCGCAAAGGGATTTCGATCTCATAGTCCTGCCCCGGTACCAGAGGTTCAGGGCTTTTGTGACTATTGCGATGGGTCAGGTTCAAAACGGCATAGGTCACACGAGAGGATGTTCCATCCGGCAACACCTCATTCAGACGCGCTGCGATCTGGGCCACGGGCTTGTCCGAAGTGAAAGCCAGACGCAGAACCGGTTGGCCGACGATTTCAAACGGTTCGGTCAGGCGATTGCTGTCGAAACAGACCGACACGGCGTCGTCGCGCCGTTGATCGCCGGGTAAATCGCCGTCGCTGGCAAAGGCGCACCAGAAACCGGCATTGCCGCCAACCATGACCGGCGAATTGACAGGCACCCTGCCCGCGCTGCGCGGGGTCGCTGAAAGCCCCCCATTTTCATCGAAATACCAATTGCTCGCCCCGATTGATGGCGATGGCCAAGTTTCCTCGGCCACCCAATGGCCTTCACGACGTTCCATTGCCGCTGCCGGGTCCGCGCTGTGCTGCAGAAATAGCCGCAGCATCGGTTCCGCCATGATGCCGGTGTCGCGGCCTTTCAGCCAATGATCCCACCAGCGCAGAACCTCTTGCAGGAACCCGATTTGCGGCCCCGGATTGCCAGCGTTTGGCATCACATGCGCCCATGGTCCGATCAGCCCTTTGCGCGGCACTTGCAGATGTTCCATCATCCGAAAGACCGCCGGATAATAGCCGTCGGCCCAGCCCGAGACTGCAAAGACCGGAATGCGGATGCGCGAGAAATCCTCGCACACCGAGCCATGTTTCCAATAGTCATCGCGGGTTTGGTGCTGCATCCATGTCTTCAGCCAAAGGCCCGAGCCGCGCAGCCGGTCCAGCCACATGTCGCGCCAGCGATCACCGACATTTGCCGGGTCCGGCGGCATGGTGTTCTTGCCGAACATCGTCGAGGACCAGGTCAGTTGCTCACCCAGCACGCAGCCGCCGGAATAGTGGATGTCGTCGGCATAGCGGTCATCGGTCGAACACAGCGTCATCACCGCCTTCAAGGCCGGGGGTTGCAACGCAGCGATTTGCAGACCGTTGAACCCGGACCAAGACTTGCCGGTGATGCCGACCTTGCCGTCGCACCAGGACTGCGCAGCGATCCATGCAATCACCTCGCACCCGTCCTGAAGTTCCTGCGGTGTGTATTCATCGGTCAACACGCCCTCGGAATCCCCGCTGCCGCGCAGGTCAACCCGCACCACGGCGTATCCGTGACCCGCGAGGTACGGGTACAGCGTCACGTCCCTTTCGGCCATGATGTCGTTCTTGCGATAGGGTTGAAATTCAAAGATCGCAGGGACCGGTTGCGCCTCGGCGTTTTCGGGCATCCAGATTCGTGCACCCAATCTGCATCCATCGGACATGGCGATTTCAGTGTGATAGATTTCGCGGACGGGATTGGGAAAATCAGAAACGATGTTCATGCGGGCACCGGCCTTCCTGCTGCGGGTTGAGACTCCAGTGGCTTCCAGCCCACGGACAGGTTTCGGTGCACCATCATGATTCCTCCTGTCGGTCAGCATTTTTGGCTTGGGCACTTATGTCAATTTTGAATTCCTCCGCCCTCGTGCAGGACCCGCCACGGGGAAACCAACCGGGTCGGCGGTTTGATCAGCGACCAGCGATATGACTGACTATGTTAATTCGACGACTGTCTGAGAAAAATGACAGAACGGCAATTGATGCAATCTAGCGGTTCAATTGCCAGAAGCGCTCGATAATAATGGCGCATGATAAAAACGAATCTTGCTACAGGGAGAAAGCAATGAAACTCAAGACACTACTGGCTGCATCGGCTTTTGCGACCGGGTTCAGCGCAACCACGGCACTGGCCGATTGCGGTGAGGTTTCGATCACTGAAATGGACTGGGCCTCGTCCGCGGTTGTGACTGCGGTGGCCAAGTTCCTGCTTGAGAACGGATATGGCTGTACGGTTGCCGCTGTTCCGTCCTCGACCACACCTGCGATGGCGTCGATTGCGGAAACCGGCGAGCCTGACATCCTGACCGAATTGTGGACCAACTCGTCACCGGTTTATGAAGAGCTGCGCGCCGACGGCAAACTTGTCGAACTGGCGAATGTTCTGGCTGATGGCGGGGTCGAGGCATGGTGGATTCCGGCCTATCTGGCCGAAGAGCACCCCGAACTGACTACGGTCGAAGGCATTCTGGCCAATCCTGAACTGGTCGGTGGCCGGTTCCATGACTGCCCGTCGGGTTGGGCCTGTGATGTGGTGAACAACAACAACCTCAAAGCGCTCAACATGACCGAGAACGGGATTGAGCGGTTCCAGCACGGGTCTGGCGAAACGCTGGCTACCGCAATCGCGGCGGCCTATGCGGCGAAAGAGCCCTGGTTTGGTTACTACTGGGCGCCCACTTCGGTTCTTGGCAAGTATCCGATGGTTCAGGTCGAAACCGCACCCTTCGATCAGGATGCGCATACTTGCAACGGTGACCCGGAATGCGCAAACCCGGTGCTGTCCGCCTATCCGACCGCCAAGGTTGTGACCGCCGTGGCCCCGTCCCTGCTCGAGCGTGAGCCGGACGTGGTTGAATTCCTCAAGAAGATGTCTTTCTCGAACGATCAGATGGGCACGGTTTTGGCCTGGCAGGATGACAATGGCGCATCTTATGACGAGGCTGCCGTTTACTTCCTGACCAACTATCAGGACACATGGTCGGAATGGCTGAATGACGATGCGCGCGGCAACCTGTCGGCGCTGCTTCAGTAAGTCTGAATGTTAGGTTCCTTCGGCCTTTAGAAGGGCCAGAAGGCCAGGAGAGTAAAGAAAGCGCCGCGTATAGAGCGGCGCTTTTTCTTAGCTTGTATCACGCAATCCCGTTGTGGCTTTTTGCATCGCAAGGATCAAGGCGTCCCGCTTGGCGGACAACTCCGCCGGGCTTTGGCCTTTCGCGGCCTCGCCGACGCCCGCGATCAGGTGTTGGGCGACGGTTTCGTCCAGATGGATCTGGCCCAGATCGTCCCACCAGCCATTGAACGTGTCTGAGAAATGATCGCAAAACGCGCGCAGACCGCCCTCGCCCGCGCCGAGGTTGAACAGCATGGTTGGTCCCATCGCCGCCCATCGCAGCCCCGGCCCGGCCCAAACGGCCTTATCCACATCCTCGACCGAGGCGACCCCGTCCATCACAAGGCTGATCGCTTCGCGCCAGATCGCTGCCTGCAGGCGATTGGCCACATGGCCCGGTCGTTCCTTGTTCACCCGGATTGTGACCTTGCCGACAGCTTCATAGAACCGCTCGGCCCCGTCCACGGCGCTGGCTTCGGTTCTGTCATTGCCCATCACCTCGACCAGCGGGATCAGATGCGGGGGGTTGAACGGGTGGCCCAGCACAAAACGGGCGGGATTGCCCCAGCCGCCCTGCATCTGGCCCAGCGTCAGGCCCGAGGCTGAACTGGCCACGATGGCGTTCGGGTTCAGCACCGGTTCGATCTCGGCAAAGGTTGCGTGCTTGATGTTGATACGCTCGGGCACGTTCTCCTGCACGAAGCCCGCGCCTTCAACTGCGGCGGCGGCGCTTGGGTGAAACCGGATCGCATCCGGGTTGCCGTTTTTGGTCAGGCCCAGCTCGGTAAGGGTGGGCCAGGCCATCTCGATGTACCCGCGCACGGATGTCTCGACCGTCGGGGCCGGGTCAAACAGCGCTACCGAACGCCCCGAGGCCAGAAACAGCGCGGCCCAACTGGCACCGATGACGCCGCCACCCAGACAGGCAGTGTGTTGAAATTCCATCAGAACAATCCCGGATTGAGGGGTGAGGCAGCCGTCATGCCGCCATCCACTGTGAACATTTGACCGGTTGCGAAAGCAGCCTCATCTGAGGCCAGCCAAACAGCCATAGCTGCTATATCAGCAGGTTGCCCAAAGCGGTTGACAGGATGCCTAGCAATGGCATCGGCGCGAGCAGCTTCGGAATCCGATGCCAGATCGAACCCGGCGTCCAACATGCCCGTGTTGATCCAGCCCGGGCAAATCGCATTACACCGGATGTCAGGCCCATGATCCACAGCAATCGACCGCGTCAGTCCATGCACAAACGCTTTCGAGGCGTTATAAAGGGCCATCGAAGGATCAGCGTGGCGACCTGAAATCGATCCGATATTGATGATCGACCCGCCCTTTGTCATCACCGGGATATACGCACGGCACATGTTGAACACACCTCGGCAATTGGTGCCAATCACAGCCTCCCAATCAGAGTCGGTGCTTTCAGTTACGGTCTTTTCAACCTGAATCCCGGCGTTATTGACAAGAATATCTGTTCCATCCGTTACAAACGCCATATCCGCAACGGCCTCCGGATCGGTCACATCCAGTTCGTACCAAATGACGTTGTCATCCAGCCCGCTTGGACGTTCTCCTCTGCCACAGGTCGTGACCGCAGCTCCTTCGGCTTGAAATGCCTCGACAATTCCGCGTCCGATGCCCTGCCGACCCCCGGTGACAAATGCGCGTTTCCCAGCCAACCGCATCAGTGCGCCACCATCACATGTCTGACGGCGGTATAGGCGTCCAGCGCAAAGACACTCATATCGCAGCCTGTGCCCGAGGATTTCATTGCGGCCCACGGCATCTCGGGCGTCGCGACGCCGTGGGTGTTTACCCAAGTGAACCCATAGCGCAGCTTCGCACTCATCCGCATCGCTCGGCCCGTATTGTTGGTCCAGACCGACGAGGCCAGCCCAAACGGGCCGGTATTGGCGACCTTCAGGGCCTCTTCTTCGGTACTGAACCGCGAGATGGTCACGACCGGGCCGAAGATTTCGGTACAAAACACCTCGGCATCATGCGGAACGTTGGCCAAAACGGTTGGTTCGTAGAAGAAACCCGGACCGTCAATCATGTTGCCGCCCGTCACAACCTCACAGGTGCCACGGGCGCGGTCTACGAAGCCAGCCACAGTGTTGCGTTGCGCGGCTGAGATGATCGGGCCCATCTCGGTCCCTTCGGCCTTTTGCGCGCCGACCTTGACCTGTCCGACCTGATCGACCACGGCAGCGACCACCTTGTCATAGACCTCATCCGCGACCAGCAACCGGCAGGGCTGTGCGCAATCCTGCCCGGCGTTGAAGAACGAACCATAGCGCACCGTTTCGGCCACCGCATCGATATCGGCATCCTCGAACACGATGACCGGGGCTTTGCCGCCCAGTTCCAGATGCACATGGCGGATCTTGCGCGACGCGGCTTTCATCGCCTCGTACCCGGTTGCGGTTGAGCCGGTGATCGAGATCGCCTCGGTCCGTGGATCATTGATCATCCGATCGCCGATTTCGCGGCCTGATCCGTGCAGTACGTTCACCACGCCTTTGGGCGCAACATCGGCAATCAACTGCGCTGCGCGCAGGGTCGAAAGCGGTGTCAATTGCGAGGGTTTCAGGGTCACAGGACACCCCGCCGCCAAAGGCGCAGCGAGTTTCCACGAGGCCATCATCAGCGGATAGTTCCATGGCGCGATTGCTGCGACCGGACCTACCGGGTCCTTGCGGATCATACTGGTATGGCCCGCCACATATTCGCCCGCCGTCACGCCGGTCATGGTGCGCGCGGCCCCGGCGAAGAACCTGAACGTGTCCAAGGTCAGCGGCATTTCATCGTCTAAGGCCGAGGGCCACGGTTTGCCTGCGTCTAGGCTTTCCAACTCGGCCAGTTCTTCGGCGTGATCCTGTAGCACAGTCGCTATATTGGTCAGCAATTCCGACCGTTCCGCCGGGCTGGTCTGACCGTAAGTGTCGAACGCTTCATGCGCGGCAGCGGCGGCTGCATCTGCCTGCTCGGGCGTGGCGGCGTTGATGGCACAAATCTCTTCGCCGGTTGCCGGGTTCAGAACCGGGATCGCAGCGCCCTGCCCTTCGACCAGTTCGCCGTTGATCAGCATTTTAGTCTGCATTGTAACCTCTCCTCAGAACGCCACCTGATCGCCGCCCTTCAGGCCCAGTCGCGAACGCGCCTCAGCCGGGGTAGCGACCGAAAGGCCGAGATTTTCTATGATGCTGCGGATTTTGTTGACCTGCTGCGCGCTGGACACTGCCTTTTCGCCGGGGCCGATATAAAGGCTGTCCTCCATCCCGACCCTTACATTGCCGCCCAGCAAAGCGCTTTGCGTGGTGAAGGGTATCTGGTGCCGTCCGGCGGCCAGAACCGACCATTCATAGTCATCCCCGAACAGCTTGTTGGCGATGGTGTGCATATGCATCAGGTTGTCCAGATCAGCACCGACGCCGCCCAGAATGCCAAACACCATCTGCACAAAGATCGGCCCGTCGATCCAGCCCTGATCCCGGATCCAGGCCAGGTTGTAGAGGTGGCCCAGATCGTAGCATTCGAACTCGAACCGTGTGCCGTGGCCCTGCCCCAGCACTTTCAGGCAGTATTCGATATCTGCGAAGGTGTTGCGAAAGATGAAATCGCGGGTCATGTCCAGAAACTCGGGCTCCCACGCGTGTTTCCAGTTCGAGTATTTGTCTTTCATCGGGAAGATGCCGAAATTCATCGAGCCGATATTCATGCTGGCCATCTCGGGCGAGGCGCGGGTGGCGGCGCGCAGACGTTCCTCGCGCGTCATGCCCAGGCCGCCGCCGGTCGAGATGTTCATCACCGCGTCCGTGGCCTGTTTGATGCGGGGCAGAAACTCCATGAACAGATCGGGGTTCGGGTCGGGCTTGCCGGTGTCGGGGTCACGCGCATGCAGGTGGATGATCGAGGCTCCGGCCTCAGCCGCTTCGATACTGGCCGTTGCAATCTGGGTCGGGGTGATCGGCAGGTGTTCCGACATGGTGGGCGTGTGGATGCCACCGGTCGGGGCGCAGGTGATGATGACGGATTTCTGCTTTGCCATGGATTACAACCTCATCTGCTGCACTTGCGCGGACAGACCGCCATCCAAAACCCATAGCTGCCCCGAGGCATAGCGTGCCTCATCACTGGCCAGCCAGTTCACCAGATTGGCGATGTCTTCGGGGGTGCCATAGGTGCGCATCGGGTGCACATCGCGCACCGCCTGTTGCAACTGGTCGATGGTCTTGCCACCGCCGCCCGAGCCGTCACCGGTGAAGAAACTCTGCAACATCGGCGTGTCGATATAGCCGGGGCAGATCGCGTTTACGCGGATGCCTTCGGGGCCGTGATCGCAGGCCATGGCGCGGGTCAGGGCGTGCACCGCGCCCTTGGTGGCGCAATAGGCGGCGAGGCCGGGATCGGCGATGAACCCGTCATAGGAGCCGAAATTGATGATCGAGGCGCTGGTCCCGGATCTGGCCGCCGCCCGCAGCAACGGCAGAGCGTGTTTTGAGGTCAGGAACGTGCCGGTGCAATTGACCGCGAAGGATTGGTTCCACTCTTCCAGCGTGGTGTCTTCGATGGTCTTTTCGATCTCGATCCCGGCAGCGTTGACCAGAATGTCCAGCTTTCCGCATTCGGCCTGAACCTGCGCCATTGCGGCCTTTACGGCATCTTCATCGGCCACGTTCATTGGCACGAACCGGCTGCCGTCATCGTCATGGGCGTCCAGCGATCCCTGCGCCGTCAGATCAGCGGCATAGACCGTGGCCCCTTCGCGCAGGAACCGCGCGACAATGGCGCGCCCGATGCCGCCGCGCCCGCCTGTGACAAGTGCGACCTTACTGTCAAGTTTCATCCATCTTGCCCTTTTTTAGCGGAGGAAAGCGGTAGCGGTCGGCGGCCACCGTCCAATCCATGTGATTGCGTACATATTGCTGGCTGGCATCCGAGGGCGGGTTGTAATCCCAGTGCTCACCGGCCCCGGCCTCCATCGCGGCATGCAGCGCGCGGCGGGACTTTTGCGTCGCGATCACGTCAGCCCGCAATTGCGCGCTATCCCATCGCGCGGCAACCTCGGCGGCGAAGGCCTGAGCCTGCGCCTGATAGGCCGGGTCGGCCGCAAGGTTGGTCTTTTCCAACGGGTCTTTCGCCAGATCATACAGCTGCGGCGGATCGGGGTCGCAATGAATGTATTTCAAAGGCCCCCGTCGGATCATGAAGACCGGAGAGGGCGTCATCTCGGCGCAGTATTCGCCAATGGCCTCGTCCACCGGATCGGCCTCGCCCCGCGCCAAAGGCATCAGGCTGCGGCCATCGACCGGTTCGCCAAACATGGTGTCATCTCCACCGGCGATCTCGACCAATGTGGGTAGCATATCGACCAGCGAGCAGGCATTGGCCGCAACCCCCTGTGCCACGCCGGGGCCTGCCATGATCAGCGGCACTCGCGCCGAGGGTTCAAAGAAGTTCATCTTGTACCACAGCCCGCGTTCGCCCAGCATATCGCCGTGATCCGCGGTCACGATGATGATCGTGTTGTCGAGCTCACCCATGTCCTCCAGCGTTTTGACCATCTCGCCGATCTTGCTGTCAAAATAGCTGACATTGGCCAGATAGGCGCGGCGGGCGCGGCGGATTTCTTCCTCGGTCAGGGGGACATAGCTGGCCTCGATCCCGTCCATAACCCGGCGCGAGAACGGGTCCTGTTCCTCGGGCGACAGCACGAAGTCAGGCATGTCGATCTGATCGTCGGAATAGAGGTCCCAGAATTCGGGCTTGGCGACGTAAGGGTCATGCGGATGGATGAAGCTGGCCACCATGGCAAAGGGCGCATCATCGCCGGCCGCGCGATCCCGGCCCCGGTCGATCAGCCAACGGCGGGCGGCAAAGCCAACCTCATCATCATAGTCGGTCTGAAAGGTTGCGACGGCGAAGCCGCTTTCCTTGACCGTCTGCATGTTGTGATACCATTTGTCGATCCGCTCATCCGGCGCTTCCCAATCGGGCGTCCATGCGAAATCCGAGGGGTAGATATCTGTGGTCACGCGATCCTCGAACCCATGTTTCTGGTCCGGTCCGACAAAGTGCATCTTGCCCGACAGACAGGTGCGATAGCCCAGCGATTTCAGGTAATGCGCAAAGGTCGGCACTGTCGCCTTGAACTCGGATGCGTTGTCATAGGCGGCGATCCGGCTGATCAACTGCCCCGACATGAACGCAAAGCGCGAAGGCGCGCAAAGCGGCGAGTTGCAATAGGCCGCATCAAACCGCATACCCCGTGCCGCAAGTGCGTCCATATGCGGAGTTTTTGCAATCTTGTGACCGTAGGCACCACAGTAATGCGGTGCCAGCTGGTCTGCCATGATGATCACGATGTTTGGCTGATTTGGCACGATGCCCCTCCCGTAAAAGCCGCTGATCCCTTGTGTCAGGCGGGGGTTGGGGGCGGTTCGTATCGCATCGGCTTAGCGCCCGGTCGGGTTGAAGACGGAATACCTGTCATCGGGCCGCCGCTTTGTACGCATCCAGAACCAGACCGTGGAAATGATGCACGGCATGTTCCGATTGCCCCGAGCCATTGGCGTCATCCACGATACGGCCCTGCGTGAAAGCGGGCGTATTCATCCCACGCTGAACGCTTTCGACAAGGTTGATATCCTCGACCTGCAGAACCTCATCCAGATAGCGGATGGTGTCGAGTTCCGCCTCGTTCGGCGTCGTCTCTTCGAGGAAAAAGTCATAGGTTTCCAGCGTGCGATTCGGTCCGGCGGGGATGACGTTCATGATGATCATCGACGACCGCCCCGGATAGCGCATGATGCAGGTGTTGGGCCACAGCCACCAAACCGCGTGCGTTCTAACCGTCGCATTCGAGACATCATAGGCACTGTTGGCCGTATTCCCCGCATCCGCCATATGACTGGAATAAATGCCATGGGTGGTCACCTTGTAGGTATCCATATCCACCAAATCGCAAAAGTCCTTATGCGCAGTCGGGCAGTGATAGCATTCAAGGAAATTATCGACCACGTTCTTCCAGTTCGACTTGATGTCATAGGTCAGACGGTGCGCGAAGGTCAGATCTTCGATATCCGGGGCCCAGTGCTTGATCTCGGTCGCCAGATCGCCGGTTGTTTCGGCCAGAGACTGCGCTGTCGGGTCCAGATTCACATAGACAAAACCGCAGAACTCTTCGACCTGAACCTGATCCAGGCAGATGTCCTTTGGGTTGAAGTCCTGCAATTGCTCGGTATGCGGTGCGCGTACCAGATTGCCGTCCAGCTTGTAGACCCAGGCGTGATATGGGCACATGATGCGCGTGGTGTTGCCATCGCCTGAAAGCAGCTCATGCGCGCGGTGTTTGCAGACATTGTAAAACGCGCGCAGCACGCCGTCCTTGTCGCGCACGACGGCGATGGGCTTGCCCGCGACCTCGACGGTCGTATACGCGCCCGGTTTCCTGACCTTTTCGACATGGCACACCCATTGCCACGTCTTCGCAATGATCGCTTCCAGATCGGCATTGTGCCAAATCTGCTCGACATAGGCTTCCTTGCGCAATGACAGCGAGCGGGACGGGCTTTGATCATAGCCTCTGCCGATTTCCGCAAACTCTTTGGCCGATGGCAATTCAGTCATGGTGATCCTCATCCAAAGCGCACGCAGGCGCGCGTGCAATTCCGCTGGGTAGAGTGATTTAGCCGAGAAAAATCGACCGGTACTTTACATGGTTCGCCAACATTTGGCCTTAACTGGACGCGTCGTGTTTACGATGCATGGGCCAGGCGCGGAATTCGAAGGGGATACGGCCTTCGATTCTGTCCCGCATCGGGGGCAGACTAAACCGGTCCTTATAGGCGCGGCTGAAATGGACCTGACTGGAAAAACCGCAGGCGAACGCGATCTCGGACATGGCAAGGGTTGTTTGTGTCACCAGCCCACGGGCCCGGTCCAGCCGAATGTCACGATAATACAGCACCGGCGTTTTCTTCAGATGCTGGGCAAAAAGGCGGTTGAGCTGCCGCTGCGAAATTTGCGCCGCCTTGCAAATCTCGCCAATAGTCAGCGGCTCTTCCAGGTTGTCTTCCATTGCCCGGATGGCGTTGCGCACGGTATCGGGGATCTTGGCCCCCAATGGTTCCATGAATTGCGGGTTCTGCGGGGTGCCGCGTTCGCGCAGGCTGGGGTGAAACACATATCGCGCGGCAGCGTTTGCCAGCGCGTTGCCATGTATGCCCTGCAGTATTTGCAACGCGAAATCGAACGAGGCGGATCCGCCGCAACAGGTGATGCGGTCGCCATCGAATTCGAACAGCGCCTCGGTGCAATCGACATCCGGATAAAGCTCGCGAAAGGCGTCGATATGTTCGTAGTGCACGGTCGCCCGGCGATGGCGCAAAAGCCCGGCCTCGGCCATGATGAATGCACCTGTATCAATCCCGCCGAGTGTCGCCTGCTGCCGGGCGGCGCGGCGCAGGGCGGCCTGAATTTGGTCCGAGCCATGCTCCTCCGGGGTCCAGCTTGAAGAGACGATCAGAAAATCCACCGGCTGGGCAGAGGCGGTTTTCAGGCTTTGAGTCTCGATGCTGATGCCGTTGCTGGCCACGCATGGACCGCCGGTTTCCGACACAAGTTCCCAGCTGTAATGGGCCGCGCCCTCCAGATAATTCGCAGCCCGAAACGGATCGATGAACCCCATGGTCGCAGCCATATTGAAGCTGGGGGTCACGATGACCCGAATTCGAATCTGATCGGATGGCTGTGACATTCAGATGGCCAATTTCGCGAAAATAACGGCGATAAAGCGTAAAACACATCCGCCATTCCCGCAAGTTTTGGCGAAATTGGTTACTTGCTCAGATCCTTTGTGGTCTGACGGTAAACCAAACGCACCGGGGTTTGGGTCAGCGCCGCTGGTACGTCATCGTCCTGAAGCCAACGCAAGATTGTGTCCGCCACCTGTTTCCCAAAATCACCAACCCCGCACTGCACCGTCGACAAGGCGGGCCAGCATTCCGAGGCTTCCTGAATGTCGTCAAAGCCGATGATCTGAAAAGTTGCACCAATCGCGACCCTCGCCTCGTGGCAGGCGTTGATCATGCCAAACGCGACCAGATCGTTGAAACACAAGGCGGCGTCGCAATCCGGGTGATCCCTGAACAGGTCCGCCGCCGCCGCGTGACCAAAAGCGCGGGTGGATTTTCCTGTTACGACAACCGGTTGCAGCCCATTCTCCTGCACGATCTCAAGATAGCCCGAGATCCGTTCCTGCGTGACTTGCCTGCCTTCCAGCCCGCCAACAAAGGCAATCTTGCGCGCGCCGGTCTCCAGCAAATGACGGGTCGCAACCCGTCCACCGGCGCGGTAATCGGGTGCGATGAATGGGTATTTGCCGTTATCGCCTTCCACCTGACGCAGAACTTGCATCATCGGGATGCCGGCACGCTCAACCGCCTCAAGCGTTTTCGAGACATCCCCGTAAGCAGGCGACAGGATCAGGGCCGAGACCCCGTGTTCCAACATGGCCGTGACCACCTGATCCTGAATCGCGGGGTCTTCATTGGTGTTTGCGACCACCACCGCATAGCCGCGCGACCCCAATGCCATTTGCAGCGAGGTGGCGAATTCGGTGAAAAACGGGTTGGTCAGGTCGTTGATCACCAACCCGATCAGGGCGTTCCCGGTTGACCTCAGATTGGCTGCGGATCGGTTATATACATAACCGATCTCTTTCATCGCTGCGTGAACCAGCGTTCGGGTTTCCTCTTTGACCTGCGCGCTGCCCTGCAACACAAGACTGACCGTGGATTTCGACACCCCCGCCTTGTTGGCGACATCTATGATCGTCGGTCTGCGCATTCAGTCTATTGGTCTACCCCGTGCATGCTCAGCAATGTTGTCATCCGCGCTGTAGCCCGATCCGGGTCCGAGAGCAAACCCGCCTGATCCGCAAGCCGGAACACTTCGGCGTAATGACAGATGTCGCGGCTGGATTGGAACCCGCCGGGCATGATGAAATGGGACTGCGCGCCGTTCAGCCAGGCCAGATAGGCGATCCCGGCCTTGTAGAACCGCGTCGGCGCGCGAAAGATCTCGCGACTGAGCGGCACGGTTGGCGCAAATAGCGCGTGGTAGCGATCCATATCGTTCTGCGCCAGCGCCTCAAGCGCCTGAGAGGCCGCCGGAGCGATCGCCGCAAAGATGCCCAGCAAGGCGTGAGAATAGTGGTCTCCGTCCCCAGCAATCAGATCGGCATAGTTGAAATCATCCCCGGTATAGAGGCGCACGCCGTCCGGCAGGCGCCTGCGAAACGTCTCTTCATGCGCCTGATCGAGCAGTGAGATTTTGATGCCGTCGACCTTGGATGGGTTCTCAGCGATCAAAGACAGCACAAACTCGCTGGCCTGATCCACATCCGTGCTGCCCCAATAGCCGGTCAGGGCCGGGTCGAACATATCGCCCAGCCAATGCAGGATCACCGGTTTCGCCGCCCCGTCGATCAGCGCGCGATAGACGTCGTGATAGGTGTCCGGCCCAGCATTGATGGCCGGAAAGGCGCGCGAGGCCATCAGGATCAGTTGACCACCGGCGGCCTCGATCGCCTCGGCTTGATGTTCATAAGCGGACAGGATTTCCCCGGCCGTATTTAGCGCGCCCATGGGCACATGATCCGTCCCGGCCCCGCAGGCAACGCGTGGCGACAGGGGGTGCGCTTTGGCGGCCACCATCGTGCGCTGGATCAGTTCCAGCGCGGTCTCCCAATCCACGCCCATGCCGCGTTGGGCGGTGTCCATCGCCTCGGCCAGCCCAAGGCCCTGATCCCACAGACCCTGTCGGAAGTTCAGGGTCGCGTCCCAGTCTACCGCCGGTCGACCATCCCACGGGTTTCGCTCGGCCAGCGGGTCCGAGACCACATGTGCGGCCGCGAATGCGGTGCGCGTCAACGGTACCTGCGGCGCGCGGGGGATCAAGGGCGTTCCGGTCAGAGCATAAGGTTCCAACTGGCCGTCGCGGTTTGGCAATATCAATGTCATTTTCTCAGACCTCCAGATCCAGAACTAGAATGCCGTCGATTCCACCCACGGCGTTTGCGACCAGTTGCGCCCCGCACGCCTTGTGATCCTCGTTCGCCTGATAGGTCGCCAAAGCGTCCCAATCGTCGAAATCGATCACAAACCCATGCATATAGCCGCGTTCGATCTGTTCCGGGCTTTGGCTGCGGCCCCCGGTGAAGCCTTTGGCACCAGGCAGAGCTTCGGCCACCTTGGCCAGTCCATTGTAGATTTGGGCGACCGTCTCTTCGGTCACATCCGGGCGGAATTTCGTCAGAACGATATGACGGATCATTGCGTAAATCCTTGATCTTGCTTGATCATGTCGGCGGCTTTCTCGCCGATCATGATCGTGGGCGCGTTGGTGTTCGAAGAATTGACCGTTGGCATGATCGATGCGTCGGCCACGCGCAGACCCTCGATCCCGTTGAAGCGCAGGCGCGGGTCCAGAACAGCCTCGGCATCATTGCCCATGCGGCAGGTGCCCGCGCAGTGGTGCGAGGTTTTGGAATGCACGCAGATAAAGTCGAAATACTCCTGCTCGGTCTTTACAGTCGGACCGGGCAGACGTTCCGCCAGAACATATGGCTTCAACGCATCCTGCGCGAGGATGTTCTGCGCCAGTTTCAGACCCCGGATCGACATCTCTCGGTCATAGGGATCGGCCAGATAGTTCGGGTCGATTAGCGGCATTGCCGTCGGATCGGCGCTTTGCAACCGCACCGTCCCCCGAGATCGGGGCCGCAGGAAACAGGCGTTCAGGGTGACGCCGCCATTGGGCATCGCTTCGACCCCGGCCTCGATCCCCGTACCCAGCCCCAGATGCATCTGAATGTCGGGTGAACGCGCATCGGGGTCGGCGTACCAGAAGCCGCCGGTTTCAAACAGGCTGGAGGCCACCGGCCCCTTGCGGGTGAACAGATATTGCAGCCCGGCCCAGGCCGACAGGTGCAGCTTGGCGAAGCGGTCATAAGTGTGCGGGCCGGTGACCTCGCAAATCGAATAGAGATCGAGGTGGTCCTGCAGATTCTCCCCAACCTGTGGCTGGTCATAGACCGGCTTGATCCCGAGGCTTTCCAGATGATCCGCCGGTCCGATCCCGGACAGTTGCAGCAGCCGGGGTGAGCCGATGGCGCCGGAGGACAAAATCACCTCGCGCGCGGCAGTGATCTTTTCGCCGCTCATCATCTCGATACCGGTCGCACGACCCTTATCGACCGTGATCCGACGGACCTGGGCACCCATACGCACAGTCAGGTTCGGACGGTTCCGATTGGGTGCCAGAAACGCCATCGCTGCCGAGGACCGTCGTGCATTGCGTTGGGTCAGCTGGTAATACCCGGCCCCGTCCTGTTTCGCGCCATTCACATCCCGCGTTTCGGGAATACCAACCTGCCCGGCGGCCTTGATATAGGCGTCGCAGATCGGCAAAGGCGCGGCGGGCATCGACACGCCTAGCGGGCCGCCTTTGCCGTGGAACTCATTGTCGTAGCTGTCGTTATCCTCGGACTTCTTGAAATAGGGCAGGACATCGTCATAACCCCAGCCCTCGCACCCCATCTGACGCCAGTCGTCATAGTCCTGCGCAGCACCACGTGTGTAGATCTGGGCATTGATTGCCGACCCGCCGCCGATCACCTTGGCCTGGGTGTAGTTGAACACCTTGTTCTGCATGTGCTTCTGCGGCACCGTCGACCAGCCCCAGCTGCCAATACCTTTGGTCATCTTGGCAAAGCCCGCAGGCAGGTGGAAAAACGGATGGCGATCCGAAGACCCGGCCTCAAGCAGCAATACCTTGGCCGCAGGTTCCTCGGACAGGCGCGCCGCAATGACCGAACCTGCCGAGCCGCCGCCGATCACGATGAAATCATATCCTTCAGACATCTTGTCCTCTGAGTTCCTTACAGGCGCGAGATCGAAAGCCCGCCATCCACGGGGATTGCGGCCCCGGTGGCGAATTGCATCTGGCCGTCCACGATGGGAACGATGACCGAGCCGATATCCTGCGGCTCACCCCACCGCGCGGCGGGGACCAACCCGCCTTCGATCCGGTCGGTGTATTTGTCGCGCACACCGGCCGTCATTTCTGTGGCGATGATGCCGGGGCGCAGTTCGAACACGCCGATCCCATGCGGGGCCATGCGCACCGCAAACAGCTGCGCCATCATCGCGGCGGCGGCCTTGGACACGCAATATTCGGCGCGCTCGACAGACACCATCGTGGCGCTGACCGAGGTGACAAAGGTGATCGAGCGATAGCTGTCCTGAGGCTGCGCCAACATCCGCCGCGCGACCTCTTGCGCCAGAAAGAAGGCACCGCGCAGATTGATGTTTTGCACGAAATCCCAGTTCTCGGGCTTCAGGTCCAGCATATCTCCCCGCACCGGCGCGCCGACGCCTGCGTTGTTGATCAGGGCGGTGATCGGTCCCAGCTGGGCCTCGACCTGATCCAGCAAGGCGGGCACGTGATCGATCTGGGACACATCATGCTGCACATAGATCGCGCCCGGTCCCAATTCGGACAAAGCGTTCCGGACCACCGGTTTGTCCGGGGCAGACCGTGACGCCAGCGCCACCTTGTACCCAGCCGCGATCAAGGCGCGCGAGATTCCAAGGCCGATGCCTTGCTGGCCACCTGTGACCAAAGCAACTCCGGTCATGCTGCAAACTCCGTCTCTAAGATGTGGCGTCCGGCGCGCAAGGCCAGTGCCGCGATAGTCAGGGCCGGATTGACCGCAGCCGAGGTCGGCAGAACCGAGGCGTCAACGATGAACAGGTTCCGGTGGTCATGGCTGCGGCAGAACGGGTCCACCACGCTGCTGGCCGGGTCCTGCCCCATCCGGGCCGTTCCGCATTGATGCGAGGGCGTGCGCCGGTCGAAGGGCCGCGACAGGACAATCGGAAACCCGGCTCGGCGCAGGTGCTGTTTCAGCTTGGCCACCAGTGCCTCATGCGCCTGCCAGTTCGAGCGTTTCCAGTCCAGCCGGATCTGGTCACCTTCGACCGTTACCCGGCTGTCCGGATTGGGCAGGTCCTCGGACATCGCATAGAAATCAAAGCTGCGGTTTGCGATCATTGTCGCAATCGGACCGGGTATACCGGGCTGGGATGCCAGAATCGGCCCGGTGATCTTGCCCAGCATCTGTATATTGCCCAAGGGCGCACCGCCCTTCCCGTCATCATTGTAGTAGTCGTTGAACATCAACGTCTTTTGATAGACCGCGCGGTTGCGGCGCAGCGGATGCAAAGCCAGAACCGCCGAGCAATTGTGGTTCATGAAGTTGCGCCCAACCTGATCGGATCGGTTCGCCAATCCGGCGGGGCAATTGTCATTGGCGGATTTCAACAACAGCGCGGCGGACTGAACCGCCCCAGCAGATAACACGATCACCGGCGCGTGCAGGGTACCGTGCCCCTTGACCTCAACACCTGTGATATGCCCGTCCTTGTCGCTCAGCAGTTTTTTGGCGGGTGCGTTGGTCAACAGTTCGACATTCTCGTGCTTCAGGGCGTCTGCCAGAGCGCAGGTTTCGGCGTCCATTTTGCCACCGCAGGTGTTCGGAAACGCATCCCACGTGGTTTGCCCGGCCGAAAGCCAGCGGTCGATATCCACCCCCAAAGGGACCGATGCAGGCGACAGCCCCGCCCCGCGCAAACGCGCGCGCAGATCCGCGATGTCAGGCTCATCGGCCACAGGAGGATGCGGGTAAGCGCCGCTATGCGGCGGCTCGGTCGGGTCCTCATCGGCTGTTCCGCGCACTGCATAAAGCTGTTCAGCCGCTGTGTAGTCCGGTTCCAGATCTCCGTAGCGAAGAGGCCAGCCAAGAGAGCGACCGCCCATATGCTGGCGCGGTTCGAAATCCTCGGCCCGGTAGCGGATCAGGGCCGCGCCGTAGAATTTCGAGTTGCCGCCGACGCAGTAATAGTTGCCCGGACTGAAAGGCTGCCCTTCGCCGTCCAGCCAGGTTTCATCGGGGCGGAAATGCCCATCCTCAAAGATCGCCTTGGGGTCCCGATCCACGGGCGAAGGGCGCAGATAGTCGCCGCGTTCAAGGATCAGAATGCGGCGGCCAGAGGGGGCCAGCGCTGCGGCCAGCGTCGCCCCTCCGACCCCCGATCCGATGATTATGACGTCCGGGTTTGTCACGGAGTGATCCGCATCTCGCTTTCAGGGTCAAAGGCCACGGCCTTCTCCATGTTGACGGCAAAGTCGAAATCCTGCCCCGGCGCGACCTCGGCGTCCGAGCGCATCCGGGCGATCACATCCCGGCCCCCCAGTTGCATCGACACAAACGTGTCCGAGCCTGCGGGTTCGGTGACCACAATCCGGTTGGTCATCTGCGCAATGTTCGAGGATTTGCGATCCGCGCCATCCATATCGGTGATGGTTTCGGGACGGATGCCCAACAGAATCTCACACCCGTCCCATTCGGCCAGATTATCCTGACTGAACGGCAACTGCGCCATCGATCCGTCATGGGTGGCAACCTCGGCATGAGGACGACCGTTCAGCAAGGTCACTTTCGCAGGCACCACGTTCATCGCGGGCGAGCCCATGAACGTTGCCACAAAGATATTGGCCGGGGTGTCGTAGATTTCCTGTGGGGTTCCCAGTTGCTGCACATAGCCACCGTTCATCACCGCGATGCGGCTGGACAGGGTCATCGCCTCGATCTGGTCGTGGGTCACGTAAACGATGGTCGTGCCAAGGTTCTGGTGCAGCTTCTTGATCTCGGTCCGCATATCGACACGCAGTTTGGCGTCGAGGTTGGACAGAGGTTCGTCAAACAGGAATACATCCGGTTCCCGCACCAATGCGCGGCCCATGGCGACCCGCTGACGCTGACCGCCGGACAATTGACCGGGCTTGCGGTCCAACAACTGTTCGATCTGCAACAGCGTGGCGACCTCGTGCATCGCCTTGTCGCGTTCGGGCTTGGGGACGCCGTGCATCTCAAGCCCGAAGGTGATGTTCTGGCCCACGGTCATGTTGGGATAAAGCGCGTAGCTTTGGAACACCATGGCGATATTGCGGTTCGACGGATGCACCCCGTTCATCACAGTGTCCTTGATACGAATTTCGCCGCTGGTAATGTCCTCAAGCCCCGCGATCATGTTCAGCAGGGTCGACTTGCCGCAGCCCGAGGGGCCCACCAGCACCAGAAATTCCCCCTCCTGCACCGAGATATCAACCTTGTGCAGCACCTCGACCGATCCGTAGGATTTGGTCGCGTTGTCTATGTCCAGAAAACCCATCAGGCCTTATCCTTTCACGGAACCCGCCATCAGGCCGCGGACAAAGTACCGTCCGGCCACGATATAGACGAGCAGAGTTGGCAGGGCCGCCAGAATGGCCCCTGCGAAATGAACGTTGTATTCCTTCACGCCGGTTGACGACTGCACCAGATTGTTCAGTGCCACCGTCATCGGCTGGCTGTTGGCATCGGCAAACGACGCACCAAACAGGAAGTCGTTCCAGATGTTGGTAAACTGCCAGATGATCGACACCACCGCGATCGGCCCGGAACTGGGCAACAGGATGCGCCAGAAGATCTGGAAGAACCCCGCCCCGTCGATCTGCGCCGCCCGGATCAGCTCGGTCGGGAAGACCGCGTAGTAATTGCGGAAATACAGCGTGGTGAAACCGATCCCGTAGACCACGTGCACCAAGGCCAGACCCCAGGTGGTGCCCGCCAGACCCATCAGGCCCAGCATCCGCGCCATCGGGATCAGAACGATCTGGAACGGGATGAAGCAGGCAAACAGCATCAGACCGAACAGGATGGTGTCGTACTTAAAACGCCATTTGGTCAACACATAGCCGTTCAGCGCGCCAAGGATGGTCGAGACGATCACGGCCGGAACCACCATTTTGATCGAGTTCCAGAAGTAGGGCTTCAACCCGGTGGGATCGACACCGATCTGGGCCGAGGACCACGCTTTCAGCCAAGGCTCCAAGGTGAAGACCTGCGGCAGGTTCATCATGCCGCCGCCGGTGATCTCTTCCAATGGTTTTACCGAGTTCACCAGCATCACATAGAGCGGTAGAAGGTAGAACAGCGAGAAGAGGATCAGCACCACATAGATCAGTGTGCGCGTGACCCGACCGGTGCGAATTGCGGTATCCTGAGTTGCTTGGGACATCAGCGTTTCTCCCGCAATTCAGCATAAAGATAAGGGATCATGATTGCCGCGATGGTCATCAGCATGATCGTGGCCGAGGCCGCGCCGATCCCCATCTGGTTTCGGGTGAACGTGTAGGAATACATGAAGGTCGCGGGCAACTCGGTCGCGCGTCCCGGTCCGCCGCCGGTCAATGCAATCACAAGGTCAAACGTCTTGATAGCAAGGTGGCTGAGGATCACGAAGGCCGACAGGAATGCCGGGCGCAGTTGCGGGATAATGATCCGGCGGTAGAGGTTCCAGTTCGAGGCCCCATCCATCTGTGCCGCGCGCAGGATTTCGTTGTCGATGCCGCGCAGGCCGGCCAGAAACATGGCCATCACAAAGCCGCTGGTCTGCCAGACGGCGGCCAGAACAACCGTATAGATCGCGTAGTCTCGGTTTTTGATCCAGTCGAACTCGAAACTGGTCCAACCCCATGTGTGCATGACGTTTTCCAGCCCGATACCGGGGTCCAGAAACCATTTCCAGGCGGTGCCCGTGACGATGAAACTTAACGCCATAGGGTACAGGTAGATGGGCCGCAATAGCCCTTCGCCGCGGATTTTCTGGTCGAGGAAGATCGCCAGACCCAGGCCGATACAGGTGCAGATCACGATGTAGAGGCTCGCGAAGATCCCCATGTTGATCAGCGAGGTTTCCCAATGGCTCAGGCGCCAAAGCTTGTCGTAGTTTTCCCATCCGACCCATCCAAAGGTCGGCAGGATGCGGCTGTCGGTAAAGGACAGGTAGACCGAGAACAGAATGAACCCGTAAACAAAGACCAGCATCATCGCCAGCGACGGTGACAGGACCAGTTTCGGGATCCAGTTCTGAAGGCGTGTCTTGAAATCCGCGTCGGCTGAAGTTGCCATGGCGCGCCCTCCTTCAAGTCGGGGGTGTCTAAGGCGCGGGATGTGCCCGCTGGTGACAGGGCGGCGCGTTTGCCGCCCCGTCGGGAGGATCAGGTGATCACTTGGCGATGGAAACGGCGTCGACCAGTTCAACGACAGCGGTTTCGCTGTCGTACTCACCGTTGAAATGCGCCGTCACGACGTCATAGACCGCGTTCTTGACCGAGGCAGGGGCTGCGTGACCATGGGCCATCGATCCGAACAGGTTGCCCGAGGATGCAGCCGCCGCCAGATCCTTCATGCCCTGCTTGCCGCAGTCATCGAAATCGGCGTCGCTGACATCGGTCCGCGCGGGAACCGAGCCCTTCACCACGTTGAACGCCGACTGGAACGACGGTGACAGGATCGCGCTGGCCAGCGCCGCCTGTTCTGCCGAAACAGAACCGCCCTGATCGAACATCATGAACTGGTCCGCGTTGAAGGCGACCTGATCTGCCGTTCCGGGGAAGCGGAAGCACAGGAAGTCCTGACCGGGCACTTTTCCTGCGTTCAGAAACTCACCCTTGGCCCAGTCGCCCATCATCTGGAAACCGGCCTCGCCGTTGATGACCATTGCAGTCGCCAGGTTCCAGTCACGGCCCGAGAAGTTCTCGTCCACATTCTCGCGGATAAAGGCCATGCGGTCGAACGCCTCTTTCATGGCGTCACCACCCAGGGTTTCTTCGTCCAGATCGATGAACGCGGCTTTGTAGCCATCCGGACCCAATGTCGACATGGCCACAGCGTCGAAAATAGTGGCGTCCTGCCAGGCCTGACCACCATGGGCAATCGGGGTCACTCCGGCGGCTTTCAGCGCCTCAACAGCGGCGACAAATTCTTCCCAGTTGGTGGGCTGAGCGATCCCGTTTGCATCCAGAACCGCCTTGTTGGCCCAGACCCAGTTGGTTGAATGCACGTTTACCGGGGCCGAGACCCACTTGCCGTCATGCTTGGCAAAGGCCTTCAGCGCGTCCGGTACAACATCGTCCCAACCTTCCTGCGCGGCCACTTCGTTCAGATCGGCCAAAGCACCTTGCGCGGCCCAGTCCTGAATGTCGAAGCCCAGACCCTGAACCGCCGTTGGCGCGTTGCCTGCTGTCACGCGGGCGCGCAGAACGGTCATCGCCTGCTCACCGCCGCCACCGGCAACCGGCATGTCGGTCCAGCCGACGCCCTGACCAGACAGGTCATCTTTCAGAACGTTCAGCGCGGCAGCTTCGCCACCCGAGGTCCACCAGTGCAGCACCTCGACCTCTTCCGCCTGCGCCAAGCTGGTCGTGCACAGCAACCCGGCCACAATCAGAGATTTCGTCTTCAACAGATTACGCATTTTGTTTCCTCCCTTAATGCGATCTTGGTTCCGGCGGTTCGCTTCCCGCCGGTCAGTCTTGCGGCACCCAGGGCGCACGGCTGTTGCCGATGCGCATGACCACCGATTTAACCTCGAAAAATTCCTCGAACCCGTAGCGTCCGATTTCCCGCCCCTGCCCGGATTGCTTGACGCCCCCAAAGGCCACTTCGGGGAACCCGTCCATCCAGGTGTTGGTCCAGACCGTTCCCGCTTCGGCGCGTCGGGCGAATTCCAGGCAGGTGTGAACGTCGTCACTCCAGACCCCGGCGGACAGACCGTAAGCGCTATCATTGGTCAGGGCGATGGCCTCGTCCAGTGTTTTGAAGGTCAGAACCGACAAAACCGGTCCGAATACTTCATCCCGTGCAATGGGCATGTCGGGCTGAACATCTGTCACAATGGTTGGCTGGTAGAACTGATCGCCCAACCCATCGACGGTCAGGCGGTCCCCGCCAAGGGCAATGGTCGCGCCTGCATCCTGCGCCTGTTTCACATAGGCATCGATCTTGGCATTGTGCTCGGCTGTAACGATGGCCCCGACCTGAGTGCTGGGGTCCAGCGGATCGCCGAACTTCACCTTTCGGGACAGCTCGACGACCTTGGTCGAAAACGCCTGGGCAATGTCTTCGTGCACGATGATGCGGCTGCTGGAGTTGCAGCACTGGCCGACGTTGAAATAGACGCCAAACACCACCGCATCTGCGGCCGCATTCAGATTGGCGTCGGGGAAGATCACCTGTGGGTTCTTGCCGCCCAGTTCGAGCGCAACCTTCTTGAGCGTATCCGATGCCGTCTTGCTGATGGTTTTGCCCACGGCAGTCGAGCCCGTGAAGCTGACCATATCCACGTCTTCATGGGCAGAGAGCGTGCTTCCAACCGGCACGCCATAGCCCAGTACCATGTTACACACCCCTGCGGGCAGTCCGGCTTCGATCAACAACTCGCCCAGCATGATGGTGGTCGAGGGCGTCATTTCAGAGGGTTTCACAACCACCGTGCAGCCTGCGGCCAGCGCAAAGGGCAGTTTCTGGCTGAGGATCCAGAACGGGAAATTCCACGGGGTGATGATCGAGACAACGCCAATGGGCTCTTTCAGAACCACACCCATCATGTCAGCGCCCAGCGTGTTGTGGCTGTCGCCATGGGTGCTGCGCGCCAGCGACGCTGCATAGCGCCACAGATCGGCGGCGCCCCCAACCTCACCCTTGGACTGGCTGATCGGCTTGCCGCTTTCTAGTGTTTCGATCAGGGCAATGCGGTCGACATTCTGCTCGATCAGATCCGCCACTTTCAGCAGTACTGTCGCGCGGTCTTTGCCCGACGCGCGGCTCCAGACGCCGCTGTCAAATGCGGTTCGGGCTGCCACGATGGCCGCTTCGGCCTCGGCCTCGCCGCCAAGTGCCGACCGGCTGACGACATGCCCGTGCGAGGGCGAGCGACGCTCGAACGTCTCAGCTGACGCGCTGCTTTGCCATGCGCCATTGATCAGATGGCGGCCTTCGAACATCTCGGGCAACGCGAAAGGGATCGCAGGGTTGATCGTAAGGTCTTTCATATGCGTCAAAGCCCTGAAAACTGAGGGTTACGTTTTTCCATGAAGGCCGCGACGCCTTCGTCCCGATCGGCTGAGGCCGCTGCAGCAGCGCTGCCAAGCGCCTCGATCGCGGCTGCTGAATCTTCTCCGACCGCCGCGTGAATCATGTTCTTGGCAATCTCGGTGGCGCGCGGGGACAGAGCCTGCGCCTCGGTGGCGATCTCGAGCGCGCGGGTCAGGACATCGTCGGCCACTTCGGCGGCATAGCCCATGGCAACCGCGCGGTCCGCGCCAATACGGCGACCGAACAAGGCCATTTCCTTGACCGCCCCTTCAGGGATCAGCCGCGCCACGCGCTGCGTGCCAGACCAACCGGGAACAATCCCGATCCGCGCCTCGGGCAAGGCCAGAGTTGCACGAGGGGCCATCAGGCGCAGGTCGCAACAACTGGCCAATTCCAGCCCGCCGCCAAAGGCATGGCCGTTGATCGCGGCAATTGTTGGTTTGCCCAGCCTTACCAGGCGGTCGAAAATCCGGTGCCCGTCCCGCACCCAATGGCGTGCGAATTCGGCCGGGCTAAGCCCCCCCCAGGCACCAATATCCGCGCCGCAGCAAAACGCTTTTTCCCCCGCCCCGGTCAGAACCAGAGACCGGATCGCGCTGTCCCGCTCGACCTGCCGCACATGCGCTTCAAGCGCATCCAGCATGTCGATGGTCAGCGCATTTAGCTTGGACGGGTTGTTCAGCGTCAGGACAGCCGTCGCCCCGTCGATATGAAAGCCAATCCCGCTCAAACCCTGATCCCCATTGGGCCTTCGACGAACAGCGACTTCGGCATCAACGCCGCGTTCTCGGCGACTGTCACACGACCCTCAGACGCTGCCACGATATCCTGCTGCGCGTTGATGCCCGGCATAATCTCGGTCGCGACCAGCCCCTGTTCGGTCAGGCGGATGACACAGCGCTCGGTCACGTAGATCACATCCTGCCCAAGCTCGCGCGCCCGGCGACCCGAGAAGGTGACGTGTTCCACCTGATCCACCATCTTGGTGAACTTGCCGGGGGCCGCGACACTGATCCCGTCCGAACCCAGATCGATCTTGGCGCCAGCCTCGAACCAGCCCGAAAACACGATCTTTTTCGCGCCTGCGGTGATATCGACAAACCCACCGCACCCTGCGGTCAGATAAGGCTTCTTGCCCAGTTTCGAGACATTCACGTTGCCGTCCACGTCAACCTCAAGGAAGGACAGGAAGGACATATCGAACCCGCCGCCCTGAAAGTAGATGAACTGCTGCGGCGAAGGCACATAGGCATGCGCGTTAGAGGCACAACCAAAGGCGAAACCGGTCAGCGGAACACCCCCGACGGCCCCTTGTTCGATGGCCCATGTGACGGCCTTGGGATGCCCTTCCTCCAGCAGAATGCGGGGCACCATGGCGCTGATCCCAAAGCCCAGATTTGCGCTCATCCCCGCGCGCAACTCCATCGCAGACCGGCGCGCGATTACCTTCTCAACCCCGTGTCCGGCCAATGAGAAACTGTTCCATGGGCGCATGATCTGGCCCGAGATGGCGGGGTCATAGGGCGTTTCAGTGGTCTGTTTCTGATCCGGGTCCTCGACGATCAGATCCACCAGATGGCCTGGTACGCGTACATCATGCGGACGCAGGCTGCCCTCGGCAGTCACCCGCTGAACCTGAGCGATCACCAGACCGCCATGGTTGCGCACGCAGATGGCCTGTTCCAGCCCGCCCAGATAGGCCCCTTCATGCTCATATGTCAGGTTGCCGAATTCATCCGCCGTGGTTGCGCGCAGGATGCAGACAGTAGGGATGATGTTGGGGAAATGCAGCCAGGTCTGGCCGCCAAACTCGGCGCGCGCGACGATGGGTGCCGCGGCCCCGCGTGCATTCATCGCGCAACCCTCGCGGATCGGGTCCACGAACGTATCCAGCCCGACCTGAGTCAGAACGCCCGGACGCCGGGCCGCAGCCTCGCGGTGCATGTCGAACATGATCCCCGAGGGTACGTTGTAGGCGGCCACGCGATCTTCGACGATCATCTTCCAGATCTCGGGCATCTCAAGGCTGGACGGCCCCGAGGGGTATGATCCGGCCAGCACACGGGTCAGCAACCCGTCCTGCGCCAGATATTCCATGCCCTTGACCCCATACATATCCCCCGCCGCAATCGGGTGCATCGTAGTGATATCGCGCGGATGCCCCTCGGCCCGGAACCTCTCACCCATGGCTTTCAGAACCAGATCGGGGCACCCCAAAGCTGACGAGGATGAGACGGTGACAATCGCCTCATCCGGGATGCGGGATACGGCGTCGGATGCAGAAACAAGCTTGGTCATCAGAAGCCACCATAGTTGACGTCAACGCGCTGACCGGTTGCTGCCGCTTCGCGCACGCTAAGCGCGACGGACAGGGATTTGACCCCGTCCGGACCATCGGCTGCGGGGCGTCCTTGCCCGGCAGCGGCGGCGACGAAGTCCGAGACGCCCTGCACGTAAAGGTCATGGTTGGAATAGGGGATCGCTTCGCTACCCGTTTCAGTGACGAGGGTAATGTCACCCACCGGCTGCTGGGTCATGATACCCTTGGCAAAGATCGACCCTTGGGTGCCGTGCACCTCAAGACCCGAGCCCGCATAGGGATGGGTGAAGCTTTCATGGGTCATCACCATCGCGCCCGAGGGCATGGTCCAGACCGACATGCAGGAATCCTCGACCCCCTGCCCCATGCCGGAACTTGTCATCTGCGCCACAACGCTTGCGGGATCTTCCTGTAGCAGGAACCGGGTGACGTCCGCGTCATGCACGACGATGTCGGGGATCACGCCGCCACCGGCGCCCGCGTCATTGATCCGCCAGCCCTGTAAGTGGCCCGGCAGGTGAACCGCGTGATGAATGCGCAGCGACAGCACCTTGCCGACGCGCCCGGCTGCGATGAGGTCCCGGATCGCGCGATGGGTGCCCGAGCAGCGCAGGTGATGGTTCGTGCCAAAGGTGACGCCTGCGGCTTCGGCGGCCCGAACCATCTTAACCGCTTCGTCCTGCGTCATGCCCAAGGGCTTTTCACACAGAACATGCTTGCCCGCTGCGATCGCCGCCAAAGCCTGCGCGTGATGCTTTTCATTGGTCGAGGAAATGTAGACCGCCTGAACATCCGAACCCGCCAGCGCCGTGGCTAGATCGGTGGTGGCGTTTGCAATGCCGTGGTCATCCGCCCAGATTTGCACCCGGTCAGGTGAGGTGCTGACAATCCAGGTCACCTCGTTGCCCGGCTGCTTGCGCACCGCGTTCAGCATATGTTGCGCGGCAATTGTGCTGGCCCCGACGAATACCCAGTTCATAGTAGATTCCCAAATTGGAACGTTCCAGAGATGTGTAGTGGAACGTTCCAATAACTTCAAGAGGAATCATTTGCCCCTGTCCGAACCCGCGCGCTGGCACTCATGATGCTGACGATAAAATGTAGAAAACCCGAGGGGTTTACGCTTCGACCAGATACCGTTCGGACAATGGCAGGCTGGCCGCGCCCAGCGATCTGGCGCTTGGGCCAACAGACCCGGCCGCGATCAGAGGTCTCTCAAGCCCAGTCAGGTTGAGCTGTGACATCTGTGATTCGACCTCGGCAATCAGCCGTGCCTTGATGCCCTCGGGCAGCCAGCCGTCGATCTTGACGCATTCAAAATCGATCAGACTGCAGGATGAGACAATCGCACAGGCCAGTCCGAACCCGGCCTGTTGCAGCCAATTGTCCAACTCGACTTGTGGGATGTGCCACTGATCGGTTTCCTCCCACATCAAGCTGTCGGTTGCGGTGACGGCACGTTCCAGGGTGTAGAGGCTGGCCACGTCGATCAACGGCTTCACAACGCCTGTTTCTATAGGAACAGGCATGGGCCCAAGCGCCCCTGCATTTCCCCGACCCGCATAGATCGAGCCATTCAGGACGACGCCGCCGCCGATGAAATAGCCAACATAGAAATACAGGAAATCGCGCGGCCCGTCGGCGGGGCCAAAAACCAGTTCCGCGCCGCAGGCCGCTGTTGCGTCATTCTGTAAAAATACAGGGAAGTCATAGGCTTCGGCCAAATCCGCCTGAATGTCTGCCGTGCGCCAGGGGTCCATCTTTTCCTGCGCCACCTGAAGGGTTTGTGCCCAGTCCCACAAATAGAACGGCATGGCGATTCCAAGGCCCGCGACGCGGGGTCGGGCCTCGGGCGACAGGTCAGAGATCATCCGATCCAGCGCCTGTTTGGCAAATTTCAGTGTCGCGTCCGGGCGCGGGTAGTCGTACGTCTGACTTTCGTGCTTTCGCACACGCCCCAGAAAGTCGGTCAGAACCAATTCGGCGCTGCGACGACCGATTTTCAATCCGAAAAATAGCGCCCCATCCGGGTTAAGCCGCATCGGGATCGAGGGTTGCCCGACCTTGCCCCGAACAGGCTCGCCCCGCAGCAGCAGACCATCCTTTTCCAGCTGCCGCATGATGACCGACACGGTCTGCGCAGACAGACCCGTCATCCGCGCGATTTCGGACTTGGCCAGCGCCTCATGTCTGCGGACCAGTGACAGGACCAGACGCTCATTCCGAGCGCGCATTCCGCTTTGGTTGGTCCCTTTGACCTCGGAAACCCGTTCTGACGGCGTGTTTTCCTGTGGCACTTCAACAGACACGTCTGACCCTCCCCTGTTCAAAACATGAGAAACCGGCGTCTTTCTGTCAATAATAAATAAGAGTGATTTATTTATTGACTCATTTTGAGATTCTTGTGATGGTTTTGCCGTGGGGTCGGGCCATTGCTGCCCGATCACCCATATGCCGGCACCGGCATGGGAGAAATTGGGAGGAGAACTTATGAAACTTGCGACTTTCGCAGGCGCGACAGCTTTGGCCCTGACGGTCACAGCAGGCAGCGCGTTTGCCGACACCACTGTTTGTTTGATCACCAAGACCGACACCAACCCCTTCTTCGTCAAGATGAAGGAAGGTGCGACCGCCAAGGCGGAAGAGCTGGGCATGACCCTGAAGGCCTTCGCGGGCAAGGTCGATGGCGACCACGAAACCCAGGTTCAGGCGATTGAGACCTGCATTCTGGACGGCGCGAAAGGCATTCTGCTGACCGCCTCTGACACCTCATCCATCGTCCCTGCCGTGCAGCAGGCGCGGGATGCGGGCGTGTTGGTGATTGCGCTTGATACCCCGCTGGAGCCGATTGAGTCGGCGGATGCGACCTTTGCCACCGACAACTTCCTGGCCGGGCTGCTGATTGGCCAATGGGCCAAGGCGACGCTGGGCGATGCGGCCAATGACGCAAAGATTGCCACGCTGGATCTGGCTGTCAGCCAGCCCACCGTGGACGTTCTGCGCAATCAGGGCTTCCTGCAGGGCTTTGGCGTCGATCTGGCGGACCCCAACGTGATCGGAGACGAGGATGACCCCCGCCTTGTCGGCAGTGACGTCACCGCCGGGAACGAAGAAGGCGGTCGCCGCGCGATGGAGAATCTACTGGCCAAGGACCCGACGATCAACGTTGTGCACACCATCAACGAACCGGCTGCTGCGGGTGCGTACGAAGCGCTCAAGGCGATTGGACGCGAAAATGACGTGCTGATCGTGTCGGTAGATGGCGGCTGCCCCGGCGTGCAGAACGTGGCCGATGGCGTGATCGGCGCGACCTCGCAGCAATACCCGCTGCTGATGGCCTCGCTGGGTGTCGAAGCGGTCAAGAAATGGGCCGATGAGGGTGTGAAGCCAGAAAACACGCCCGGCAAGGACTTCTTTGACACAGGCGTTGCGCTTGTCACCGACAAAGCCGCCGATGGGGTCGAGTCGATCTCGGTCGATGAAGGCATGAACCTCTGCTGGGGTTAATCTGACGACGCAGGAGGCGGCGCCGCGGCCTCCTGCCATGCAATCACACCTTTACCCGAAAACTTGCTAAAGTGGTCCGCAGACGGGCTCTTGACGCTTGGGGGAACCTTTTATGTCCGATACGTCACGACATCCTGATGATTTCGAGGCCGCCGCGCAGGGCAGCCCTGAACAGGTCGCAGAGTTTGAAGATCATCACCGGGGATTTGTGGGAACGGTTCAGCATTTCCTGCATGTGAACCCCTCGCTTGTTCCGCTGATCGTTCTTGTTGCCGCCATTGTCATCTTTGGCGTTCTGCTGGGGTCGAAGTTTTTCTCGCCCTTTGCGCTGACACTGATCCTGCAACAGGTGCAGATCGTCGGCATCGTCGCAGCTGCGCAGAGCCTTGTGATCCTGACCGCAGGCATCGACCTGAGCGTGGGTGCGATCATGGTGATGTCGTCAGTGGTGATGGGGCAATTCACCTTTCGCTACGGCCTGCCGCCAACGGTCGCGATCATCTGCGGGCTGGCTGTCGGGACGGCCATTGGCGCGATCAACGGATATTTGGTCAGCCGGGTCAAATTGCCCCCGTTCATTGTAACGCTGGGCATGTGGCAGATCGTTCTGGCCGCCAACTTCCTGTACTCGCAAAACGAAACGATCCGCTCGCAAGACATCGAAACAAACGCCCCGATCCTGCAAGTGTTTGGCGCGAAATTTAACGTGGGCGGAGCCGTTTTCACGGTTGGCGTCATCTTCATGTTGGTGCTGATATTGGTGCTGGCTTACGCGTTGCGGCACACGGCCTGGGGGCGGCATGTCTATGCTGTGGGCGACGATCCCGAAGCTGCCGAACTGTCGGGCGTGAACGTGCACCGCACCCTGATGTCGGTCTATATGCTGTCCGGTCTGATCTGCGCCTTTGCGGGCTGGGCCCTGATCGGTCGCATCGGATCGGTGTCACCAACTTCGGGGCAACTGGCCAATATCGAAAGCATTACGGCGGTTGTGATTGGCGGGATTTCATTGTTCGGCGGGCGCGGCTCGATTCTGGGTTCGCTGTTCGGAGCGCTTATTGTCGGGGTGTTCACGCTGGGTCTGCGCCTGCTTGGGGCGGATGCACAGTGGACCTTCCTGCTGATCGGTATCCTCATCATTGCAGCGGTCGCGGTCGACCAATGGATCAGAAAGGTATCAGCCTGATGGAACCCATCCTCAAAGGACGCAACCTTGTCAAACGCTACGGCAAGGTCACCGCACTGGACCATTGTGACTTTGACCTGATGCCGGGCGAAATTCTGGCGGTGATCGGGGACAATGGCGCAGGCAAATCCACGCTGATCAAGGCGGTTTCAGGCGCGGTCACGCCGGATGAAGGCGACGTCTGGCTGGATGGGCAGAAGGTGCAGTTCCATTCGCCCATCGACGCGCGGGAAGCCGGGATCGAGACCGTTTACCAGACCCTGGCCATGTCCCCTGCCCTGTCGATTGCCGATAACATGTTCATGGGGCGCGAGATCCGCCGGAGCGGCCCGTTGGGGTCATGGTTCCGAATGCTCGACCGTCCCGCGATGGAGAAATTCGCGCGCGACAAGCTGAGCGAATTGGGCCTGATGACCATCCAGAACATCAATCAGGCGGTCGAAACACTGTCCGGTGGTCAAAGGCAGGGCGTCGCCGTGGCGCGGGCGGCGGCCTTCGGGTCGAAGGTCATCATCCTTGACGAGCCCACAGCGGCGCTTGGCGTCAAGGAAAGCCGTCGGGTGCTGGAGCTTATCCAGGACGTGAAATCGCGTGACATTCCGATCATCCTGATCAGCCACAACATGCCCCATGTGTTCGAGGTCGCCGACCGTATTCACGTGCATCGTCTGGGCAAGCGGCTCTGTGTGATTGACCCCAAGGACCACTCGATGTCGGATGCGGTGGCCTTCATGACCGGTGCGATGGAACCCCCGGGTGAAGGCAAGGCGGCGTGACGGCGGAAGGATCGACAGCCCCTGACCTCGCCCAGCAGATTGCCGAGGCGGTCCGGGCGCTGCCTGACCAGAAAACGCGGAACCTTGTGGCGATTGCAGGCCCTCCGGGCGCCGGGAAGACGACCATCGCGGCGTTGGCGCGGGACATGTTGCAGCGGCAGGGGATCGCCACCGGTCTGGTCTCGATGGACGGGTTTCACTATGACAACGCCATCCTGATCAAGCGTGGTTTGCTGGAGCGCAAAGGCGCGCCCGAAACCTTCGACATCGCCGGGTTTCAGGCAATTCTGCACCGCCTGTTGACCGAAGATGAGGTCGCCGTTCCCGAATTTGACCGCGAGATTGACAAGGCCATCGCCGCGCGTGGACTGGTCGCGCCCGAGCAAAACCTTGTTCTGGTCGAGGGCAATTACCTGCTGTTGAAAGAAGCTGGCTGGGCAAACCTTACCCAGATATGGGCGCTCAGCGTTTTTCTGGATGTTGATCTGCCCACGCTAGAGGACAGGTTGACCGCGCGTTGGCTGGATCACGGCCTGCCCCCTGACGCGGCCCATGCCCGTGCATTGGCGAATGATATTCCGAACGCGAAACGGATTCTCTCCAACTCACGTCCTGCGGATATAGTGCTGCGTTAGAACCGGCTGACGTCAGTGAATCCCAGCCGTCAGTGTCCGCACCAACTGGCGTTGCACCAGCAACAAAATAACGGCGGGTGGCAACAGGGCCATCAACGCCAGCGCCATCCCCGCCGAATCCCCGATCCCGGCATAGACCATCCCGCTGACCAACGTGCTATGGGTCAGGCTGGTTGTGGTGATGATGACCGGCCAGGCATATTGGTTCCAGCCGAACACGAACAGGATCGCAAACAGCGCGGCCATCATTGGCAGGGACAGGGGCAGGATCGTATCGAAGAAAAACCGCATCGGTCCGGCACCGTCCATTCTGGCGGCCTCCATCAGCTCAACCGGGATTTGCCGCAGGAACTGGTTCAGCACCAGAACGCCCAACCCGCTGGCAGAAACAGGCAGGATCATCCCGGTGTAAGAGTTCAGAAGGCCCAGATCGCTGGTCACGGCGAATGTGGGCAGCATCCGGCTTTCGATGGGAAAGAACATGGCCAGCAGGATCGCTGCAAAGATCAGGTTACTGTAACGCAGGCGAAAATAGACCAGCGCATAGGCGGCCAGCATTGATACAGAACATTTCAGGGCCGCCACGCCAACAGCCAGAACCAGCGAGTTCCACATCATCGCCCCGGCACTGATGCTGTTGCTGCTGACCCCGTTTTCCCACAGGTTCTGGAACAGTGGCCACAGATTGCCGACGCCGACACCGGCCACAAGTTGCCAGCCCAACGCGGCAACCGGCCCGGTCATGACAACCGCTCCGACAATCAGGATCACATGGTCCAGTATGTTGGTTTTGCGCAATTTTTGTCCAACGCGCCGTTTTGGGTTCCTTCAGCCTGACCGGGATAGGCAAACTGCGCGGTTCGGTCAACGCGCGGAATTGCCCGGGCAGAGTTGAATCACCGGCGCTTTGTCTATATATAGACATTAAATCTGTTTTCGGACAATGAGGACGCCATGGAAATCGCAGCCCTGCCGCAAGAGGCCAACGCCGCCCCGCTGCTTGTCCCGGTTGAAGCCGCAGATCGCGCGCGCCTCAGCGGGCCGGGGTTGCGCACGTTTCGCAATATCGCGCAAGGCTGGGGGCTGAGCGAGGCGCAGCGCATTGCAACATTGGGGCATCCCGGTCGATCAACCTATCACGCCTGGATCAGGAAGGCGGTTGATCGCAAGCCGATCTCGTTGCCCTTTGACACATTGGTGCGCATCTCGGCCATTCTGGGTATCCACAAGGCTCTGTCGATCCTGTTTCTGGATCAGGATCAGGCGGTGAAATGGCTGACCAGCCCGCATAAGGGCACGGTCTTTGCAGGGTCGTCCCCGTTGCATCTGATCGTGACCGGTGGGCAGGACGGCATGATGACCGTGCGCCGCTATCTGGATGCCTGGCGCGGCGGTGACATGGGTCAGGGCGCGCCCGAGGGCAGTTTCGAGCCGGTAACCGAAGACGACGTGGTCTTTTTGTGAGCTGGGATCTGACCGGGTACACCCGTGCCCGAGCCACATCTTCAACCTGCCGTATCATCCCGTCACGCTTCCCGCCTGTGTCCGTATTCGAAGATGTGGCCAGCGCCGACGATCTGGCAGACGTCTTTGAACTGGAAGGCTGGACCAATGACCGGCTGGTGGCCACGCGCTTGTCCCGGCTGGATCGGGCGCAATGGGTCTATGGCCGACCCAATGCCAGCATTGTCATGTCTTCGTTTCTGCACGGGTCGGTCACGGGGATGCGTTTCACCTCATCCCTGTTGGGCGCGTGGTACGCGGCCAGCGATCTCATGACCTCGGTGCTTGAAGTCGCCAATGGGCTGCGCAAGGAAATTTCACTCTCGGGTCTGACCCACAAACGCGAGGCCTATCGCGAATACGAGGCGCGGCTGGTCGGCGATTATGTCGATGTCTTTGGCAAACACCCCGAGTTTCATGACCCTGACGATACAAACTATTCCGTTCCCCAACGCTTTGGCGAACATGTGCGACACGCGGGTCTTGGTTTGGGTCTGGTTGGCATAAGCTATGAAAGCGTTCGCAGGCCGGGACATGAAAACTGGGTCTGCTTTGACCCGCCATCGGTGCAAGATGTTGTTCAGGCCCGCCATTTTGAGATCGACATACGCCCGACGGGCAAAGTGACGGTCGAGGAATTGACGTAACCGCTGGGACATCAAAACCCTGCATTTCCCTGAAAAAGCCGATAACCCCGACGAAAATTCTGTTTACTGACCGCCACGTCCCGTGCACATTCGAGGCATGCCTTATTTCGAGCGAAAACCCTACGCCAGCATGCTTCGTGCAGTAGATCCGACCGCGCCGATGTTGGATCAAAACCCGATATCGGATTTGGCGCGCAGTGTTTTGGACGCTGAAACCGGTCAGAAACTGCCACTGGACGGGCCATTTCAATGCCGGGAAACCTGCAGACCGGGCGGAACGGGAACAATTGTGCTGTCCGTTGCCGCACCGGCAGGGTTCGGTGCGGTCGACATGCGGTTCGAGGCTGGTGATCTGACCAACGAAGAAGGTGCTGTGATCCCCGCCGACCGCCTGCGGGTCGAGCCTGCCACCCTAAAGCTGGGCGCGGGGGAAGTGGCCGATGTCAGCGTTATTCTGACGGTGCACGATCTGGTGGACCCCGGCCAGTATCATGGGCGGATTCACTGCTTTGGCTCGGAACGCTCGGCCATCGTGGTGAAATTCGATATCGCCGCCCGTCAAACCTGACGCGCGACCAGATAATCCATGAACTGACCCAGAAAAGCCCGTGGACCGCCCTGAGCCCCGGCAAACACGTTGTCAAATTCAGTGCGGGCTGACTGAAGCAGATCATCCGCCGCGCGTTGCGCGTATTCGACACATCCGTAATGGTGCATCCGCGACAAAACCCAGTCGACATCATGGGTCGAGCGGTCTTGTCTGGGGTCGGACAGAAAGCGGGACAGGCGGTCTTTTTCGCGCTGCTCACCGTGCAGGCTGAGCTGGCTCAGCATCAGGGTCCGTTTGCCCTCGTATATATCGCCGCCGATTTCCTTGCCGTATTTGTCCTGACTGCCGACAAGGTTCAGAACGTCATCCTGAATCTGAAACGCTGCCCCCAGAAAGAAGCCAAAGGCGTTGAAATCGTCCAGATTCAACCGGCCCGAGGCCACATCATCCGGTCGCGCGATCAACGCTCCAATCCGCAGGGGGTGAATGAAGCTATACCAACAGGTCTTTTTCAGACACATGGTCAGGTAATCTGCCGGGGTGACGTCCATCCGGTTGTCGCGAATCCACCCAAGCTCGATCGCCTGCCCTTCGATGGATTGCAGCAGAAGGTGATCGAACTCATCCAGCACGCGCGCCGATGTCTCGGGGCCCAGCGGGTCCAGATTGTCGCGCAACAGACGTAAGGCCAGCGCCTGCATGCCGTCGCCTGTATTGATCGCCAGCGGCACGCCGAGGCGTTTGTGCATACATTCCCGGCCGCGACGGAAATCGCTGACATCTTCGATGTCGTCATGGATCAGAAACGCGTTGTGCAACAGTTCGATCACTGCTGCCGACACGATAGCATCTTCGGTTTTGCCGCCGAACGCCTCGCAGGTCGCCAGCAAAAGCGCCGGGCGCAGCCCCTTGCCGGACGTTTCGATATAGTCGCGGATTGGGCCGTACAGATAATCTTGGGGCTCATGCGTCGGCAGCCGGTCCAACAACGCCTGCCGCGCCTGATCCCCGTAAGAGGTCAGTTGTTCCAGAAATCCCTGCGTTGCCGCCGGATCCAGATGCGCGGTGGATGCGCTCACAGGCTCAGCCCTTCTGCGTGATGATGACTTTGCGGCGCGAACCGCCCGCCGCGCCGGGGTTCGGCTTTGAATTCAGCGATGTGCCCATGATCCGGTCCACGCCGGGCACGGATGAGGGCTCGGCCCCGGTTCCGACAACGTCCAGCGCGACCTCTTCGGCCTGCTCTGCACCCGGGATCGGGATGTCCACACCCGGCACGTAAGACGCCATCATGTCATACAATGCGGGCGGAGGGCACACCATCCGCAGTGCATCCGCAATCGCAGGTTCTTCGACAAACCCGCCGGGCTTGGAATACTCGCTGGCAATTGGGCCGACAGCGGCCAACGGCCCTTCACCTCCGCCCGTTGTTCCAGTGGTGTCCTGCGCGGTGCGCAGCGACGCCTGAACCGCCTCGGAAAACCGATCATCCCAGGGCAGACCGGCCTGATACCGCGCGTAATCATAGGCGCGCAGGGGGCGCAGAATATCCGGTTCGTGCAGATCCCAGATTTTGCAAAGCTCAGCGTCGGAGTTGCTGCGCCTTAGGATGCCATTGACGGCGCGCCGCGCGGCTTCGTTCGCGCCTTCCATGGTGGCAAGGTCGGTAAAGGTGCGCACATAGTCCGACGCCAGAAAGAAATTCGGGATCAGAGTCGCCGCGTTGGGCCGCAGGCGCCACGTGTTGATGCGGTTGACCAGCAGCGGCTCGACATTGCTCATCCGCGAGGGGTGCTCGGGGTCGGCGACAATATCGGGATCGAGGAACCAATAGTGCATATCCTCGTCGCGCAGAACGGTTTGGCCGTCCACGTTGAGGCTGCGTTTCATCTGCGCCCAGACCTCATCCGCGATCTCTTCGCGGGTGCAGTTGCGCGCGGTCTTGCCGTTGAGGCCCGGCTTGTCCCATTCGGAAATATCGATGGACAGCAGGCCCTTGGTCTTGCCCTCGGCCCAGTTCTCGAAATTGATTTCTGGCCAGAATTGTTTCTGCGACACGGCGGTCAGGGCCCATGGGCTGTCGATGAAGATCACGTGGCCATGGGTCAGCTCGACCTCTTTCGTCAGGTAATACTGGATGCCGTTCATCCACTGGACGTTCTCAGCCAACAGCTTCAACTTGGCCAGCGCCGGATCCAGAGCGGTCATCGACCGGGTTACAAGCGGCGCGATCCGTTCAATTGGCAGCGCGCTGATGAACCAGTCACCGGTGACCGTTTCCTCTTTCCCCGCCCGCTCGACGGTGGCGCTGACGATCCGTCCGTCGTGGCATTCGATGCCCGTGACTTTTGAATCGAAGTGGTATTTCACACCCTTGCTCTCAAGATAGTTGAGCCAGGGCTGGATCCAGACCAGATTTGTCGGCCCGTTCAGCAATCGGTTGCAATGCGGTTCCGGTGTGGCAATGCCCAACTGCAACTGAATGGCGATATCGCCCACGGTCTTGGTGCTGGCCGTTGTGGCCTTGGCCGCCACCAGCGAGCGCGTAAGGCCAATCGCCAGAAACTTCTGATAGGCTTCCGTCCGTTCTTCGGCCCCGATGAAATCCCACCAGCCGGTGCGTTCATACTCATCCTCGCGCCGTTCCTTGCACGAGGTTGCAATGCGCCACATGCAACTGATGAAATGCTCGACATCCTCGAACCCGATCTCATCCCGGGGCGAGATCGTGAAGGCGAAGGTCTTGAGCGCATCCGCGACCTCTTTCAACGACCGGGGAGAGCGTTCGGGAACGATAATGCCCGGCTTGTCGAACTGGCTGACCAGAACCTGCGTCGTTGGCATCAGGTTATCGAAACAGGTGCCCTTGTCGTAATAGGGCGTGCGGGCCATCGTGTCGGTGATATGGCGATAGAAGTTCGGGAAAAAGCGGAACCCGTGTTCGCCCGGCAACCAGGGACGTTTCACACCAGGCGGGAAGTCCGCGCCGTCCATATCGACCCATTGCTGAAGCGCCTCGATATGCTTGGCTTTCGATCCCCGGTCATCTTCGCTTTTCATCACCGGGATGCTGCGTGCCTTGCCCCCGGCGATCAGTTGTCGTTCGAAAACCTCAACTTCGAACCCGCGCTCGATCAGCTCATGCGCGGCACTCATCCCGGCCACGCCGCCGCCCAGTATGACCACCTTCTCAGGCATCGGATGTTCCTTTCGCGGAATAGACGTCAAAGCGCAGGGTGACGTCGGACAGGCTCGCCTGCCCGATCCCGATCCCCTGCACCCGGTTCAGCCACTTATAGTTGGGGTTCGACGTCAGATAACGTGAGGCAATATGTACCGGGGCCGTGGCGGGCAACTGCCCCTTGCACAATGCGGCAAAGGCCGTCTGACCAAAGTCGCAAATGCCTGAGTCCTCGAACATGACCGGCGCGCCACCATCGTCCGGTTTGATCATCGCCCGCGCATTCAGACTGCCCACCCCGTCCGGTCGCACCTGCATCCAGTCGCCGCCCACCGGCTCAATCGTACCATTCAGCTTCGGGCCGCAAACCGTGCCGCCTTCGCGGATGGCGAAATGCAGCCAAAGCCCATCCGGGGTCTCTCCGGTGGTGCGAAAATTTGCGTCAAACGGAACCACAAAACGCGCGATATGGTCCAGAGCCGGCGATACCGGGGCCGCATCTGCTGCCGGTTTTTGCGCAGGCTTGACCTGCTGATAGCCCGGATCAACTTCGCGACCCCGGCTTGTCAGAACGGGACGCCACGACATCGGCTTGCCCGCCAAAGCAAGGGGCAAAGTGGCGGCGAATTGCTGCATTCCGGTCTTCGGATCACACCCAACAGGCCACCCCCGCACGGCGCGTTCCGGCCCGCCCGCTTGGGAAAACAGCAATCGCAATGTGTCGTGCGACGATACAGCCGGTCCGGCCTCGACCAGAACCCGCTGAACCCCGCTGACGGTCTGGGTGACCGCCTCGGACCACCGCAGGGTAATCCCTTTGTCGGTGAACTCGCGCACGACCCCGTCCCCGATCAGAAGTGGATTTTGGTAACGGCCTTTTCTTCCTTGATCCTCAGACGGAATTTCTGCTGCACGCGGAAGACATGCTCACCCTCGGACGAGGTTTGCAGGTATTTGACCGCGATATCCGAAGGCACAACGATTTCAATCGGCGCCCCTTGCAGCGAGACCAGAACCGCTTCTTTTGCCGGAATGGCGCCAGAGCGCAGCAAAGGCCCGCCCAGGAAGGGCAGAATGCTGTCGCGCGGCAGAACCATCGAGTTTGCCAGCGGAGTTGTCACCGCCTCAAACAGATCGTTACCCATGACACAGGCAAATGGACCCAGATGGCCTTCGGTTTCCAGTTTGTTGATACCTTTCACGACCGCCTGGAACACTTCGGTTCCTGTGGCGTTAGTCCCCGCTTTGGTTCCTTTGGTCGGGTTGTTTGCTCCGGCTTGCAAAAGCCCGTCATATGCGCCGCCGCCGCTGACGGTGAAAATGTTTGGAAGCTTCCCGGTCCCAGTTGAGGGTGGAGCCTGGTTTGCTGCAGGTTGCCCCTTGAACACAATCAAGTCTTCGACCCGGGCAACAACAGTGGCTGCACGCCGGAACATGAGCTGCGCTGCGGCAAGTTCCGGATCGGCAATCTGGGCACCCTTTAGAAACACATTTACTGATACGGTTGTAAGGCGCGAGGTGTCATAATCATTCACCACAAGGCGATCTACCGCACCGCCCCCTGTGGAATCCACCTCCAGCGTGTTCAGCGGAACCGACTGCGTATCGGCTGGCAATGGCCCGTATAGGGGTAGAAAACTGGCAGCGACCCGAGATCGAAGCGCCTCATCATGAACAACCTGATTGACGGTGCTCCACTGCTCTTGACTCCATTCAAGTGCCTCGGTCATCAAAAATCCCTCCAGTTGGTACTGCTCAACTGATCTTGGCAGCTTTTTCAATATTCGTCGTATCGCTCAGCGTTTCCAACAAACGCCGGGCGCGATCTTCCAAAACAACGGCACCGGTTTCCTGGGCAAGCTGCAGCGCCGTTTTGGCCTCGGCTATCGCAGCGTCCCATTCACCACGGGCGGCAAAGGCCTTGGCCCGGACCCGATGATATTCGGGCTTGTTCAGCGTCTCACCCCGATCCCAACCGGGCTGGCACACATGCTCAAGCCGCTCCAGAGCCGGATCAATATTGCCCTGATCAATCTGTAATTCTGAAAGAACAATCTGATTCTGCGGAAAAGTAAAGTTCCCACCCGCATTCGAGACAAGATCCATGTACGTTTCCACCCGCTCGGCCCCGCCTGCGACGTCGCCCATACCGGCCTGCGCCAGACCCATATAGATGTCTTGCATCGCATGCAGATACAGGAACCCTTCCTCATCCGCGATCTTGCGCGCTTCTTTCATTGTCTTGTCCATCCGCTCCCATTCCCCGGCATAGGGAAGGAACATCGAACAGGCCCCCATGATGTAAACAAGGTTGGGCGCGTGTTTCAGCGATCTGCTGATTTCGATGGATTCCAGACGGGCGGCCTCGGCCTCTTCAAACTTGCCAAGTTGCCATAGCAGACAGCCCTTGATGGCCTGGAAAGACGCCGCCGTAGACGATTGAGTGATGGGCAACATCGCCAGATCCATTTCCGGTGTCAGCAGGTCAAGCCCATAGTCGACGTGGTGCTGACATTCGGCAAACTCGCCCCGGAAATAATGCGTGAAGCTCAAGGCCCGCGACGCCAGAACCAGTGTGACCGGATCCTGCACCGCACCGGCCATTCCGGCCAGGGCCTGCCCCATCTCCATGGCGCGGTTCATCTGACCACCGACGAAGAAATTGGTCCATCGGCAGAAAGTAGCCGCAAACAGCGTTTCGCCATCGCCAAGCGCCTGCGCAAGCTCCATCGCGCGGGCGGCGGTCTGGCCGACCTGATCCGATGACCAACCATAGATTGCCATATAGGCCGGAAGCACGTTCATCTGCACGCGCAGTTCCAGACCATCGCGATCCGGTGCAACGGGCAGCGTGTCGATGTTGCGAAGCGCCGCACGGAATGCCGAAATGGCTGGCAGATTGGCCAAACGCGACAACGCCTGCTCACCAGCTGTAATCCAGTGGGTGACCGCCACGTCATTCAGCCCGCCCAGATCGCAATGATGCGCCACCGTGTCGGGGGCCGGAGTTCCAAAAGCCTCATGCCCGGCCAAAAGCGCCTCGGCGATCTGCAGGTGCAGCTTTTCGCGATCATCCAGCAGCAGCGAGTTATAGGCGGTATCCTGAACAAGCGCGTGGTTGAACGTGTAGGTCGGCGAACCGGCATCGCTGGTGGCCAGAACCAGCCCTGCGGCCATCAGCTGAATCAACGCCCCGTCCACATCCGTGCCATCCGGTGCAACCGCGCGGATCATCGGAGCGGTAAAGCTGCGCCCGATGACCGACCCAAGCTGCGCAATCGGTTTGGCCTTTTCCATCCGGTCAAGACGCGACATGAGTGAGTCCTGCAAGGTCGCCGGAATGCTCAGCGTATCCAGAACCGCGGCGTCGATCGGCACGTCATGAGGCAGCTGATCCAGAACCGCCTTGGTCATTTCCTCGATATAAAGCGGCACGCCATCCGCCTTCTGGATGATCTGATGCACCAGAATAACCGGCAGGCTGCGCGGTTCTGCAACGCGTCGTACCAGTTCCGAAGCTTCCGATCTGCCCAACGGTGTCAAATCGATGATCTCGGCCCGGCCTTCGAAATGCTCGGGCGGTTCATATTCCGGGCGATGCGACATCACGATCAGGATCGGCATTTGATCCAGTGCGCCAACCAGCGCGTCCAGCGCATCCAGTGTCGTCGCGTCTGCCCAGTGCACATCCTCCAGCACCAGCAACATCGCGCCTTGCTTGTCGCAAACACTGCCGGCACATCGGATCAAAAGGTCCAAAGACATCCGGGCCTTTTTCAACGGATCGGATTCGACCGGACCGTCTGCCGACAGACCGGCAAGATCCACAAGCAACGGCAGATCGGCGTCAGTCAGGCGCGAGGCGTCCTGAACAAACTCGGCAATCGCCTGTTTCACCGCCTCTTCACCCGTGCCGTCATTGGACATGCCGCGAAGGTGCCCCTGCAGCGGATGCAGCGGCAAACTGGCCAGATGCGGAACGCATTGCAGGGTCAGCGGAACGGTATCCAGCGTCTCGGACAGGGACTTGATCAGCCGCGATTTGCCAATCCCCGCCGCGCCGCCAACCAAGGCCAGCTTGCCCGAGCCGTCCTTTGCACTTTCCCACAGACCCGTGAGGGTCGACAGATCGCTTTGGCGCGAAACCAAAGTCACCGCAGATTGACCGGACCGCGCGTCAAACCGGCTGGGGGCGACTACTTCGGATACGACCCGATAAACGGTGCGTTCGTGTTGAAAGCCCTTCAGCTCATGACTGCCGCGGGGTTCAAAATCAAACGCCCCTTTGGTCAACTGCCAGGTCTCGGACGCCACAATGGCCTCGCCCGGATTGGCCAGCCCTTGCAGGCGCGACGCGAGGTTTGCGGTTTCCCCAACCAGAAAATCCCCGGTGCCCAAGCTTTTGGACGACACGGTACCAACGACGACAAGACCAGTTGCAATGCCCGCCCGCAGATCCAGGTTTTCGCCGTATTTTGTATCCAGATTCTGCACCGCCTCGATGGTTTCCAGAACCGCGCGTACCGCGCGTTCGGCATCATCCTCCATCGCTTTGGGATAGCCGAAATACATCATGATCCCGTCGCCCTGACGATACGCCAGGTGGCAGCCATGCCGCTTCATCGTTCCGATTGCGGTGTCCAGATACAGAGTCATGATCTGCATCAGCTCTTCCGGATCATAGCGTTGCGCCAATTGGGTCGAGCCAACCAGATCGCAGAACACCAGTGTCAGCTGGCGACGCTCGGCCACGCGGGACACTTCGGGATTGTCCTCTACTTCCAGCCGCTTCAGCTCGATCTGGGCCTTCCGAAAGCGCTTTCTCTGCCCGACTGTGAGGCCAAGATCGCGCAGCTCGGGATCTGTCAGATCGTCAAGAAGTTCATCCGAGATTTCTTCTTCGGCAAATCGGGATGCGTGTTCTTCCAGCCCGGCCTTTTCAAGGACTGTGATCAGGCGGGCCGAATGATCGACAACCTGAGTCATGGTTCCGTGCCTTTGCACATCTTAGTTTCCCCCTGTCACCCGTCCTAAACAACAGATTAACGGCAAAAACTTGCCGAATCTACACAATAGGATTGGCGCGGTTCTTAACTTGTTAGTTTCTGTTGCAAAAGAGTATCCGAATTACAGGGATTTACGGGGTTTCCAGCTACAATCTTCCGTTATTTAGGGGTTTAGACCAAAGCGCCTGACATATGTTCGGATCGCAATGTTCGTAGGTCTGCAACCATACCGCGAGCGGTGCTGAAATTCACCCATCCTTATAGAAGTTCTGTCGGTCATTCTGCGGAAAATCTGCACAAAAGCCCCCCGATCTCTGCGCGCATGGCTTCGCAAAGCTGCAATCGCGCCCGGCATTGCTGTTGGCAACAAAAACAGCAAGCAAGGGACAGAGCATGAGACAGGAACTGATCATTCAGGGCGTACCCGACCGTATCAAACGAGACGCATGGTGGCTGGAAACGGTCAGCACTCCGCAGTCCCAGCAACGGCGTCTTTCAACACCTGACGGGCCGTTGCTGAAATCCCTGCGGATGCAGCACGCGATCCCGTTGCTGGCGGCGTTAATCACGCTTGCGGATTGGCTGTTCTGGAACCAACCGGCGGGTATTTCGGTCGCGGTGTTCTCGTTGCTCTTTGCGGCGGCCATCATGGTTGCCAGACCACAGCGGCCCAGCCCGATCCAGTGGCTGGGGTCCATGACCTTTGCCCTTTTGTGCAACTTGCCGGTTGCGGTTGATCTGCAACCCTTGTCGCTGATGTTCAGTCTGGGCGGGATCGTGTGCCTTGCCGTTTGGGTCGTTTATGGAAGCCGCTCGAACGAGCACCTTGTCCTGCGCTCGGCCCTGAAACTGCCAATTGTTGGAAGCCTTATGCTGTTTCACGACACCGCGCGGGCCAGCAAATCGGTCGATGTCGGATCGGGCGCTCGCAATCAGGCGGCGTCGATGCTGTTGCCCCTGATCATGGGCGGGGTATTTCTGGCCCTTCTGTCCAGCGCCAACCCGCTGCTGGAGGAGTTCCTGTCCCGGCTGGATCCGGGTCAGATGTTTGTGTTGGATTTCTGGCTGCGGGTGCTGTTCTGGGTCGTCATTGCCTGTCTGATCTGGCCCTATCTCAACCTCAGCGAAAAGCTGCTGGGGTCGACCAAACGCAAACCGGTTGCCAGACAGGCCGGGCCGGGTCGATCCGCCTTTTTGGTCAATCCAGCGTCGGTCCGCAACTCTCTTTTTCTTTTCAACGCCTTGTTTCTGGTCCAAACCGTCATGGACCTTGGCATCCTGACCGGCGGTGTCGCCCTGCCCGATGGGATGAACTATGCCGAATACGCGCATCGCGGAGCTTATCCGCTGGTGGTCACAGCCCTGCTTGCAGGCGTATTTACTCTGCTAACCCACAGCATGATCCGTGAGGACCGGACCTTGCGCGCTTTGGTCTATCTGTGGCTCGTGCAGAATGTTTTTCTGGTCGTAACGGCCGCGTTCCGGTTGCAGTTATATGTCGAAGCATATGCCCTGACTCACCTGCGCATTGCGGCGTTTATCTGGATGGGTTTGGTCATGGTCGGGCTGGTTCTGACCCTGTTGCAAATCCACAAAGGCCATAGCCGGGTCTGGCTGTTGCGCCGATGTTTCGCGTCCGCGCTGGCCACGCTTTATGTTTGCTGTTTCGTGAACTTCTCAGGGATTGTTGCCGATTACAATCTGCGCCATGGCGATCTGGCCTCGCGCGATACCTATTACATCTGCGGTCTGGGGGTCGATGCCTTTCCGGCCATTCATGCGGTCGAAATCGAAACGGATCAACAGATTTGCGGTCGTGCAATGTATTATGATCTGCGCCGAGACAGGATCACCAACTGGCGCGAATGGGGCTTTCGGAGATGGCGCATCCAAGCCTATTATCGGCAGCAGAATTGAAGGACCGCCGTTGATGCCCGCACGCATTCTTGTTGTCGATGACGACCCCAATATCCTTGAGGTAACAGGGATCGCGATTGAAAAAGCAGGCTATGAAACGCTGTTCGCCACCGACGGCGTTTCCGCCTTGGGCAGTTGTCAGGCAGAGCGCCCCGACCTGATCGTTCTGGACATTGGCCTGCCCGAAAAAGACGGGCTGGAAGTCTGCCGCGAGATCCGTAAATCCTCGGACGTGCCGATCCTGTTTCTGACCGCGCGGGATGATGAGATTGACCGCATCGTAGGGCTTGAGATCGGGGCCGACGACTATCTGACCAAACCCTTTTCCCCGCGCGAGCTGGTGGCGCGAATCCGGGCCATTCTGAAACGCAGCACCGCATCGGTGGCGCAGGCGGAGCAGGGCCTGACGCGGGGCCGCCTGCATCTTGATCCTGACCGCCATGTTTGCCGGTTCGACGGATTGGACGTGTCTCTGACCGGGTCCGAGTTCAGATTGCTGGCCACGTTGATGGCCCGGCCCGATCATGTCCTGTCGCGGGTGCAGCTGATCGACGCGCTGTATGGCTACAACATCCACGTGTCCGACCGGACCATCGACAGCCACATCCGAAATGTTCGGGCCAAACTGGCCACAGCCGGGTGTGGCGACGGTATCGTGACCATCCATGGCGTCGGATTGAGGATGGGTTCATGCCTGCCCGGCTAAGCCGAAGATGGCGCCCCCGGCTGTGGACAGTTGTCCTGTTGGTCCTTGCAATCGTCCTGTGCCTGCCCTTCGCCGGTCTGATCCTGTTTCGGTTCTACGACAGCCAGCTGGTGCAACAGACCGAGGAAAGCCTGCTATCCCAAGCCGCTGTAATGTCAGCGACTTTTGCTGAACTCTACGCGGACGCAGCCGGTGCGCAGCCGCCCGATCTAAGTTCGTTTTCCGTGGATGACGCGGTGTTCCCATCCCTGTCCGTCAACCGTGAAACGATCCTGCCGCCCCGCCCGGATGCAGTTCCGGTGACAGCATCAACCGGGCCTGTCTATCGCGACATTGCCGAATTGCTGACTCGCATGTCGGACGCCGCACAAGCGCAGACACTGGCGGGCTATCGCTTCCTGGATGCCGAGGGGCGTGTCTTTGCCGGTACTGCCGAGATCGGCAAGGGGATGGGCCATGTCGAGGAGGTCCAAGCCGCATTGGCGGGCGATACCACCTCGGTCGCGCGAACGCGGTTGCGCGATGACAAACCCCCCGCGCTCTATACGTTCAGCCGTGGCGCGCGGGTGCGGGTCTTTGTGGCGATGCCGGTGTTCATCGATGAGGCGCTGATCGGGGCCGTCTATATCAGCCGCACACCGAACCACATCTTCCGCTTTCTGTATGGCGAACGGTCCAATCTGATCAAGGCGGCCACATTTGTTGCCTTGTCCACCGCCCTGATCGGCTACGTCTTCTGGCGTTTCATTACCCAACCCATTCGCCTGTTGATTCAGCGCAGCCAGTCTGCGGGCCATGGTGGCCAGCCATGGGAGCCACCCGAACAGCTCGGAACCCGCGAGTTGGAAGATCTGAGCCGCAGCTTTCAGTCGCTGACCGAACGTCTGCAACGCAAGCAGGACGCGCTGAAAACCTACACGGCGCATGTCACCCATGAACTGAAATCCCCCCTGACCGCTTTGAAAGGTGCGGCCGAGTTGTTGCGGGATGATGATCTGCCCCAGCCGCAAAGGCACAGGCTTCTGGATGCGATCGACAAAAGCAGTACGCGGATGGAGGATCTGCTTGCCAACATGCGCGCCTTCAGCCTGGCCGATCAGAGCGCGCTGGCCGGGTCCTGTTGCCTGGCCGATATCGAACCAGAGTTGCGGCGGGCATTCCCGAAACTGGCCCTGAAGATCGAGGCCGCAACCACCCGGTTACCGGTCGAGGCCCGAACGCTGACGCTTATGCTGACCCATCTTTTGCAGAACGCGCAACAGCATGGGGCGCAAACGGTTTGCCTCAGCACGGAACACAGCAATGGCAAGACCAGCCTGCGCATCAAGGACGATGGGGCGGGGATAAGTGAGGGCAATGTCGGGAAGGTGCTTGAACCCTTTTTCACCACGCGCCGGGACAGTGGCGGCACCGGCATGGGCCTGAACATCGTCAAGGCGACGGCCGAAGCGGTCGACGGGACGCTTGACATCGATCCCGGCAATGGCGGCGCTTGTTTTGTGATTACTTTCGATCAGGATCGCGGCGCGACGCCATGAAATCGATCAGCTTCCGCATACGTGCAGGCAGCAAACGGCGACTGGGGTAGACCGCATACATCTCGCGGGTCAAAGGGGTTGCGCCATCAACGGTCAGAGGTCGCAGACCGGCCCCGGTCATATCCGTTGGAAGCATCGCGACACCAAGATTGCGTCGGGCGCCATCCTCAAGGACGCTCAGATCGGTGAGGCTGTGCACGATATGCGAGGGGTGGATGCGCTCTCCTGAATCAAGAACCCAAGGTTGCCCCGCCACAAGGGCGGGCAGTTTCAGAAATTCTGCCCGTGTGATCGTGCCCTCCAGCCCATGCTGTTGGACCAAGCCATCGCCTGCGCAGAAACAATATGGAATCGACCAAAGGCGCTTAGCCACCAGACCGGAATCGCCAAGCGGCCCGACCCGGAAGGCAAGATCGACGTTGTCCCGGAAGAAATCCAGCATTGCGTTTGTGGTTGTCAGTTCCAGTTGAATGTCCGGATTTAGGACCGCGAAATCCAGCAGGCGCGGGCCAATGGTGGTGCGTGCCGCCAGCGGTGGGGCCGTGATGCGGATCACGTGACGGTTTGTGTCCTCGCCTATCACCGCAATGTCCTGCAACGCCTCGATGGGGTCCTGACAGCGATCCAACAGATGCCGTCCTTCCTCGGTCAGTCGGACTTGTCGCGTGGTGCGTTCGAAAAGTTTGGTTTCCAGATGATCCTCAAGCGCAGCAATCCGTCGGCTGACACGGCTGAGCGGTATGTTCAACCGATCCGCCGCCTTGGAAAAGCTAAGATCCCGCGCGACGGCGGTAAACAGGGCAATGTCGTTGTAGATCATTATTCTATTTTTGGGAATTTATCTCCTGATCTCAACTATAATCTCGAATAGGCGATCTCTCTATCTTCGGTCCATCAAGACGGAGAAACCCATGTCCTACGCGATCAAACTCTCACAGACCGGCGGGCCTGATGTGCTGAGCAGGTCGGCCATTCACCCCGCAAAGCCCGGCGCGGGCGAAGTTCTGATCCGCAATCACGCGGCTGCGGTCAATTTCATCGACACGATCATTCGACGCGGCGAAATGCCCGACGGCATGATGCCCGCCCTGCCCCATATCCCCGGTGTCGAGGGCGCGGGTGTGATCGAAGGCATTGGCGACGGGGTCGACGGCTTTGCGATTGGGGACAGGGTCGCCTGGATGGGTCCGATTGGTGCCGGTGGCTACGGCACGCACTCGATCATCGGCGCAGCTTACGTGACCCGGATCATTGATGGTGTCAGTTTTGAACTGGCCGCATCAATCCCCGTAAACGCCATGACCGCCTATCACATGCTGGTCAATCTGGGCGGCGCGGCAAAGGGAAAAACGGTTCTGGTGCACGCGGCTGCGGGTGGTGTCGGCACGATGATCCAGCACATCGCCAAACATCTTGGCATGACCGTGATCGCCTCGGCCAGTACCGACAAGATGGGCTATGCCAAAGCGCAAGGCGCGGATCATGTCATCGATTACCGAACCGAGGATGTCACGGCACGGGTGCTGAACCTGACCGGCGGTCGCGGCGTTGATCTGAGCCTGAACCCTATCTCGGGCGACACATTGACATCAGACATGGCGGCCCTGGCCCCTTTGGGAACCGTTGTGCTGTTCGGCTTTCTTGCCGGTCCGCCAACCGGGAGTTTTGCCGAGGACCTTGGGCAGCACTTTCAGAAATCCATCGCCGTGCGGGTCAGCGATATCTACACCTATTTCAACAATCAGCCGCAGGCCTTCAACGCCGACCTTGCGACGGTTTTTGGCCTGCTGGGTCAGGGTGTTTTGCGCCCGCAGATCACCACACTGCCGATAACTGAAGCGGCAAAAGCCCATCGTCGGCTGGAAAGCGGCGAAACCACCGGCAAGCTTGTACTGACAATCGAATAAGGAGATCGCTATGTCTGACGCATTGGAAACAAACCTGTCCGGCCAGCATGTCGTCATCGTGGGCGGCAGCAGCGGCATGGGCAAAGCGACCGCAAAACTGGCCAAATCCCGCGGTGCCAAAGTCACGATTGCAAGCCGCGATCCCGGCAAACTGCAAGCGGCTGCCGCTGAAATCGGCGATGTTGGACTCGCTCCGGTCGATACCACCGATGAGGCTGCTGTGACGGCATGGGCCGCCAGCCTCGGCACCGTTGATCATCTGGTCATCTCGGCCTCAAGCGCGGCGCATGGGGCGTTCACCGAACTGCCCTTGGGCCAGCTGCGCGCCATGTTCGAGGCCAAGTTTACCGGGCCCTATGTCACCGCACGCGAGGTGCTGCCCTATCTGACCGACGCAGGATCGATCACCTTCTTCTCGGGTGTTCTCAGCCGCCGCCCCTCGGCCGGGGCGACAGGGCTTGGGGCCGTCAATGCCGCCGTCGAAGCACTGACCAAAGGGTTGGCCCTGGAACTGGCCGGACGCGCGCGTGTAAATTGTATCAGCCCCGGAATGGTTGCCACCGAAGCCTATGCCGCGATGCCGGAAGAGGCACGTCAGGGCATGTTCGCGCGGGTCGGTGACAGCTTGCCTGTCGGGCGTGTCGGGCAGGCTGACGAGATCGCGATGGCCGTGGTCATGGCTATGGTAAACGGATTTCTGACCGGAACTGTTCTGGACATTGACGGGGGGCACATGGTGCGCGCCTGACAAGGGTTTGCCGAGGTTCGGAAACCCGCCTTTATGTCGTGTCGCCCTGTTCCCAGTCGCGCTTTAGCAGGAATTGGTTTTTGAAGTTCTTCAGGCCCAGCATGACTTCGGAATCCACGATATCCTCGTCAGCGTGGATATGATCTTCGAGGAACGCGGCCAGGTCGTCGGGTTCCTCGCACACCATTTCGACCATAAGATCATATCGACCGGTGACCCACAGGATGTAAACCACGCCCGAGACGGAACCCAGCCGCTCTGCCACCGCCTGAGGCGTGACGCCCGGTGCGACTTTCAGGCATATCATCGCGTCCGCCTTGTATTCCGACGCCACCGGGTCCGCGATGGCGACAATCCGCAACAGACCCGCGTCCTTCATCGCATTCACGCGGTTTCGCACCGTCCCTTCCGAGACATCCAGCTTCTGGGCAATTTCCGAGAATGCCATGCGGCCATCCACTTCCAGCATCCGGACGATCTCGCTGTTCAGACGTTCTTCGACCGAGTGCGTCGCCCGCTGGCGGGTTGGTTTTGCTGTGTCTGGCTTTCGCGGTATGTTCAAAACGGGTTCCTATCACTCAAAGTTCTGACGCGTTTGCCGGCCAGCGCAAGGCATGTTAGCCAGTTCGCCCTGCTCTACAAGCCTTGGGTCTGCACGCCAAAGGATCACTCGCCCAGCAACGTGCGAATGCCCGCGTCCAGCGCAGCCGTAAAGCCCGGATCGTTGCCGGGATTGGCGGCGCAATGACCCCAGGGTGAATCGTAGGGCCGGAACTCGGCATTTGGCATGTGCTGCGCCTCGATCGCGTTGTCTTCGGGCGGGAAATACAGGTCCTGCGTGCAGGGCATCAGGATCGCGCGGGCCTTGATCGCACCCAGTGCGGCCTTGAAGTCACCGTTGTAAAGCGGCCCGGCCGAGATGTCGCCCGCCTGCCATGTCGCCAGTTTGGCCAGCAGGTTGTTGGCGTCCCAGCCTTCGACATGGTCAACCTCCCAATCGAGCAGCAGATCCTCGATGGTGGAAAATCCAAGCTGCTTGTAAAGCCCCTCGCGATAGAAGGTTTGCGAGAACGCCCAACCCGCATAGACCCGCCCAAACGCCTTCAGCCCCGCGACTGGCGGGCTATCGTAATCGCCGCCATTCCAGCTTTGATCGGCGCAGAGCGCGGCCTTGACCCCTTCGAGAAACACAAAATTATGCGGCGAGGTTTTGGCCGAGGCGCAAAACGGCAGGATCGCCTGCACCATATCGGGGTATTGCGCCGCCCATTGGTAGGACTGGCACCCGGCCATCGACCAGCCCGCCACCAATGCGATCTGATCAATCCCCAGATGGTCATGGATCAGCCGGTGCTGGGCGGCGATGTTGTCCCACATCTGCACCAGCGGAAAGCGCGGCCCGTCCTGCGGCGCGGGCGTGTTCGACGGCGACGAGGACCGGCCATTGCCAAACAGGTTCGGGCTGACGATGAAGTGCCGGGCCGGATCAATCGCGCGACCCGGGCCAAAGAAGCCTTCGTTGCGGGAATTGGTGCCGGTGTAGAAGGTGGGCAGGACAATCACATTGTCCCGCGCGGGCGACAGGGTGCCATAGGTCTGATAGGCCAGCCGGGCATCTTTCAGGACCTCGCCTGACAACAACTGAAAATCGCCCAGTTCGAGTATCTGAAAGTCCTGCGTCATCATCCGCCCCGCTGTTCTTGAAAGACGGCCCCGACACATGCCGGGGCCGTTTGATTTGTCAGTAGAGCCGCAGGTATTCCTGCACCTCCCAGTCGGTGACCGACTGGTGATACCGCTCCCACTCGTCGTTCTTGTATTCCAGATAGGATTTCCGCATCACCGGCCCCATCACATGCTCGGCCATGTCATCGCTGCGCAGCGCCTCGATGGCGTTGAACAGGGTTCGCGGCAGGCGGCGGATGCCCAGATCAGCCAGTTCACCCTCGGTCTTGGAATAGAGGTCGAAATCGGTGGGCTTGCCCGGATCGATCTTGTTCTTGATCCCCATCACTGCGCAGGACAGGTGCATCGCCATGGCCAGATAGACGTTCATTGTCATGTCGCAGGCCCGGTTTTCGATGCAGTGGCGGCTTTGCGGCAGGCGGAACTGGGCCGAGCGGTTGTTGAACCCGTAGGTTATGTTGGTCGGCGCCCATGTGACGGTGCCGCCCTCGAACCCGCCCACACGTGGGACCAGCCCGTTATACGAGTTCACAGTCGGGCAGGTGATCGCGGTGATCGCCTCAGCGTGCTGCATCAGACCACCCACGGCCCAGCGGCTCTCGTCGCTCCAGTCGCCATCGGTGGTTTCAAAGATGTTCTCGCCGGGGCGGCTTTCATGCTGCATCGACATATTGATATGCGCGCCCGAGCGCCAGTCACCCACCGTGGGTTTCGGCATGAAGGTCACGAACATGCCGTGCTTCTTGGCAACCTCTTTCAGCACGATGCGCAGGAACGCCAGACGGTCGGACATTTCCAGCATGTTGGTATAGTGGAAATCCAGCTCGAACTGCGAATAGGCCCCTTCGGCCACCACGTCGTGCAGGTTCCAGCCCAGCCCCTCGATGATGTCGATCATGTCCTTGAGGAAAGGCATCGAGTCGACCGAGTATTCCACGTCATAGCCAAAGGCCTGACGACGCGGGCGCAGGCCGTCTGCCGGGTCGTCATCAAAGGCTTTCACCGGCTGACCGGCCTCGTCATATTTCATGACGATGAACTCGGGCTCGACCCCGGCATAGCCGGTATAGCCTTCCTGCGCGGCCTCGTGCATTGCGCGTTTCAGCGCCTGTCGGGGGCAGACATTATAGGGCGCGTCCTCCCAATAGAGATCCGAGAAGATGATCGCCATCGAGGTGTCCCACGGGCAGATATAGACCGCATCCAGATCCGGCACCACGACCTGATCGCTGTCGGCGGGGCTGAGTTCGGGCACGTATGAGATCGAATGCACCGCAAATTGTGGCCCTTTGCCCAGGCAGAGCTGTTCAAAATCGCTCATCGGGACGGGCTTGGTCTTGGGGATGCCGTGCAGGTCGATCCAGGCGCCCATGACATATTTCACGCCCGCCTCTTCCAGCCGCTTTTTCACCTCGGGAATCTTCGGCCGGTTGCGTTCGACCGCGTCGTGAAAGCTTTCGTAATAGATCTTGGCGCTGGTGTTGTCTTTGGGCATTTGGCGTCCTCCTGTCAGGGTGCCACCCGTCGTTTGGATCATGTCCGGGCGGTCTGGATTCTGGGCGTTCATTCGCCATTTGGGGGGAAGGCAGACACCCTATTCGCGGGGAGAGCACATCGGGTGCCTGCCTTCAGGTCGCAGCGGTGCGTCAGCCCGCTACAAAATCGTCCGGATCAATGCCGGGGACCTTGGTGATCCCGGCCAGTTGCTTCCAGTTATGGGGATAGGCGGCATAGAAGATCACACAGCGATCATCCGCCTCATACGAGATGTGGTTGTCCTTTGGGATGAACAGCACATCGCCGCGGTTGCAGATATATTCCTCGCCATCGCAAACCAGCCGGAAGGTGCCTTCCAGGCAATAGATGATCTCGTCACAGGTCAGGTCCCACGGCACCTTGATGTTCTTGAGCACATTGATGCCGCCGCACATCGTATCGCTGAAGGCGCTGGTCACCATCGGTTTGATATAGGTGTCGCTGTCGCTATCGCCGATCTGGTTGTACCGGTCTTCGACAAGGTCCCATTTCATAAGTCTTGGTGCGTTTCCCATGGGTCAGGACCCTTCCTTGGCCAGATGTTTCAAAATGCTTTCGTTCAGTTCGACCTTGTAGCCATCCGGGTCCTCGCAAAACGCGATCACGCGGGTGCCATTCTTCATCGGCCCGGGCGGGCGGGTGATATTGACGCCAGCGGCTGCCAGATCCTCGCAGGCCTTGTAGACGTCGGGGGTTTCGATGCAGATATGGCCCCAGCCATTGCCCTTGTCGTAAGGCTCTTCCTGATCCCAGTTCGCGGTAAGTTCCAGCGTCGGAGACTCGGCCTCGGGGCCATAGCCGATGAAGGTATTGGTGAATTTACCTTCGGGATAATCCGTGCGGCGCAGCACCTGCATGCCCAGAATGCCGCAATAGAATTCCAGCGATTTTTCCATGTCCATCACCCGCATCATGGTGTGGGCAAGGCGGAATCCGCTGCTTAGGTTGTCGGTCACTGTTTTCTCCCTAATTCAGTGGTGTTCAGCGGTGGCGACATCACGGGCCACCAGTTCCTGAAATGCACGTACGCTGTCTTCCCAGGCCGGGGACAACACACCTCCGGCTTCCGAGACGATCGAAGACCGCCCCAGTTGCAGCCGTTCCGTCATTTCGTGATCTTCCTTGTGGACGTCCCACCACAGCTTTTTCAGCCCCTCAACTTCCTCGGGCGTCAGGGATTGCCCTTCGGTGGTGTAAAGCGCGCGCTTTTGCATCATCGTGCCGGGGCCGGTGGGGATGTTCAGATAAACCCCCAACTGATCGGGGAAATACCGGCCCAGAATGAAGTTCGGATACAGCGTCAGATACCGCGAACTGACCGCCAGACTGCCGGATGTGCCAACCTCTTCGTCCAGATCGACCGCGCTGCCCAGGCAATTGCCATCGACGATCGTATAATGATCTTCAAGCGGCTGATCGGTGGTCGAGGCATGGACGAACTGCACATGATAGGGCTCGATGAAGTTCTCCATGATGAACTTCCAGTTGCAGGCAATCTCGCCGAAATCCAGCGTCCCGATACAGTCGAGCTTGTCCCAGTCCATACCGTCCAGACGGGTTCGGATTGCGGCGGAATATTCCTCGAAATCGGGGGCGTTGCCGTCGAGATTGACGAAGATCCAGTCGTTCCAGACATGGCTGCGCACCGGAACCAGACTGTTCTGCGATTTGTCGAACCCGTCGGCCTGATGGTCGTTCGCGCCGCCAAAATGGGGGGCAGCACGCAGTTGCCCATCCAGATCATAGGCCCAGGCGTGATAGGGGCAGCGGATCAGCTTGCCCAGGTTCTTGGGGGCGTCCACCAGCGTCAGACAGCGGTGGCGGCAGATATTGTGGAACGCCTTGATCTCGCCCGCCGTATTGCGCACCAGCAGCAGGGGATGTTCGGCCACGGTGACGGGAACCGCGTCCCCAACCGCCTGCAATTCATGCGCAAAGCCGACGCAAACCCAGTTGCGGGTAAAGACCGAGGCGCACTCGGCCCGCCAGAACTCCGCATCCTTATAGGCCGCCGCAGGCAAGCCGTGCTTTAGGGTTGATTCCTCGTAGAAGGGCTCAAGCAACGAATGGATTGGCTTCATCGTTCAAGTTCCTGACACAGGGTTTCGAATTCAGCAGCGCAGCCGTGGTGGTGATGCGGCCTCGCCTTGATTGAGCAGTAGTGAACTGCGAAAACCGCATCCTGTCCACTGTTTTTTGCGAAACCATCACATAAATTCTACTGATCCCTCAAACTTTTCGTGAGATTGGCCCTTTCGCGTCAGATTTTCGCAAAACTTGCTGGGGCGAATGTCGGGCGCGGCAGAATAGAACGGCCGCCTTTTGCGACTCGGGATCAGTGAATCACTTTGCGCTGCGCGTGCTTCATCAGGCGGCTTGCCCGGTTCGAGATGGTGTTCAGAATGTCCTGTACCGGCGCAATATCCCGGATCAGACCGATACTTTCGCCCGAATATGGGACCGCGTCCGCGTGATCCCCTTGGGCCTGCAAGATTCGGCGTATTTGCGCATCTGGCAGGTCACTTTCCGCACTGGCCCAAAGCCGCGTGCCCATCAACACGCCATCCGCGCCCAGCATGAGGCAGGCTGCCAGCCCCCGGGCATCGGCAATGCCGCCTGCGGCCAGCACGACGATGTCATGGTCTGCATGGTGCAGATAGTCGGCCACTTCCGGCAACAGGCACAGTGTGGACCGCCCGCCCGCCTCGCCACGTGCCACAACGACATGCGCACCGGCTTCAACCGCCATCGCGGCGCTTTGCAGGTCGTGGACCTGACAGATCAACCTTGTGTTTGCCTGCGCGATCCGGGGCGCGAACGGGCGCGGATCGCCATCGGTCAGAAAGATCGCACGCGGGCGATGCTTTAGCGCCAGATCAAGCAGGTCGGGATTTCGCTTGAGATGCGCGGCGCTGAAACCGCAGCCAACCGATTCATTGCCCGCCGCACGGAACTGGGCAGCGATCCAATCGCCATTCTGTTCGCCGACACCGATCATCCCCAACCCACCGGCCCGCGCCACGGCCGAGGCCAGCCGACCATCTGCCATCCCCGGCATCGGGGCCAGCACCACAGGGCTTGTCAGCCCGAACAGACGGGTCAATCGCGTATCGATCATGCTCCACCTCCTCAAAGACAGCCGAGTGAAACACGGGTTTCGGGGCTGAAACGTATGTTTTGGCGACATTGAATGTCTGGAAGCGGCAATATTCGGGGATTGTTGAAGATTGTCTTGTTGACAAGTTTCGTAGACTCATATCTTGTCACTGTGACAATTTACGAGGCCCCGCTTGCCCAGACCCAAAATCGGTACCGAGCGCCGTGAACAGATCCTTGAGGCTCTGGAAATCGTCGTGCTGAAAGAGGGGCTAGCGAAAACGACCTTGTCCAAGGTTGCCGCGCAGGCGGGATTGCCGCGCCCGCTGATCCGGTATTACGCGGGTAATCGCGACAGTCTGATCCAACTGCTGTTTGACCGTGTCTTTGCCCGCAGCGAGGACCATCTGGACAAGCTGCAACCGCAATCCGGGGTCGTCTCGACAGAACGTCTGGTCGATCTGTTCGTGCAGGACATCTTCGCGGACAAGGTCATGAACAAGCTGATGAAAGAGCTTTGGTTCGCCTCAGGCTCTAGCCCCTCGATTTCCGAGGGGCTGCAAGCGCTTTACCAAAGGGTCTGCGCCACGCTTTGCGACAGTATGGCCCGCGACGGTTTGGGCCACAGCGATATCGACCGGTTTGACCGGGCCTTCAGCATTGTTGCGCTGTGTTTCGGGGCAACCAGCTTTTGCGAAATCGCGCTGCATCCCAACGATCCAGATCGTGTCCGCGAAACCGCGCGCGCGATCCTTTTGAACGAAAATCTGAAACGGTGAGGAGTCAGATGAGTACACAAACTGAAACGCGTGGTGGTCTGTGCACCACAAGTCTTTCTCTGTAGGCCAGCGTGTTTCGCGCCTTGTTTCGGGCCGGTCAAACCTCGCCAAAAGGACCCCAACGACCCCAAAAAACCGCGCACCACCCTTGCTTGACGCCTCAGAATCCGGCCCATAGGTTGCGTCGCAATCAACCTGATGAAGCAGAAAGGGTCACTTATGACCAAGGCATATTCCGTCGTCACCTACACCGAAATCTCTGATCCCGAGTGCTTTGCCGCATATGCCGCGATTGCAGGCCCCGCGATCCAGGCCGCTGGCGGGCGCTTCGTCACCCGCTCGGAACCGGCTGAGATTCTGGAAGGTGAAAACAACAACCGTGTCGTTGTGATCGAGTTCGAAAGCGTCGAAGCGGCGCATAGCGCCTATTACAGCGTCGCCTATCAGGACGCGATCCGCACATTGGGCAATGGTGCCCGTCGCGATTACCGCATCGTTCCGGGGTGCTAATCAGCCCGGCGGTGCGCTGACGCCACAAAGTCAAAACCTGAACCGACGGCCGTGCCGTCAGTAACTTGACAGTGTGGTAACACAATGATGTTCCCTCTTGGTTTATTGATTTTCAAATCAATTCATTTCGGATGAGGGTGGATCACCATGTCACCGCAAAAGGCCTGCGCCCGTCCGACGCGGCGGCTTCTGAAAGGGGCCAAACCGGGCAAATCGATGCTTTCGGTTCACTCCAAAGTGCACAAGTTGTCCTCGCTCAAACTTTTGATCGACAACCCGCAGGCGAATTTTCTGTGCACCAGCATGGCCGGGGTGTTGCAGCCGCCGCGCATCTCGCATGATCAGCATAATTTCACCTCGGTTTTCGATCTGGGCATGGCTGAGTGCGGCGGGAACACCGCGATTGTCGCCGGGCTGCTGGACGGCTACGGGTGCGAGGTCGAGCGCAGCTTTTTTCTGGGCCGCGTCCCGGATGCGGCGCGCAAGCCTTATGACACCATGATGCAGGCAAGGGCGCTTGCGTTTCAGATGTGCAAGCCCGGCACTTCGATGCACGATCTGGATGTGGCGGTGAACGACGTTTTCCGCAAAGCGGGCTTTGGCGACAACCTGCTGCACCGCACCGGCCACGGGATCGGCGTGACCGCGTATGAGGGGCCGTTTCTGGCCGAAGGCTATCACCACGAAATCCGCCCCGGCATGGTCTTTACCATCGAGCCTGGGGTCTACATCGAGGGGCTGGGCGGGTTCCGTCATTCCGACACCGTGCTTGTCACCGAGAACGGCAATGAAAGCCTGACACCGCTGCCCGACAGCCTGGACGACATGACCATTCCGGTCGGCTTTGGATCCAGGCTTGGTCTGTCAAAGCTGCAAATTCCGATGTTGCGTCTGGCCGCCCGGCTCAGCGGGTTGAAGTTGGAGGCGTGATTGATGTCATTGGCTTTTGCGCCCTTTTGGCTCTGACCGCCGCTTACTCTCGGGGCACAGGGGACCAGAATGCAGCCTTTCAAGAAAGCACTTTACGCGCAATGCCTTTGGCTTGTGGCCGCCACCGTCTTTAACCTTCTCAGCCTGCGCGACATCAAGCAGGGTCTGCCGGGCTGGGCAGGGGATCAGGCGCTTGGTGCTCAGATGGTCGTCATTGTGATGGGTGTCGTCATTGGGCTGGGCCTGTTGGGGTGGTTCAGAACCTACCGCGTATTTGTCCTACCGGTTCTTGTGTTCCTGTTCGCAGGCGGCGTCCTGAGGCATGTTATCGCCGATCCGGCCTCTTATGCCTCGGCAACAAAATGGGCGGTAGCGATTGCGATCAACCTGTTCGGCAGCGCGGCTTTTGCCTTCGGCTTGTTTGCGGTGATCCGTTCTCGGGAATGATCGGGGGTCTGGCCCCATGTCTTCGGACACAACGCCCGAATCTGTGGCTTATCACTGGGCGCAGTTTTGGTTGAGGCGAACCTAACCAATCCGCTGACCAGCCAAAAACCAAGCGCTCAGCGCCATGAAACACGCCTTTCAGGGAAACACGGCTCGGCCGATTTGTGACTACCCGCCCTTCCCCACCTATCCGAGATGGATGGATTGGCCCAATGAATCAAAATACTTAAGCGGGCAGCTCTCCGGTTGCTTTGCAAAAACGCAAAATAGATATGCGAAATTTTTTATGGGAATTGCATTTTTACATGGATAGGAAACGGAAAAGCTTAGTGGAGAAAGCCAATGGAACAACTGACTCACTTCATCAACGGCGAGCACACCGCCGGAACAACATCGCGCTTTGCCGATGTCTACAACCCCGCAACCGGTGAAGTTCAGGCGAAATGCCCGCTGGCGACCACTGAAGAAGTCAACAAAGCGGTCGAGCTTGCTGCTGCGGCACAACCGGCTTGGGGCGCAACCAACCCGCAGAAACGCGCACGCGTTCTGATGAAGTTTGTCAGCCTGCTGAACCGCGACATGGACAAGCTGGCCGAAGCGCTGAGCCGCGAGCACGGCAAGACCCTGCCCGACGCCAAAGGCGACATCCAGCGCGGTCTGGAAGTGGCGGAATACTGCATCGGTGCCCCCCAAATGCTGAAAGGTGACTTCACCGACAGCGCCGGTACCGGCATCGACATGTACTCGATGCGTCAGCCTCTGGGTGTGACCGCGGGTATCACCCCGTTCAACTTCCCGGCCATGATCCCGATGTGGATGTTTGCCCCGGCTATCGCCTGCGGCAACGCCTTCATCCTGAAACCGTCCGAGCGCGCGCCGTCGGTTCCGCTGATGCTGGCCGAACTGATGGAAGAAGCCGGTCTGCCCAAGGGCGTCCTGCAGGTCGTGAACGGCGACAAGGAAGCGGTTGACGCAATCCTGCACAACCCGACGGTTCAGTCGATCGGTTTTGTCGGCTCGACCCCGATTGCCGAATACATCTACGCAACCGGCTGTGCCAACGGCAAGCGCGTGCAGTGCTTTGGCGGTGCAAAGAACCACATGATCATCATGCCCGATGCGGATCTGGATCAGGCCGCCGACGCTCTGATCGGTGCCGGTTACGGTGCGGCAGGCGAACGCTGCATGGCGATCTCGGTTGCCGTTCCGGTTGGCGACGAAACCGCAGACCGTCTGATCGAAAAGCTGGTCCCGCGTATCGAAAGCCTGAAGGTCGGCCCCTACACCTCGGGCAACGACGTTGACTATGGTCCGGTTGTCACCTCGGCCGCCAAGGAAAACATCCTGCGTCTGGTTCAGAGCGGTGTTGATCAGGGCGCGAAGCTGGTCGTCGATGGCCGCGACTTCAACCTGCAAGGCTATGAAGACGGTTTCTATGTCGGTCCGCACCTGTTCGACCACGTGACAACCGACATGGACATCTACAAGCAAGAGATCTTCGGCCCGGTTCTGAGCACCCTGCGCGCCAAGACCTACGAAGAAGCCATTGGTTATGCGATGGACCATGAATACGGCAACGGCACCGCGATCTACACGCGCGACGGCGACACCGCCCGTGACTTTGCCAACCGTATCAACATCGGCATGGTCGGCATCAACGTTCCGATCCCGGTTCCGCTGGCCTATCACACCTTCGGTGGCTGGAAGAAATCGGCCTTTGGCGACCTGAACCAGCACGGCCCGGATGCGTTCAAATTCTACACACGCACCAAGACTGTGACCGCGCGTTGGCCCTCGGGCATCAAGGAAGGTGGCGAATTCACCATCCCGGTCATGGAATAACACTTCGGGTCCGAGAGCGCCCCGGCGCTCTCACCCCTCTTTCTGGGCCGTTGTCGAAACCCGGCAATACCCGCCCAGAGACATCACAGCGGCGTTTGTCAAGGCAGACCCGCATATCTGGCAGATCCCAAACGGCCAGGCCGTTGGGCTTTGATCTGCCGAGACCTGATCGCCGATGCGTGCCAAACGGCAACAAAACGCGGCGGATCACCGGAACACGCACACTTGCAAGGCTGTGCGTTTGGCTCGGAGACGCACTCCTTCTCCCCTGTCTCCGAGCCGACTTCCCACGACATTGAAAGAGCTGCGCATGAAAATAGGCACACCAAGAGAGATATATGAGGGTGAGAATCGGGTTGCGATGACGCCTGAGTCTGCGGTTCAGTTGCAGAAGCTGGGGTA